>LNEB01000014.1 GCA_001464795.1 Bdellovibrionales bacterium Ga0074139
TCACATGGTACATTCAGATCTTATTCCCATATAACAGAGCTTTACGACCCGAAGGCCTTCATCACTCACGCGGCGTCGCTGCGTCAGGGTTTCCCCCATTGCGCAATATTCCCTACTGCTGCCTCCCGTAGGAGTCTGGACCGTGTCTCAGTTCCAGTGTGGCTGATCATCCTCTCAGACCAGCTAAAGATCATCGCCTTGGTGAGCCGTTACCTCACCAACTAGCTAATCTTACGCGGGCTCATCTTCAAGTGCCTTGCGGCTTTGACCTCTAGATCCGCAGATCTTGTGGTCTTATGCGGTATTAGCCAATCTTTCGACTGGTTATCCCCCGCTTGAAGGCAGATTACCCACGTGTTCCTCACCCGTGCGCCACTAGTACTCGTATTGCTACTTTCCCCGTTCGACTTGCATGTATTAGGCACGCCGCCAGCGTTTGCTCTGAGCCAGAATCAAACTCTCCAGTTGAATTCTGTGAATCATGACCTGTAGCCGAAGCTACCGATCTATAATAAAATTACTTGATTAAAACTCCCGAATTTACATTCGGGACAAGAGCCCAAAAAACTTATTTATCTAGCTATTCAGTTTTCAAAGAACACAATGTTGCGAGGTGATAACTTCTATTTCAACGTTTCCACCCCGTCAACACCTTTTTTATTTTATTTTAAAAAATTTTAGTTTTTTAAAACAAGGTATTTGGTGGAGGCAACAGGGATCGAACCTGCGACCTTCTGAATGCAAATCAGATGCTCTCCCAGCTGAGCTATGCCCCCACGTGAGGCGAGGTTTTCCCAGATATTTGGAAGGGGGTCAATGGATTATTTGAATATGGGAAAAAAAGCCAATGGCTTTTAAGCAGTAAATTGTAAGTACTTGAAACTACAGTTGATTATGCTGATGCACGAACTTTAGTTGCCATGAGTCTTTCCAAACACCGACGCTCAAAAGGCAACTCAAAGCCTATTTTTTCAGCACCACTTAAGATCGAATAGAAAACTTTTTTTAGTATTTCAACTTCGTGATCAGCCTGATCAGAGCCAAGTGTGTCTTCGATGGCATCGAGAACGCTTTTTAAATCGGGAGTCGTCACAACTTTAGGAATACGAGACATATCAAGACCAACTGTTTCAGAGGGCTTGAAGCCCACAAGGCTATCAGTTAACAAAACCTTGTTTGTATCACGAAAATTAATTTGAATGAAAGGTCTGCCGTCAGAATCGGTACGGTTTAAAACCTCAGTGACGTGGTCCGTATCAAAGTGAAAAATTTTGCCATCGAGACTTTGAGCTATTTCAACTCGACTGCCCTCGAACGTGGCTTTCAAACCGGATGTGCGATCTACGAAACTTAGTATGTTATCAATTTCTAGTGTTGGACCACGCTGGTTCAAGTCAGCCTCCGATTCATTTTTATTATATTTCTTATCGTCCCTCCTTTAACCTTTCTTTACTGAGTTCAAATAAATTAAACTTGTGGCGAGTTCTTATTATGTTTCACGTCTCAATCGAATACAGAAAACGCTCTATTTTGACTAACATCGTAAAACTCTTAGTCAACGCAATGTCTAGTGATTGTAGTTTTGGAGTTTCTCCTCTACGTTTACAAAGAGGTATTTATGATTGTTCAACGATGGGAAGCACCCCTATTACCAAGCCGAATTCAAATAGAAAAAATGTACTTATCTGAAGGCTTAGATATTTTTGAGGAAACTTATACTCCCCAACAAGCCGTGATCGAGCATCGCCATCCTTTTTGCGAAGTGAGGACTATTCTATCTGGAGAAATGCATTTTAACATTGCTGGAAATCAGTTCGTTTTAAGATCAGGTGATCGTGTAGAAATACCAGCCAACACAAGACATCATCACATGGCTCAAGGTGATATTCAGTGCGTTTGCTTGGTCGGTTACAAAGCCGTTTAGCTTAATTGAGTGATTCGTTAGCTAGCAGGGATACTGCCAGCCGTGTATAAAATCTCTGTTTCTACTTCCTTAACAAAAGGCTGCTCGATATTGGGACCTTTTTCTGTATTATCAGCCGTTGTTCTTGTAACACCGGACATAATCACTTTAGCCTTCACTCGTAATTGCCTTTGCCCTGTAAGTTCATTGGCTGGGGCAGGAAGACCGCCATAATCCGCAAAGCACCGCGAACTTGAAAAAACGGCACCTGTGTTGGGAATAAAATCAGTCGTTGCCCCAAAGTAAAAGCTAATCGATTCAAAAGTTGAAGACGGGGCAACTACACCTGTGTATTCGCCGACGTTCGCGTCTTTAATATCAAGCTGCATGACATATGGAACAAGGACTCCATACTCGACGCCCCCCTCCCAAGCTATTGAAGCGCTCAATCTTACCCGAGGCGGGGAAATGTCTTCATTTGAGCATGTCGAAGAATTTTCGGCACTATCAGTACCAATCAATCCATTCGGAAGCACAGTACCGCCGGTGCTGACCCTGAGCTTAATTTTTTTTGCAATTTCGCTTTCAGATTCTCCGCACGCAGAGATCAATAAAATACTCGATAATAGACATAACTTTAGAAGAGCTGAACTTTTAATTTTCACTATTAGCCCCTTCCGTCTCACTGGACTTTGCTAAGCTCGGGTTCTTGGAGACTGAAATCACTCTTGGTGTAATAAAGATCATGAGCTCATTTCTCGTATTTCTATTCTCTCTTGATCTGAACAATCCGCCAACTAAAGGTAAGTCTTTAAACCAGGGAACCCCTGTAACTGTAGTTGCGGTATCATTTTGATACACTCCACCAATGATTGAGGTCTGACCATTCTTAACCATGACTCGAGTTGAGGCCTGCCGTGTATCAATGGCTGGTGGTTGACCCGGCACAGAGGAAGGACTGACAAGGGAGCGAGTCACTTTAACTGCCATAATGACAGATGCATCGGCTGTTACCTGAGGAGTAACATCAAGCTGAAGATTGACGTCCTTGTATTCAACTGCACCAACAGTTGTTACACCATTCACACTGGTTGGAGGCGATGGCACTGGGATTTGTGTTCCTTGTGAAATCACGGCTGTTTCATTACTTAAAGTCACAACACGTGGAGAAGATAAAATTCTAATTTTTCCTTCCACTTCACTTAGAGCTAAAGAGGCGGATAAATCACCCAGAATATCTAAGGTGCCAAGCTGTAATGAAAGAGCACCATTACCGCCTCCCTCATTTGTAGAAACACTTAAACTGGGTCTCAAGTTCACACCGTTACCAACTGACACATCAGCTCCACTTGAAGACCAATTAACACCAATAGAACGAGTGAAGTTTTCTGCTGCTTCGATGATTCGACCTTCGATCAAAACTTGAGGTGGTTGATTATCAAATTTTTCTACAACATCAGTAATAACTTTCAAATTATCTTCGGTGTCTTGAACAATGAGTTGATTAGAACGGTCATCTGAGAACACCTGGCCTCTTGCCGTTTTGAACTTATCAACTTTTGCTTGAAGCTCTGATGCCTTTGCAAAATTGACTTCAAAAATCTTGAATTTTAACGGCGCATTGGTGACGGCCGCTAAAGACCTGTCCAAAAGAGCTTTTTCTTCTGCTGCTAAAGTTGAAATTTTCGCAACCCTGAGTAAATTGCCGATTCTCATGTAACCTAAGCTGTTAGTTCTTAGAATAACAATAAACGCCTGATCCCAAGGCACTTCCCGCATTTTTAAATTCACAAGCTTTGAGTCAAGTTCGGGATCTGGATCAATAATAATATTCACTCCTGCTTCATCAGCAATGAAGCGAAGTGCATCTTTGACAGGCATGCCAACTGTTTCGATACTTATTTTTCGACCATAAAATTTGTTATTAGTATCTAAGAATTCCGCAATGTTTTTACTACTTAAAGCTTGAGACTCAGTTTCGATGGGAGACACTTGAAGGGAAGAGTCAGAATTGATGTTTGGCTTAGGAGCCATTGCAAGTTCTTTTTCTGAAACAACAAGAATAGAGTTACCTTCTTTGGTTATAAAAGGCTCGTTGGTACCATTACGCATTTGGATCACAAACCTGGCGGTTGTCGAGCCCGCGCTTTGGTAGGCGTCCACGGAGCCAATTGTTCCCGTAATATCTTTCATATTCAAAGGGCGTCTTAGCTTTTCAGGTAAATTCGCATTAGGAATTTCGATGATAATTTGGTTGTTTTGAGTATTTCGTCTTGTTTGAAATTCAACGGGTTGATTGACGTCAATCACAAGAGTGCCACCTGCTTCATTCGCTTTGTATTGCACCGAGCGAACTTGGGCTAATGATGAAACCTCAGGAGAGCTTGGAATGAGCTCTTGAGCCGGTTCTTGGACTGCAATAGGAGCAGGTTCAGGTTCCAATGTCGGAACTGGCTCTGGCTCAGGAATGGGTTCAGTTGAAACAATGGGAGTCTCTTGAACAGGAGCAGGCTGTTCTGCAACAGCTGGTGCTTCGTTCTCAAATTCTTGGAATTCATCAAAGCCCTGTGCTGTTTCTGCAGGTGCTGACTCTGTAGGAGCTGCATCTTGACTAACTTCACTTAAAAACTCATCAGCCGTTTGAGGCTCGGAGCTTTGAGCTGATTCTTGCGTTTCTTCCGCTGCATCAGACTCAAAGTCAGCAAAGTCATCAACACCAGCATCCTGACCCGCTTCTGGAGCCGCATCTTCAGCAGCAACTTCATCACTGTAGAGTTCATCACTCGATTCATTAGAAGGTAAACTGTTGCAACCAGTTAATAAAATTGAAAGTGTAAATGCAAAAAGAAAAAACTGCGTTTTTAAAAATATCATTGTTCTTCTCCAGATTGTTTCTCTCCGGTAGGATTAAGACCTGCAGTGGGCCTGGCTTTCATGAGCCTGAGAGGTTTAACTTCTTTTACAATATTACCAAATCCATCATCGAATGATTCAACCACAATGACTTCTCCCTCTCGAATATCAACGACCATTCCACTGTTCGAACCCAATCTTGTTTTGCGAAAAATCGTATACGTTTTTCCATCGGCTGCTTTCAAAACAGCTCTTGGAATTTTATTGTTCCACAATATGGCGAGAATCTGTACTTGACTAAGATCTAGAAGAGTCAACGGATCAACGGGTGCAGCTGCGTCCTGCTTCAAAGCCCTTGGTGAGCGATAGGGCTTAAAAGGATCTTTCTCGTCTGTCACATCCCAAAAAAACTGATTAGATGTCAGTTGCTCTTGAGAAGCCGGCTGATTAATATTCTGATCAACTATTTGCTGATCTGTAACCGACGAAGGGATTGCCGATTCAGTCTGAGCAAATAAAAGAGAAGTCGTTAAAACTAATGATAGAATCATTACTTACGTCCTCCAGAAATTTTACTCAAATCAGGATTACTCGATAGCTTATAAGCAGCAACAACAGTTCTTAGTACCAATACTTTATTGTAATTGGGAGAGCTTGCTTTGATCGAAAAATTTTTGATGATCATAACTCTTTCAATTGTCGAAACTAAATAGAGAAATTGCCCTATGTCGCTGAAACTTCCTTGAAGCTCGAGCTCAAATGGAATTTCATCTAAGATCCCAATGTTTTGTTCATTCAATGGCTTTCTTGACACTGATTTTAATTTTGCTGATTGAATCAAATCATTGATTGTTTTATTCACCTCGGAGGATGAAAGATCTGTCGGAATTTTTCGACTTAAATCTTCATATTGCTCGGTCAGCTTAAGCAAAATATCTTGTAATCGATCACGCTCACCAAGGACTTGTTGAGTTTTCACCTTCTTTTGCTCTTCTTCTGTGATTTGATTCCTGAAATTTAAAATCTGAGCTTCAAGCGAAGTTCCATCGTCATAAAAAGGAGACACATAAAATAGACCTGCAACACCTAAAACCAGCATGGCAAGTTGTTTAGAAGTGATAAAGGCCAGCTTGACTAAAAAGTTCATTTCAACTTCTCCAACCTGGCTCTCATTTTAAAAGCAGAAAAAGTTTGCCCCTCAATTTGCACCGCTCGTGACTCTTCAAGGATAACATCTGAAAGCAAAACATTTCGTGTTAGATCTTCTTGAAATAAGTTAATATCGACTTCGCTTTGAGCAATACCATCTAAAGCAAATATACTGTCTGTTACTTTAACGTCTGTAACCCACATTCTTTCCTTTAAATTATTGCGGATAAGACTGAGTGCAGTCACTTCGGCCAAACGTCCTTGAGTAATTCTTTGTAACTCTTGAATTCGGATTTGAACGTTTTTTTCATCTTCTTTAATTTTTGTGATTTCTGCCACAACATTGGCTTCTTTTTGATTAAAGACTTTTAGTTCTTCCAATTGTGCAGAGAGAGCCGTGATGCGGGCTTTTCTTTCATCATAGGCTTGGCTCGAGTAAAGATAGAGACCGATTGGCAAAATAAAAAGTACAATAAAATTAGTTAGGCCTTTACGCTTAATTTGCTCTTCACCGACACCGTCCATGGGATCGGATTGAGTCATCGCCTGATGGTTGGGCTTTAAATTAATCCTAATCATTTATCGTCCGCCCGCCTGAGCCCGAGGCCAAGACTGATACTAACAAAAGGTGCAATCTGCTGAAGATAGCTGGAATTGACTTTTTTTCCTGCTGTGATTTTTCGGTAGGGGTTTAAAGCTTCAAAGTTGAGATCCAATGACTTAGAAAGCCCCTGCATAAGGCCAGAAGTTAAACTTCCTCCTCCTGAAAAATAAACTTTCGCAATTGAGAAACCTTGGTTCGTAACTTTTAAGAAATCAAGTGTACTTCTGATTTCATCGATAATTTGATCATTCACTTGGCTTATTGTTTGTGACACGCCTTCAGGAACTTCTTGCCCTTTTGAAGCACTTAGTTTTAAGGACTCGGCCTCTTGATAAGTAAGTCCAAAATTTTTTGAAATTTCGGCATTGTAACTATTGCCACCAACAGGAATATCACGGCAAAAAATAACTTCACCAGCTTCAATGGCAACAAAGTTTGTAACTTGTGCGCCAATATTTAAAATTAAAAAATTATCTTTCGTACTTTTTCCATAGTTAAACTCAAATAAATTGGCTAAAGCAAAACCGGACACGTCAACTACAGAGGTTTCCAACTGAGCAGACTCAAGAACTTGAATGTATTGGCGAGTCACTTCATTTTGAGCTGCAATTAGTAAAATATCGACAGTTTCAGAAGTCGAGAGGAATGGAAGAATATGATGGCTTAGTGACACGTTGTTAATATCAAAAGGAATATGCTGTTCAGCTTCGAACCTCAGCTGCTCAGGAATTAATTTTGCATCTACTTTTGGAATTGAAATTCTTTTAATAAAGACAGAGGTTCCCCACATCCCAATCACAGCATGCTTGCGACCCGACTTGAGATCTCTTACCATTTTTGTGATAGTGGACGACAGACGGTCGATATCAAGAATTTCTCCACCGCCCATTGTTCCAACAGGAATAGGAATCATTATAAAGTTTTGTAATGTTCCTTTTGAACTACTGAAATCGAGTTCACAGAGTTTGATACTCGTCGAACCAATATCAAGTCCTAATAATTTTTTAGATCCAAAAAACATAGGCATCCGTGCCAAAAGTTATTGTTAAGTTTAAGTTAGAGAATTCTTCTCTACTCTATTGTTGGATTTGTAAATGGGCGTGTCAAATGGCTAGTCCAATCCTGGAAGGAATAGACTAAAGTACTGCTGGGCCAACGTCTGGCCATCAAACAAAACAAGCAAAGCTGCTAATGCTAAATAAGGCCCAAAAGGTATTGCTGTTTTTAAACCCTCTTTGCTTTTCAAAGCAAAAGCGATCCCAACGAAGCTACCCACAATTGCAGATGTGGTGATAACAAAAGGAACAGATTTCCAGCCTACGATAGCGCCGATCCAAGCCAGAAGTTTGATATCCCCTCCACCAAGGCCTTCTTTTTGAGTCATAACGAAATAAATGTAGGCAAGTAGCCAAAGAAATCCTCCACCAATCAAAACACCGATGAATGCATCCATAAAGTTTCGCTCAGGATTAAGAAGAGCACCGATAAGGCCCAATGCTAAACCACCAAGCGTGAATTCATCAGGTAAAATCATGTGATCAAAATCGATGAAAGTGCAAACAACTAGCATCCAACAGAAAATAGTGTATTCAAAAGTCAGCCAACTGAGACCGTAATAATTGTAGCAGAGCCCGAATAGCAAAGCTGTTATCATTTCCACAAGAACATAACGGAACGAGTACCGTGTTTTGCATTTCCTACAGCGACCTAGAAGAAAAAACCAACTTAAAACAGGAATATTATCGTACCATTCCACTTGCTGTTTACACGATTGACACCTAGATCTACCCCAAGCCCAAGGCTCATTTTTAGGTAATCGGTAAATAAGAACGTTGGCAAAACTTCCTGTAAGTAATCCAAATACAATAAACGCTAATAAAATAGGATCGATGATTTCAACCAATATCTTTTTTTCTCCAGATTATCAAACTGACCATAAGAATAAGGAAAATCCAAGAAAAGTAGTGAAAACTCATCATTGCAAAATTATTCAGCTCGATGCCTTTTTCAATGAAATAAAAGCTTTTCCAATTAAATTGATCAAATCGAGGAATTATCTTTTCAATCCATTTGAACCAATCTGGTATTAAGCCACCATTTCCTCGTTTTAAAAAAAAGTGGATATTTTCTATTGAATGAGAGAATAAATAAATACAGAAACTAACAATCGAGGCCAGCACAGGTCTTAAATTAAGACTTAAAAAAAATGAAAAACTCATCAGCATGACGGATTTCAAAAAGATCTGAAAAAGGGAATAGAAAAAACTAATATTTGAAAATGGCTGAAGGCCTAAAAGTAAAAGAATCACGGATAACAATAAAGCTGTCATCACTAAAAACAATAAAAGCCCCAACCATTTTCCCATGAGAAATAAAGATCTTGTAATTGGTCGAGTCAGAATAATTTGACAGGTTCTAAGTTCGATTTCACGGTGAATAAGAAAGGAACCTGCAAAAAGCCCTAGGCCAATCAGAACAAACTCGATTCCCATGGTGCCAATATTAAATAATATCCTGTTTTTTTCATAAAAAGATAAAGAGCCAAGTAAATAGCTAATGGCAACCATAAATAAAGCCATCACAATACCAACCACAAAAAATTTCTCTCGCAAAAGTTCTTGAAAAGTGGTTGTCCCTAAAGTCCAAACTTTCTTCATGAAAGAACCTTTGCCTTCACAGCAGCAAATGCTTGCTCAAGAGATTGATACTGGTTTTGAAAACTTTGCAGTGATCCCGAGTGCAGAATTTTGCCATGATGGACAACCACAAGATGTTCACATAGCTCTTCCACATCTTCTAAAAGATGAGAGGAAAAAAACAATGTTTTACCCTGCCGCTTTAATTCCTTTAGAATGTTTTTAACCATCAATCGACCGTCTGGATCAAGTCCTGACATGGGCTCATCGAGAATCAAAAGATCAGGATTATGAATCAGCGCTTGGGCAAGACCCGCCCGCTGCAACATTCCTTTTGAAAATTTACGCATGACTTTATCACGATTTTCAAAAAGTCCGACAAGCTTCAAAACCTCTTCGGCTTTATCTGAAAAACCCTTTGAACTATCGAAGGTTAGATTCCAATGAAATTTGAGAAAGTCCCAAACACTTAAAAACTCGTAAAGATAGGGCCTTTCAGGTAAGTATCCAATGCGATTACGACTAGAAACTTTTAATTTTTCACCAAAAAAAAGAATTTCCCCCGAATCTGGAGTTAAAAATTCTAAAACACATTTAAGACTTGTTGTTTTTCCTGCTCCATTATTGCCAACAAAACCGCAGCACAAACCTTCAGGGACATTGAATGTCACATCAAACAACACCTGATTTTTTCCAACGAAATTTCCAGGCAGTGATTTGTTGAGTTGGCTAACGGATATTGCGTTCATATTTGTAGAGCAGACCCCAATGCATGAGTTTTAAATTGACCTTTTTTTGCCATGATCACGGCTAGTAAAAAAGCCTCAGCCGTATCGCTTTCAGTTAAACATGGGATATTAAGATCTGTACAGGCCCTGCGAATATCAAAACTGGCTTCTATGGCCGTTCGTCCAGTCGTCGTGTTGATCACAAACGCCACATGGCCTTGCCTAATCCGGTCCGCACAGTGGGGTCGCCCCTCATGCACTTTTTTTAAGGTCTCACAAGCAAGTCCGTGGCTTGTAAAAAACTGAGCTGTGCCTGAGGTCGCTGATAAGTGAAATCCCATTTGCAGTAAATTTTTAGCGAGCGGAAGCATGGGGATTTTGTCTTTTTCCCTGAGGGATATAAAAACTTCTCCGTCCAAAGGAAGTTTATAGGAGCTTGAGATAAAAGCTTTCATTAAAGCTTCCGAGTAAGTAGTACCCCGGCCCATGGTTTCACCTGTTGATTTCATCTCGGGTCCTAAAATGGAATCCGCTTCAGGAAATTTTTTGAATGGAAACGCGACACCTTTAACTGAAACAGTCTGGGTCTTTTTCCAGTCCCATTTATCGATTTGCAGTTCTTTTTTTGTTTTACCAATGACTGCAGCAACACCCAAGTCGATCAGTGGAATTTCAGTGGCTTTTGCGACAAAGGGAAGCGAGCGGCTACTTCTTGGATTGGCTTCAAGCACATAAATAAGATCATTTTTAATTGCGAGCTGAAGATTCAGATGCCCAATCACTTCTAATTTTTCAGCTAACCTGATGGAAAGCTGTTCGACTTGCCTGCATGTTTCATCTTTTAATCTTTGTGGAGGTAAAACTCCCATGCTGTCACCGGAGTGAACTCCGGCCGCTTCGATGTGCTCAACGATTCCACCAACAAGTGTCCAATCCACCCCGCGGACCAAGTCCACATCCACTTCAAGTGCACTAATCAAAAACTGATCCATCAAGCAAGGTTTGTCTTCGGTAATGAATTCTCCGTGACGCTCGAAATAGGATTCTAATTCTGACCGAGACTCGACAACTTCCATTCGCCGGCCCCCTAGCACATAGCTAGGTCTTAAAATCATCGGGTATCCCACACGCTCTTCGAATTTTAAAGCGGTATCCAAACTTGAAGCCATTGCCGCTTTCGGAACCTCAAGGCCTAATTCGAGGCAAACTTTTGTAAAGTGTCCTCGGTCTTCTGCGCGGTCAATGGTAGCAAGAGAACTTCCTAATAATTGCAACTCATGATCAACCAATTCATGAGCCATGTTCAGAGGTGTTTGACCACCTAACTGAGCCACAAAAGATTTCGGCTGGAAGGCCTTTTGGATTTCCAAAAGAGATTCCGTTGTGAGTGGCTCAAAGACTAAATCATCAGCTGTATCGTAATCAGTTGAAACAGTTTCGGGATTGGAGTTAACCATAATTGTTCGGTAACCAAAGCGTTTAAAAGCTTTCACACCTCTGACACAACTGTAGTCAAACTCGATCCCCTGACCAATTCGGTTGGGACCACTTCCGATGATCATCACAGCTTGGTTATCAATTGTGCGCTGAAGTTTTTGGTAAGAATGGTAAGTGGAGTAAAAATAAGGTGTCGATGATTCAAATTCCGCGGCACAGGTGTCCACTTGCAAATAAGAGGGGTGGATTTTTTCAGACCATCTCTCTTTTCTAATTTGGCTTTCTGATTTTTTGACTAACTTTCCGATGCGAGCATCAGAAAAACCTTTTTTCTTCGCCTGCAGAAGTGAAAGCTTTGAGTTCTTTTTATACTCTAGAGGAAATTTTTTCTCGAACACCACAAGATCAAAAATTTGTTCTAAAAACCAAGGAGTGATTTGTGTCCAGTTGTAAAGATCTTGAACGCTGTGTCCATGTCTAAAAGCCTGAACCACATGCCAGATTCTTTTTGAATTGGGATAAGAAACTTGGTCCACTTGAAAATGAGTTTCAGGAATTCCTTCTCTGTCGAATTCCAAAGCCAGTAAGCCCTTCATAAAAGACTCTTGAAAAGTCCGACCAATTGCCATCACTTCACCGACACTTTTCATTTGTGTCGACAGTAAATCTTTAGATCCCTGAAATTTTTCGAAAGCAAAGCGAGGAATTTTAGTTACTACATAATCAAGGGCCGGTTCAAAACAACAAGGAGTCGACTGAGTAATGTCATTTTGAATTTCATCTAAGCGGTAACCTATAGCAAGAAGGGCTGCAATTTTAGCTATGGGAAAACCAGTCGCTTTACTTGCTAAGGCCGAAGACCGGCTGACCCGTGGGTTCATTTCAATGACGACTCTTGATCCATTTGTTGGATGGGTTGCAAATTGAACGTTGGCTCCACCAGTTTCAAGGCCCACTTGGTTAATGATCTTTCTGGCTTCATCGCGCATGGCTTGATATTCCACATCTGATAAAGTTTGCTGAGGAGCCACTGTGATGCTGTCCCCTGTGTGAACACCACAGGGATCTAAATTTTCAATGGAGCAGACGACGACAAAAGTTCCCGCCGAATCCCGCATCACTTCCAATTCAAATTCTTTCCAACCTAAAATACTTTCCTCAACTAGAACTTCAGAGGTTGGGCTCTCGCGAAGAGCTTGAGTCAGCATGATATTATATTCATCTGGTGAATAGGCGATGCCGCCGCCTCCACCACCTAATGTATAATTAGGTCTTAAAATCAAAGGGAAACCTAGTGTTTCGCTGGCTTTTAAACCCTGCTCATAGGTTCTAACAAGTTCACTTTTAGGATACTTGGCACCCACCTGATCCAGCACATTACGAAAAAGCTCTCGGTCTTCGGCCGCTTGAATCACTTTTGGTGTTGCACCTAGCATTTCCACATTGTGCTTTTTTAAAATCCCTTTGGCGTCTAGCTGCAAAGCTAAATTCAAAGCGGTTTGCCCCCCAAGGGTAGGAATAATGGCTTGAGGCTTTTCTTTTTCCAAAATCATATCAAGGGAAGAAACCGTTAAAGGCTCAATGTAAACTCGAGTGGCAATTTCTGGATCTGTCATGATCGTGGCAGGATTGGAGTTCACTAGAATGACTTCTAGACCTTCTTTCATGAGGGCCTTGCAAGCCTGAGTTCCCGAGTAGTCAAACTCGCAGGCTTGACCGATTACAATTGGTCCACTTCCAAGAATAAGGACTCGTTTTAAATCCCTTCTTTTAGGCATTAAATCCCCACTTTGCTATTTTCAGAGTATATCAATTCTGGTTTTACATGTCGGTACTGTTCAAACTTGTAGCGCATTTTAATCAATCTTAACAAAAGATCTTCAGGGTCTAAGTCAGGATTTTTTTTATGCTTCTTCACTTCAGCTAAAATGTATTTCTGTGCAGATGCTGGATGAAAACAAAATCCACGGGAGAAAACATAACTATCACCAGTGGGAATCAGCCTGGCTTCAAAAAATTCTTCAGTATCAAAGCCAAAAATTTGTCTGGATTTTTTTACAACTAATTTTTCATTTCGCAGTAAATCTTTAATGTGAATATCTTCACCTTTTAGTTTAATAAATTGAAAAATAGAGTGCCTGTGCCGACGCATGGACTGTAGGGCCACTAATTCTTCAGGAGAAAAACGGAGCTCTCGAGAGTTTTCACAAACATCTAACGGAGTCTGTCCGAAGCCACCCAGTTCTCGGGAAAAGAAATACCAATCAAAAAACTGAGACATGCGCTGATCGAAAAGCTCAGGATTTTCTTCATTGGGAACTGTACTTTCAAAGAAGAATTTTTTTGATTTATTCAGCTCTTCTTGAAAACTGGGACCCGCAAAAACAGTTAAGATTTTTTCCATGAGTATTTCAAATTCGTTCATCACGTTGCATTCCTTGCTAATTGTTCAATAAAAAAAGTAAAGAGGCCTTTAGCATCATGGGGACCAGGACAAGATTCTGGATGATACTGAATTCCCAGAACCTTTTTTTCAGCAGAATAAAAACCGGCTACCGTTTGATCGTTGAGGTTTCTGTGAGTGACTTTTACCCAAGCAGGTAAGCTATCATCTTTCACAGCATAGCCATGGTTTTGGCTGGTCATGTAAATTTGATTCAACAATTCATCTTTCACCGGATGATTACTGCCTCGGTGACCAAATTTCATTTTATAGGTTTTTCCACCCATAGCTAAAGCCAAAATTTGATGGCCCATGCAAATTCCCATGACAGGAATTTCACCGATTAGACTTTTTACAGTTTCAGTGGATTTTTCCACATCAGCAGGATCACCTGGACCGTTTGTTAAAATAAGGGCATCAGCTTTGACAGCTAGAATTTCCGCTTTTGAAGAGCGACTGGGAAGAATATGCAGCTCTGAAGCGTGAGTCCGAAATTCTCGAAGAATATTTTCCTTTGAGCCAAAATCGAGTACTGCGATCTTGGGTCCCTTAGGGTTATCCCCTTTTTGAATTTGTGATTTTTTTCTTGAGACTTCCCAAACCCAATCTTTTTTAATTTCAAAGCGTTGAGATAAAAGAGATTTTGCAATTTTCTGTGCTTCAGCCTCTGATTCAGCACTCACCAGAGCTCCCCACTGAGTGCCACCCGAGCGTAAGCTTAAAACAAGGCGACGTGTATCCATGTCAGATACGACAGGGACTTCAGCATTAACTAATTTTTTTAACCAACTTTTATTTGATTGTGAATCTTGAATTTGAACACAAATAAATCCTTCGATCCAAAACTGCTGACTTTCCCAAACAGAATTAGATTCTCCATAGTTCCCCTGCATGGGAGCTGTCATAACGACTATTTGTTTATAATAGGAAGGGTCAGTTGCAATTTCTTCGTATCCCGAATGAGAAGTGTTAAACACAACCTCACCGATACGATTTTTACCTCCATGCCAGTGACCTGAAAAAACTTCACCCGATTCAAGAACTAAAAAACCATTCATGTAAGATCCTTTAGTAAGTACCGTAAAGCGGCACGTCTTATCCAAACACCTGATTCAGCCTGAGAAAGTATTAAATTTTTCTTATAGTCCCGAGTATCTTCAGTTATTTCGACTCCATAGTTAATAGGTCCTGGATGCATAAGAAAACCTTCACTAGGCCACTGCTCTAACTTTTTTTTCGTGATCTGAAATTTTTCATAGTCGTAATCTTGTGTGGAGCTATCATGTCTTTCTTTTTGATACCTAAGCGCCATGAGCACATTTCCCCATTCAAAAGCTTCTTCCATAGAGTGAAGTCTTTTGAATGAATCATTGGACATCATGGAATCTGAACCAAGCACTGCTACTTGGTAACCAAGCTTCTCTGACAGAGCCAAATGACTATGGGCCACCCGTGAATGTTTGATATCTCCAATAATGACTAGTTTAATCTGCTCAATTGCTAAGCCATTTTTTATTAAACTTCTGATATCAAGTAAGGCCTGGGTAGGATGGGAGAGCTGTCCCCAACCAGCGCTGATCACTGGAATTTTAAGATTTTGAAAATAATCTTTTTGATCAAAATCCTGGTTAGATCTAATGACAATTAAATCTGGATTCATAGCTAAAATATTATCTAAGGTGTCACGAAGGGATTCCCCTTTTTCCATACTTGTACCAGCGGCTGTGGACACTAAGAAAGATTGGTGATTTTCGCGAGAACAGGCCACTTCAAAACTAATACGAGTTCTTGTGGAAGATTCAAAAAACAAAAGTCCAACAAGCTTCGATGACTTCGATACTTTTGTACTTTCTTTTTCAATTGAGAAAGAAAGATCTATCAATTTTTTAATTTCAGATGAGGGCCAATCCCGAAGATCGATAAGTGAGTTGGGCATTGGTGTTCAGACTAGAGACCTAACCCAATTCGGTCAATGGGAAATGGGAATCCAAAATCGATCCTTCCGAATTGTCGACGGATCGCATAACATGGCATTGGATTTTAAAGTCGCTTCGCATCCCAAAAGGACTTTCCATGCGGGAGCAACAAGCTCGTGAGTTTCAATAACTCCCCAGTAACGACTATCCATGGACTCATCACGGTTGTCGCCGAGCGCATAATACTCACCATCTTCTAACTTGACTGATATTTTTTCCTGAGATCGCAAATCTCCACTTCGGTACCTCACAATATGTTGAGTTCCCAGATCCGTGATTTCGGTGAAATAATCAAATCGAGGGTCCGCACCAACAGGTGGCTCGATGGGTTGCTGTTGCCACTGAACTGAATTCACTGTCAGTTTTCCATTTTCAAATTCAATCAGATCACCTGGTGTTCCCACAACTCGTTTAATATAAAAAACACTTGGATTTTGTGGGTATTTGAAAACTAAAACTTCGCCTCGTTTGGGTTGAGCCCATTGGACCAACCAAGTGTCCATAAAGGGAATCTTTAAACCATAGGTCCATTTTTGCACTAAGATATGATCATGAATCTGAAGACCGGGAAGCATGGAACCTGAGGGAATAACAAAAGGTTCGATAAGAGCCCAACGAATGAAACCAATGATAAAAAGAGGAATTAAGAAAGACCTAATAGCCTGAGGCCACGTGCCTTTTAAATTTTTCATTACTGAACCTGATGCAGCAGCCGTGTCCATCTGATCGTCAGAGGATTACAAATGGGAAAAGGAATTCCAGGAATTGTTTCATCACAACTTAACCAAACGAACATGGCTCGACCTAAAATATTTTCTTTAGGCAAAAATTTCCAGTATCTGGAGTCCAAAGAATTATTTCGATTATCACCCATGACAAACAAATGACCATCAGGAACCACATCGGGGCCGAATTGTTCGTACAGCTTCCCTTTTTCAATTAGAATCGAATGCTTGCGACCATCAATGTTTTCTTCAAAATGAGTGTAATTAGATTTGGTATCCGTGTACTTCCCGTCCCGTTGAAAATCCTCATCGCGAAGCCATTCCATATCACCAGCCAACTGATCGGGGACGTCACGGTCAACCGGCTTATCATTAATATAAAGCATTCCGTTTTCATAATAAATTTTGTCGCCTGGTTCGCCGACAACTCGCTTGATAAAAAAAGTGCTCATGTCTTGAGGATATTTAAACACCACCACATCACCACGGCGGGGTTCATTGAGTTTCACTAGCCACTTTTCACTAAAAGGAACCCGAACACCGTAGGTCAGTTTATTAACAAAAATGTGATCATGAATAAGTAGGCTGGGAAGCATGGATCCGGAAGGAATGACGTAGGCTTCGATAAACGCCCAACGAATAAAAAGAGCAATAATGACGGCGAGACCTAGGGAGCCCCAACCTTCAGTCCAAAAGATTTTGTCTTTGACGTTAAACGTATACTTACCAGACATCAAAATTTTCCTTAGTCCACTTTGAGGACGGCGAGGAAAGCTTCCTGGGGAACTTCAACGCTACCCACTGACTTCATTCGCTTTTTGCCCTCTTTTTGCTTTTCTAAAAGCTTTCTCTTACGACTAATGTCACCACCATAACATTTGGCAGTCACGTCTTTTCTGAGGGCACCTAAGGTCTCACGAGCCACGATTTTTGAGCCAATCGCAGCTTGAATTGCAATCTGGTACTGTTGACGGGGGATGAGCTCTTTCATTTTTTCTGTTAGAGCCCGTCCACGTGTAATGGATTTTGAACGATGCACAATAATGGAAAGGGCATCTACGGGTTCAGCGTTAATCAAAATGTCCATTTTCACAACGTCTGATTCCTCAAAACCGATCAATTCATATTCCATGGAAGCGTAACCTTTAGTGATGGATTTAAGTTTATCGTAAAAATCCATCACCATTTCATTCATCGGAAGCTTGTATTCAAGAATGACTTTTTTCTCGCTGACGTAATCAAGCTTCAGCTGTTGGCCACGCTTGTCTTCACAAAGTTTGATTAGTACACCGATGTAATCAGTGGGCGTATGCAGGGTAACTTTAACGTAGGGCTCTTCTGTTTTTAAAATTTTAGAAGGATCTGGGTACTGAGCCGGATTTTCGATGTTTAATAATGTCCCATCCGTGAGAGTCACTTTGTAAACCACTGTTGGTGCAGTCGTGATAAGATTAAGATTAAATTCCCGCTCGAGGCGTTCTTGCACGATTTCCATATGAAGAAGCCCTAAAAATCCGCAACGAAGACCAAAACCTAATGCAACTGATTTTTCCACTTCAAAAGTCAAAGAGGAATCATTCAGAGCTAGTTTAGCAAGGGCATCTTTTAAATTTTCATAGTCAGGAGCTTCGATGGGAAAAATTCCAGCAAAAACCATGGGTTTAATTTTTTGAAAACCTGGTAGTGGTTCTGTGGCAGGAGTTTTTGCAATGGTAACTGTGTCTCCCACTTTCACATCACGAATGTCTTTGATACCACAAATTAGAAAACCCACTTCGCCTGATTCCAGTGATTCCACGCTAATTGGAAAAGGAGTGTACTTACCCAGCTTCAAAACTTCGTAATCACGTTCTGTAGCCATAAACCTGATCTTGTCACCTTTTTTAATGACTCCATCCATGGCACGAATAAGAACCACAACCCCTTGATAAGAATCAAACCAAGAATCAAAAATCAAAGCTCGAGTAGCCAAGTCCCGATTGGCCTTGGGTGGTGGTACTTTTTGAATAATCGCTTCTAAAATTTCATGCAGACCGATTCTCTCTTTGGCAGAGGCATGAATAATATTTGTACAATCTAAACCGATGGTTTCTTCAATTTGTTTTTTGACGCCTTCAGGATCAGCCGAAGGAAGATCAATTTTATTTAAAACGGGAATGATCTCTAAATTATTTCCAAGAGCTAAATAAACATTGGCCAATGTTTGAGCTTCCACACCCTGAGCTGCATCCACGACCAGAATGGCTCCTTCACAGGCAGCCAAAGATCTTGAAACTTCGTAAGAAAAATCCACATGTCCGGGAGTATCGATCAAATTGATTTGATAAGTATTTCCATCTTTTGCTTTGTAGTTTAAGCAAACCGTTTGCGCTTTAATGGTGATTCCACGTTCGCGTTCGAGCTCCATGTTATCAAGAAACTGATTTTTTTCCTGACGCTCGGAAAGAGCACCTGCCGCCCAAAGCAATCCATCAGCCAAAGTTGATTTACCGTGGTCGATATGAGCAATAATAGAAAAATTTCTTACAAATTTTGGATCAATCAAAGACTTTTCACCAAATCCTTTAAAGCTTGCACTTTATCTGTTTTTTCCCATGTAAACCCAGCTTCTTCACGGCCAAAGTGACCATAAGCGGCCGTTCGAGCGTAAATAGGTTTTAACAAATCAAAGTCACGTATGATGTGAGCCGGTTTCAAGCTCCACAACTTTTTAACTGCCGCCACTAACTTTTCTGAACCCACTTGAGATGTTCCAAAATCATTCACAGTGATGCTGACAGGATCCGCAACTCCTATAGCATATCCTACTTGAATCAGGCACTTTTCAGCAAGCCCGGCAGCCACAATGTTCTTAGCAATATGTCTTGTAGCATAGGCAGCAGATCTGTCGACTTTAGAGGGGTCTTTACCAGAGAATGCGCCGCCACCATGGGCTCCGTGGCCGCCATAAGTATCAACAATAATTTTTCGTCCTGTTAAACCTGCATCCCCCATAGGACCGCCGGTAACAAAACGCCCTGTTGGGTTGATGTGATACTTCGTATTTTTATCAATCCATTGAGAAGGGATGGTTTTTTTAATGAGCTCTTCCATAATGAATTCATGAATTTGATTTTGAGAAATCTCTCCGGCGTGCTGGGTAGAGATAACAACGGAATCAATTCTTTTTGCTACTCCGTCAACGTATTCTACTGTCACCTGTGATTTGGAATCCGGGCGAATCCAATTGGCTTTTCCAGAGTTTCTGAGGTCCGCTAAATTTTTAACAAGTTTATGAGACATAGAAAGAGTGAGTGGCATCAGTTCAGGAGTTTCGTTGGTGGCATAACCAAACATGATCCCCTGGTCGCCAGCCCCTTGCTCGTCTTCGCCAGTGACTTTTACGCCCATCGCGATATCGGGACTTTGTGTTCCCACTGCCACCATGACTCCGCAGGTTTGATAATCAAAACCCTTATCTGTGTGGTCATAACCAATTTTTTTAATTGTTTGGCGAGCAATTTCAGAAATATTAATTTTAGCAGTCGTCGTAATTTCGCCAGCCACTACACAAAGGCCCGTTGTAAGCAAAGTTTCACACGCCACACGACCCTTGGGATCCACAGCTAAAATAGCATCTAAAACAGAATCACTGATTTGATCAGCCATTTTATCAGGATGCCCTTCGGAAACGGATTCACTTGTAAAAAGATAGTTTTTCACTGCACATGCTCCTCTGTGGTTTTGCACTGGGTTTTTAGGTCTCAAGGAACCTAACAAACCCCAGAGGAGTGGTCAAATTGAGTCTTAAGCTGCTTCTTCTGTTCGCTTTTGCCAACGTCGAGATTGTCTGACTTCTGGCTTTTTGTGATGGGTCGCGAGCTTTCTCACTTTGAGAAACTGCTTCTCCAGCTTCACCGTTGTTTCGTCCACCGCATGGTAGACGTCGTAGTGATAGGATTTGGCACGAAAGGCCTTTTCTTTGGTAAAAATTGTCATTTCTACGCAAAATTCTTTTTGTCTTTTGCTAAAAGTGACATGAGCTTTGTACTCTTTCAGTAGAAACTTCGAGCTCTGATCGAGCAGGCTTTGAGCGTATTCCTGAAGAGCGTCTGAATGGTCGAGATGTTTAAAAATAAATTGTGCTTTCATATGCAGAATTATTCGGCCAGACTTTGATCTAACTTGAAGACTTTCGGCTGGGATTTGACTTTTTCAAATAACGCTAAGTGTCTTCGGCTATGAAGCGAATCAATCTGAGAATTTTCAAAAAATTAATTTTTTAGATTTTCAATATTGCACAAGAGATTTGATCTGCTGATTTTGAAATTTAAATTGATTCAAAAATGGTAAATCGATCAACACAGCCACATCGATGACCTGGTACCCTGCCAATTGTGCAAGATCAATGGCCGCTTGCATGGTTCCACCGGTGGCAAGTACGTCATCCACAATGACAATTTTTCCCTTACCAGGAGTGAGCTCAATAATAGCTTCACCGTATTCTAAAGAATAACTCTTCTTCACCGTCGGTGGAGGCAACTTTCCAGCTTTACGAATCGGAAGAAAGCCTTTTTTGTGGTGGCTTGCAAGAAGACTTGCGAAAATAAAACCTCGAGATTCAATACCAGCGAAAAAATCAACTTTTGAGAGATCAATACCTCTCACTAAATTTTCTGCTATGAAATCAAGCGCTTCAGAATCCTTAAGCAAAGGGGTCACATCGCGAAACAAAATACCGGGTTTAGGGAAGTCAGGAACGTTTTTTATTTTTGATTTTAAATCCATAAGAATTAGCTAACATCGCATCAGACTCTGAAGCATTGATAAACGCTTTGCAGAATCTGTCCGAAGTTCGGACAGACGCGGGGCAGTAACGTGCCTGGTACCCTAAAAGACTTTTTTGCGTTGGCTGGAGGGAAGAAGGCGAAGCATTTCCCGGTACTTGGCGACCGTTCGGCGGGCGATGTCGACGTTATCTTTTTTCAGCAGTTCGGCAATTTTTTGATCTGACAATGGGCTTTTGGGATCTTCTTTGGTGATCAAATCTTTGATCATCAGTTTGACTGATTCAGAAGCTAAAGAATCACCACCATCAGTGGCATTGATTCCAGAATTGAAGAAATATTTAAGTTCGTAAATCCCTTGAGGGCTGTGCATGTATTTGGCTGTGGTCACACGAGACACTGTGGATTCGTGCATACCGATATCACTTGCGATATCACGAAGGACCATGGGTTTTAAGTGGCCTGCGCCTTTTTCAAAAAATTCTCGCTGGCGTTTCACGATCGCTTCGCCCACTTTGAAAATGGTGCGCTGACGTTGGTGAATAGATTTAATCAACCAAACCGCTGATTTTAATTTTTCCTGGATGTATTCGGATTCCTGCTTGTTGGCGCCTCCGCCCTTTAGCATATTTCTATAAAAGTTAGAAATTTTAAGTCGTGGAAGTCCGTCTTCGTTTAAAGACACCACGAAATCATCACCCACTTTATAAACATAAACATCAGGAGTCACATAGTGAGTGTCATTTTCATGAAAGGCTCGGCCCGGCTTGGGCTCCATCGCATAAATGATTTTACACATTTCGACGATAATACGAACATCCATGCTCATGGCTTTTGCAATAGCTTCGTAATTTCTTTTTTCTAAGTCTTTCAAATGATTTTGAATGATATTCACTAAATCTGTGGTGTCTTCTTCGATGTGACGAGCCTGAATCATCAAGCACTCTTTAAGATCTCTGGCTCCCACACCTGGTGGATCAAATTCGTGGATCAAACTTAAAGTGTCTTCTAAATCTTCAATGGGAAGGCTTTCGT
The DNA here is from genome assembly GCA_001464795.1 of Bdellovibrionales bacterium Ga0074139. Taxonomy (GTDB): domain Bacteria; phylum Bdellovibrionota; class Bdellovibrionia; order Bdellovibrionales; family Bdellovibrionaceae. Next base: position 22,256 of record LNEB01000014.1, read on the forward strand.
CTTTAGCAATTTCTTCCAGTGATGTTTTGATATAGCCATCTTCATCGATATAGGCCAAAAGTGCTTCAGCTGCGATCACTTCGTGCTCGGCCAAACCATTCATTTTCACTTGCCAATGCAAATGATCATGAAGCGACGGAGTCGTCGTCATGATGTTTTCATAATTCATGATCTCTTCGTTGCCTGAGGAAAAATCTTTGGGTGGTTTTTGACCCTGTTCGAAATAGGATTCCCATTCGAATTCATCTTGTTTTCGAGGATCTTGAGTGTTGTTGTCTTGAACTTCAGCGGGGCCTTCCACTTCAGTGGCAGCTTCTTTTGTACGCTTTAAATCTTCTTCTTTAAGATCGTGGGTTTCTTCTAAGATGGGATTTTCTTCCAGCTCTGCATGGACTGCCGATTCTAATTCGAGTCTGGACATTTGCAATAACTTGATCGCCTGCTGCAATTGCGGCGTGATGACCAGGTTCTGACTCATGTTCATACTTTGTCTTAATGCCATCTTTTAAAAACAAACCCTTTCTTAGAGTTTAAAATTTTCACCCAAATAAAATTTCTTGGCGAGTTCGGATCCGGCGATTTCCTCAGCTTTTCCACTGACTTGGATTTCTCCGTCTTTCATTATATAAGCATAATCACAAATTCCCAAAGTCTCACGCACGTTGTGATCTGTGATCAAAACACCTAGACCTTTAGCCTTGAGTTCTCGAATGATATTTTGAATGTCAGCGACGGCGATGGGGTCGATACCTGCAAAGGGTTCATCCAGAAGTAAAAACTGAGGCTCACAACCCAGTGCTCGAGCAATTTCTACACGTCTTCTTTCGCCACCCGAAAGTGAAAATCCAAAATTATCGCGGATGTGGGAAATGCGGAATTCGTTCAATAAGTTTTCTAGTTTTTCTGCTTTCTTAGCTCCGTCATAACCATAGGCTTCCAATGCTACTAAAATATTATCAGCCACACTGAGTTTTCTAAAAATGCTGGGTTCTTGAGCCAGGTAACTAAGACCCACACGAGCACGTTTGTGCATAGGAAGGTTGGTAATATCCTGCCCCGATAAAGAGATGGTACCGGAGTCTGGCTGCACAAGTCCTACCACCATGTAAAATGAAGTTGTTTTGCCAGCCCCGTTAGGACCTAGAAGTCCAACAACCTGTCCGGATTCAATTTGAAATTCTGCGTCTTTAACAACTTTTCTTTTTTTGTAGGACTTTGAAATGCGTTCAATTTTTAATGTACTCATTCGATGGGCATCCCTTTAGCTTTCACATTTTCAACCTTAACTCTTTTTCCACCATCGAGGAAAGTGATTTTATCACCTACAAGTTCATCTTCACCTTGATAAAGACGCGGCTGGCCTGAAAATGTCAACTTTTGAGTTTCAAAATCAATTTTTAAATTATCACTGGTGGCTCGGCGTTCGGCCTCGATGAGTTCTACTTTTTCACGCAGCTCAAGGGATTCAAAGGCTTTGGATTTTTCATTATAGGAAAACAAAGCAAACTCACTTTTCATTTGTCTTTCAGAATGATTAATCAACACCTGACCGGAAAACTCTGCAGTTTGGCTTTTGACTGATAAAAGTGCGGACTGACTTTGCACAACGACCGATTCGCCAGATTCCAAAAGTTGCGTACCTTTCACTTGATTTTGTAAATAAATTTTTCTCTCGTTGATAGGAATGGAAATTCCAACAGCCGTCATCTTAAGACTTCTGATTTTTTGTATGACAGGTCCTAAAACTTGAATCAGTTGATCACAATAAATTTTTCGAGTAGCGGCTTCGTATTGAATATAAGGAGCTACAAATGTGTAACCGTTGGCGGTCATGATTTGCACATCACCTTCAATACGCATATTTTTTGATTGCATATCAATATTACCAACTTTGCCTTTAACTGTGATATCTTGCATCTCTGAATTATAAAATCGTATTTCAACTTCTTTTAAATCCCAATCACTGCGGCCTTGATAACTGATGGACTCTTTTGAAAAAAGCTCCCAATCACGTTTGCCTTGTTGGCTTTCGACCAAGTGGCCGCCTTGCATTTTTTGTAAAATCTCTGGCTCTGCATTGAGTGAATTGTCAGCGACTGGATTTTGTTTTTTTTCTTCAGGATCTTTTTTGAAAGCAAAAATATACACTTGAACGGCTATGAAAACACAAAGAAGTCCTAGCCAGATTTTTTTCACTCGACAACAGGAGCAGTCTGTTCACTGTCTTTTTTTGTTACAGCAAAGTTAATTTGTCCCGCTCCGGCTGATGAGATGGTGTACATGATTTTTTTAACTGCTAAATAGTTCACATCTTTATCAGCTTGAATCGTAATTTTTTTCCAATCCAATTCTTGTGGATTTTGATCAGGTTGATTGCCAATGATGGATTGAACTCGGTTTCTAAGCTGCTGATCGTATTCCGCTTTTTTAAACTGCAAAAGGCGAATTAATTCTTCGCGCATTTTAGGTAGTATCCAGTCCGTTGAAGCACGAACCTCTTCCATGGAAGCCACTAGAACTTTTTCGATGTACACATTTTCTTTTGAAACCGTCACAACAGCTGCTGGTTTCAATTCTTTAGTTTGCTCAGCTTGAGGAAGACTTACGTTTTCTGGGTTTACAAGGACTACAGGATTTGATGTGTAAGCTTGTAATAAAAAGATCACAAGCACAGTGAACATATCCACCATGGCAGTCAGTGATAATGTCGCTGTTACAGAGCGGCCCTTACCACGACGACGTAAAATATTATGATAGCGGTGACGCTCTCCTGGTTTACGAATCGCCATTATGGATTCCCCGTTGCTAGACTGATTGTTGGAAAACCTGATTTAAGCATGATGTCCATCGCAAAAACCATTCTCTCGTAGGGAAGCTCATCACCAACCGCTAAGACTCCATCCATTTTACCTGGATAAAGTTGCTTCGCTTTCTGTAATTGAGCCATCAAACCTACATCATCAAAAATTTCACCTTGATTAGGAAGACTAATAATTTGCTTACCAATTGTTAAAACATAACCGGCTTGTTTAACATCTACTTTCAAAACGATTTCAGAAAAGGGTGGCGGAACTGGTGGAGGAGACTGGTCATCACGCTGGGAATAAAATGAAGTTCCCATTTGAATCATATTGATTTGAACCCACACAGCAGAGAGCAAAAGAAAAGTAATCAATACGCTCATCAAATCGATGAACGGCACGAGATTGAGCTCGACATTGACTCTTCTACCTTTTGAACCACCCGCTTCAATTTCTGCCATTTGATCCTCTAGTCTCTGATTTTGTCTCGGTTAGCGACCACTAAATTAAGAAGCGTCATGCTAGTTTCAACCACTTCATTTTCCACTTTTTGAATTCGGTGCTGAAACCAACCATAGGAAATGATGGCAACAAGGGCCACTAAAAGTCCGAAGGCAGTACAGTTCAATGCATGAGAAATACCTTCAGATAAAAGCTCTGCCTTTTTATCGTTGGCAGCACTGCTGACCGCACTAAACGAAATCACCATACCCACGATGGTTCCAAGTAATCCTGAAAGTACTGACACGTTACCAAAAACAGCTAAGAAAGATGTGTAGCCTTCAAGCTTTGGCATCTCACGAAGCACAGCTGCATCCATGGCCACTTGCACTTCTTCATCTGGGCGTTTGTTCATGGCTTGAATGAGACCTGCTTTAACCGTGTTGGTTAAGGGTGCGGGTCTTGAATCACAAACTGAAATGGCTTGACGGATGTCACCGGCCACAACAAGTCGGTAGATTTGATCAGTAAATTCTTTTTTATCAATGGACATGGATCTAATTTTGATAAATCTTTCCACTACGATCAAAACCGTAAGGATGGCAAAAATCAAAATGATCCACATGACGGAGCCACCATCACGAAAGGATTGAGTCAGACTGAATTGAAAGGCTGTCTCGGTTGCTGCTGCTGTTGCTGTTACTGGATCCACGGTTTCCTCCTGGTACTAATTAATTGGTTTCAACAAAAAGGGATAAGTCACTTCACCGACCATTCCCTTAGGGGGTTCTGGAAACTGCCAAGTGGCCAGTCTCGCTCGCATACAATTTTCAATGGTCTTATTATTCAACGTTGTACTTTCAACCACGACATTTTTTGCAACTCCACGCTCGACGATGTCCCAACGTAAAGTCACTTTACCTTCAAGTTGAGATCTTCGACTGCGATCTAGTTTGTTCAGTTCACGAGTGTAACAAGCTTCGATTTGATTCAAGTTGGCTCGCACTGCACGTCTGACAGCTTCACGGTCGATGGTGCCTACGAAACTTTCCTCGGATCCCCCTGGCTCGATGGCAACAGTGGTTTTATCACCGAAGCCCTCAGAGTTTCCGTAGGTTCCCATGCCTGACCCTCTACCTTTTGTTCCGATTCCAGAAATTCCTTGAATGGCTGTGCCTTTTCCGCCAGCGCCAGTGTCTTTAAATTTTGAGCCTAAATCATCACCGGCTCGGTTTTCACCCATACCAGTGGAACCTGTGGCTTCGCCAGCTGTTCCTAAAATATCTCCAGCTCCAGAGTAGGCTTGATCCAATTGTTTACGAACTCCACCGGATCCGAACGCACTGAAGAGTCCCACTTTTGTTACATCTTTAATTTGAGAGTTGGCATTGGCCGAATTCTTTTCACCAATTTTAACAGCTCCACCTTGCTTCACTGAGGTAAAAGTTTTGGCTTTGCTTTTTGCATTAGGATTGGGTGCTACTTCTGAAGCTCTTCCCGCTCTTTGATTGCGAGTGGCCGTTCGACTTTCAGTTTGCCCTTTTTGTTTAGCTTCCTGAGTTTTTTCAGCCGCTTGAACTTTTGTGGGTTCAGGTGGTGGCGGTGGTTTTACTTTCGTTAGCTCTTCTTCAGGTGGCTTTTGTTCAGGCACCGGAGGCACTGGAATTGGCTTATTATCAAAAACAATTTGGGCAATTCGAGTCAGATCCTCTTCCTCTTCAGGAAGTTCAGGTTGAGTTGTGGACACAGCTAAAAACATAAGCAGTGAAATGGCCAATGCAATCAGCACACTCATCAGTTCGCCGGAAGATAGCATCAACGGTGGTACAAGAGGTGCGATCGGTGACATAGGTACGAAGCGAACAACGATGCGGATGGGACTATCTTTTATTTGGATATGCAGAACTTCGTTTTGTTCCAGCTTGATTGCATTATTATTTGTTGTTGGCTGCATTCGTCCTTGAGTTAACAAGTCTTGCGTATTCAATCGACCTGAATTGGTGACAATTTCAAGTTCTGCATTCTGTGGAATTTTTACGCGTACACCTTGAGTTAAATCTAAAAGCTTGAAACCTTTAGGCAAAGTTCCAACTGGCAATTGAATGGAAGCACCGTGGTCCACATTAACTTGCACAATCCCTTTTTTTCGAAAAGAGAATGTTTCAATAATACGGTCTTGCCAACAAACCAAAACTTCAACGGCACCGCCCTTATGGGGCTTGAGATAAGATTTAAGATCAGGAATTTGTGTGGCAGGTGCAAAAGTTTTTGAAGGTTTTTTTCTAGTGGAGACAATGGGTTTGGAAGGCTTAATTTGCGGTCGATGGGGAACTTGTGAAGCCTGAGGACTAGCTGCCATTTCCACTGGAACTTCTTTAGGAATAACAACCGGTATGGCCGCAACTGTTGTCAGCTTGGCTTTGGGCACTCCAGAGAAAAAAACAATTTTGTACTGACCTAATGTGATTTCATCATTGGACTGCAACTGCTCATCAAGAACACGCTGTCCATTTTTCATGGTTCCGTACTCGGAACCTAAATCACAAATAAAATATCCCTCGGGACGCAATTCAATCATGCAATGAATCGGAGAAATTTCTGGATCGTCTAAATCTAATTGCACATCGGCTTGATGCCCGATGACGATTTGCTCGAGGTCAAATTGTTTAACCTCTTTAAGCTGATGGCCTTTGTAGACTCTTAGAATAATTGGTGATTTCAATTCCCACTCCGAATGCGCTGCAGGTCTTCAGTTGTTTTTCTCATTTCGGGGATAAAATTTTCTCGAAGCTTAATTAGTTTTCCATAATTAAAATTTTTCTTTTGAAATAAATAAAAGAGTTCCGGCTTTTGTGTCGAACCCTCGACAAGTTCGTCTTCAAAATTCAATGATGTTCTTCTTTCTGTAATAGCCGGACTTGGCTGTGGCTGAGACTGTGTCTGCGCCATGCCAAACGAAAAGCTGAATAATAAAAAGAACATACACAGATATTGGAGCACTTTTACCTCACCTCTATTTTAAAACCGATTTGGCACGATTTTCCAATTCGGAAATCTTTTTTCTGAGGTCTGGTCCTGGACCGATGAACCGCATTTTGTTAATGACCTCTAGACCTTCGGGTAGTTTATTCATATGTTCGATCAACAAGATGGCTAAATTCAAATTCACTTCTAAGTTTTGCGACTGCTGAGTGGCTGCTGTTTTCAATTGCGTATAAGCCAGTGGATAAATTCCCAGAGCTGTTAAAACCACTCCATAATTGGATAAAGTTTTCCAATCACGCTGACCTTTATCCACAGCAATTTCATATGCCACTTGAGCTTTGCGGTAGTCTTTTCGTTTTAAATACAAGGAACCTACGTTGGCAGCTGCGATGGCATTGAAAGGATCAATTTTCAAAGCCTGGCGGTAAAGCCGAGTCGCCTCATCATCTTCCTTTAAAGTTTGCATAACAAAACCCAAGTTAGAATAAAGTAAAGAGACTTCAGGCTCTGTGGAAATGGCCTTATTCAATAAAGTTTTAGCTGTATCGAACTGTCCTTTTTTGAAATAAAACAAGGCCAGCGCATTTAATGCAGAAATATTATTCGGTGAACGAATCAAAAGTTCCCTTGCATAGATTGCAATGTTTCTATCATCTTGTTTTTGAATGGCTTCTTGAAGCTGTAGCATCAGCTTGTCAGCTGTTGAAGTTTGTTTTTCCTCTGCGACTGGGGGCAAATTCTCCATTTTGCTTTGCGTTTGCGGTATCATCTCGACCAAGCCTTGATCACGAGGTGTCGCTTTTAAATCTGCTTTTGTAGCAGAACTTTTTTGTGAGCTAGAGCAACCAACAAGAAATAAAATTACAACGGGTGCTAAAATTAACTTCATGGAACACTCCACTTCACCAGACGCGATTCGAATGATCTTTGATCGTTATTGTAGTACTCCAAAGGTTGAAGGCGACTCATGAAATTAAAAGCCAATTCATATTCGGAATTGTAGGCTTCAAGTTCTTGTGCTCTTTCAACAGCAAGCTTCATACTTTCAATAGCTTTTTTACTAAATGGATCGGCTAATTTCTTAATTTCAGTTTTATAAAGTTCTGTTTCTTGTGCATTAAGTCCCTTTGGTAAAGGGGCTTGAAGAATAGATTCTGCCATATGGTGGTTACTGTCCCCAAGAAAGTAAAGGCTGGCCACAATGGTTTTAGAACTGTTCAGCTTTACAATTTCATTCAGCTCTTTATTGATTTGATTTAAAGCTGAAATCTTTTTTTGCACAGCTTGGCTTTGTGCCGCTGAGTCTTTTGGAAGTTTAATATTTTTATAGTCTGAAATTTGAGTTTTCAGTTCATTGATCTTAAACTCGGAAACATACTCAGCAGCCGTTGAGTTTTTTGTCCTACGATAAAGTGAGGCAATTCGAGACTCGTAGTTTTTTGCTTCATCACTATTTTTTCTATGAAGCTGACTGAGGTGAAACATGACCTGTGCAAGCCTACTATCTTCCACACCACCGATGGCAAGATAGCGTTCATAGTTTTCAATGGCGATCGCCCGTCTATTCAGTTTTCTTGCTACTTCAGCTATTAGATAATGAGCTTCTTTTTTATCACTATTACGCTTCGTTAAATTAAGAAATTCAGAGTAATTTTGATAAGCTTCAGATAAACGACCCATTCCATCAGCCATTAAAGCCACGTTGTAATGATAGCTGGCGTTGATGGCGTCGTTGGGACTGGCTTTGATCGCTAGTTTATAATAGCGAATGGATTCATCAAACAGTGAAGCATTCTGAAAAATTTTAGCTAAAAACCTGTATACGGAAGGTGATAATGATTTACCTTTGTCAGTGGGGCTTTCCACCACTTTTTGATAAAGGGGTATGGATCGGTTCAAATTACCTGATTTTTCGTAATTAACAGCCGCATTGAACTGTGCGGTCACGGCCAATTCTGATTTTGGATTTTGAATGGCAAAAGCCTCGAACTGAACAGCACTTTCTTGAATTTTACCCTGACTTTCCAAATCTTGGGCTTTTTTGAAACTCGCTTTTTCTAAAATATTTCGGATTTCTCCGCCGGCCTTTGAATCTGATATCCCTGGTACTAGTAGAAGCTCTTGTCCTGTTTTTTCTAAACCGATGTAGTCTTTTCTTAAGTTAAAAATATCCAAAAGAAGATTGGCTGAAAATTCAGAATACTTTGTTTTGGGGTGTTGCTGAACCACGTTTTTAAATCCGTCGTTCGCCTTATCAAATTGATTGTGCTGATAATACAGTCTCGCCACACGAAATTTAAGTTCCGCTGCTCTTTCCCCGTTCGGAAATTTTTCAATGTACCAACCAGCTGCTTTGATGAAACTTTCGGAATTAGCTTCAAAAGCAATTGGAGTGGTTTTATCACCCACTCGCTTCAATAATTCTTGATCCGTAGGCAAAGATTTTTCTGCTGCGTAAATAATATTGGAAGCCGCTTTCGAATAAAAGGGACTTTTCGGAGCATTTTCCACCACCCACTGGTACTGACTGGTGGCATCTTCAAACTTCTTCATGTCATAAAGAAGCTCACCATAATAAAAGTGCATGTCAGCGATTTGCGCAGAGCTTGAGAATTCTTGAATATAAATCTTGTAACCCTCCACAGCAGAAGCCTGTGAAAAAGGAGCTCTGGAGTTTTGTGCTGTTTGGTGCTGTTGAAGTATATAATTTTTTAATGTTGTTTCTCGCAAGCGATCAGATTTTTGGATTAAATCTTTGTTTGATTGATTGGCTGCATACCAAGCGCTATTAACGCCGTAACCTTTAACCCAACCGTAAAGCTCGTCCCGAAACCGGCTAGAGTTCTTTGCATAGAAATAGTTCTGTACAATTTGGTACTGATACTCAAAGGCCTGAGGACTGTTAGGATTTTTTTCGATCAGGTACTTAAAGCTTGTTCGAGCCGCATCGCTATTACCTTTATCCACATAGTAGTAAGCTAACTTCTCAATGTAGTTTGAAATATCATTTTTTTGCGTAATTTCTGAAAAATACTCTGGTGCTTCTTCGGCTTTTCTTTCTGCTGCAAAGAAAACCACTAAGTCACGAAGGGCTTCATTTTCTAGTCGTTCTTTATTCACAATTCTTTTCGAAGCGAGCTCTTCACCCTGACCGCTTTGACTGTCACGAATAATGGATTCTAAATATTTCAATGCTTGCTTATGCTGACCTAAGCGAAACAAACACCAAGCTCCTTTGTAAACAGAGTAAGTGTTCAAACGGTGATTCTTATTTTTAATTAACGGTACATAGCGATTGTAAGCTAAAGTCCACTTTTCATTTTCAAAATAATACTCGGCTAGCGAGAACTGAGCTTCCCCGACAAATGAACTTCGTGGATATGATTTAATAAGACGTTCATAAAACTGGGCCCCTTTTTCAAGCTCACCCAACTCAAAGTTATTAAATCCCAAAAAAAACAACGCTTGAGACACTTTTTCATCTCGTGGAAAGTCCTTCATGAACCACTCATACAATTGAATCGCTTTTCGATTGAGTTCACGAGCTGCACGCACATCTAAGACCGGTCTTTTTTTAGTTTTACCTTCATTAAAAAGTTTCACTTGCTTGTCAAACTCATCCTGTTTTCTGGAATCAATCAAAACTGATTTTTCCACATACAGTTCAGCAAGCCTTAGCCAAAGTTCGCCTCTGTTTTCACTGCTTTTGAACTTTTGAGTCAGCTTAAATAACTCATCGATTTGGCGATTCAGAATATTTTCATACTCTGCTAGATCACCAGTCGCTGCAGTTCTTAAGATTTCACTGGATTTTGGAGGCTTTACATCTTCTAAATTATATTTACTGACAGCTTTAAAACCTAAATCTTTATTACCACTTGGAATTGCACTTTTATTTTTATCACCAGAGCCCTTAATCTGTCCTCCGCGGCTTTGATCTTGAACCTGTGATAAAAATTCACCCACTGTTTTTTTAGGAGCGGCGGAAGAAATAAGTGATAATAGTAAAAGTGGGGTGATGATTTTAGTATTCATAAACTACTCACAGCTCGACTTTCCAAGAAACTGATAATTACCAATTTCGTCTAACCAGTACTCACCGTTAAATGGGTAATACTGATAACCATTTTGCACATAGAAATCCCTTGAACGATTGTCATCAACTCGAGCTTCAGGAAGATCTGTACCTTGGATTCTTTTCTTTACTGTTTCTTTCTGTGCACTGATCATTTCATACCTGGCAAAGGAAACTTGCTCATAGTAATCTTTTAATTCTGTACGCATATTGGTCATTTGCACTTTAGCCACTTCACCAATTGTTATTTTGGTATTTTGCGAACGAGTGTTTAAAACTTTCAGAGCATAGCGACCAAGACCCGTAGATTTCAGTGAGGGATTAGATTCGATGGTTTTTCTTTCTATGTCGATTCGTTTTAAATAATTGAGAGACCTTCTTACACTGCCCAGGTTTGATATTTTTTCAGCCACCATGAAAGGAATTTTTAAAGCTGAACGCTGCTCCATAGGAAGTTTTTGTAAGCTCTGCCATTTTTCGATCTCAGAATAATACGAAAGTGGATTTGCATAATTTTTTAAATAAATGGAAACCTGAGAGCGAACAGGTCCGTAGGTTTTTTCAAAAAGGGAGAGAACTTTTTCCATCTCATCATACTTGCAAATGTACAAATAGACGATGGAGCGCAAAATCAAGGATTCAGGATTGTAGTCATCTTCATAGAAAGGAGCATGAATCGAGTGAAATTGTGAAAGAACAGATCTAAATCTCGCTCCGCGAAGCATGGCCCACGTTTGTTCATTCAAAGCTTCGTGCCATAAAAAATGATCTCTGGGAACTTCTTGATAAGCAGCGACTGCAGCGTCCCAGTCTTTTCTTTGATACTGAGCTCTGGCAATACCTAGAAGAGCTGCCACTCGGTTGGTATCTGTTACACCTGCTCTTCTTCTTGCAGAAGCCATGGTTTGAAATACTTGAATGGCCTCTTGAGTTCTATTCATTTCTAAATAGGCCAACCCCTTTTGAAATAAAGCTTGTCCGTAATATCGACTGCCAATTCCGATGGATGAAAAAGCTTGCACAGCTTCTTGGTAGCGCTTGTTACGCATTTTAATTTCACCAATACGAAACTGAACCATATCACGGTTGGATTCAGGAACATCATTCACATCCACCCGAGACATGGCGTAGTTAATTAAAGTATCATCACCTAACTCATCAGCAACTGTGGCCAGTTTTTCAATCGCAAGCTTTGTGTAGCGTGAATTTTGTCCACGAATCACATCGACGAATTGAAAAGCTGCAATCTGATTAAGATTCAGCTCTGTTAACATTAAACCTAAAATATATTTAATTTGTGCTTTATCATTACGAAGCTCAGGTCTTCTAGCTAAACTAAATAACTGAATGGCTGCCGCTTGGTACTGTCCTGACTGTGACAATTGTAAAGCTTGGGACAGCTGGCGCCTTAAAGCATTATCAGCAGCAGGTGCCACTTTTTTTGCAACAGGCGCTTTTTTACTGACCGTGGGCTTCACTTTTTTATTAGAGGCTTTGCGGTTTCCCTGTGAAAAAGTCAGCGGTGAAATAAGTAATAGAAGAATAAAAAGTTTTTTCATCGGTAGCTAGCCTCCGGAAAGAAGAAACTAAATCCTGCAGATAAAAACACGTTGTTGTAGGCACCTGTTGACCTGGCATCTAAATCTTTAGCTTCAAAAAAGTTCCAACTGAGATCCCAGCGAAAGGCCATTTTTTTGCTCATGGAAAAAATTTGCCCAACACCCAAATGAACAGTGGGTTGCACGTCTCCCGTTTGAATCTCTGTGCCACCAAAACCAGCTGAAAAATAGGTGTCGTAATAAAGAATTTGCTCATCAAGCCAGGTCATCTTTCCATATAAAGGTGTCCAGTTGATATCTACATTGTAATAGCTTTTTGAAAATACGATGTTCTTTGCAACCGTATTGTTTTCTTTATCAAGTTCCCTAAGAGCTTGAGATTTATCAGTGGACAAAAATGTATAGCCTGCTTCGATTCCCCATGCTTCCCTGAAGTTGTAAGCGGCCCGTAAAGTTCCACCGTAGACATTGAACCATGGATCATTGAGAGTTAAAGTCGGTGCTAAAAAAAACTGAACACGTTCGGTGCGTGGCAAAAATCTTCTTTGTACAATGCTGACCTGTTGAAATTCTGTCAGGCGATTGAGATCTTCAACATTTCTGACTTCTTGTAGATTATTTTGTGTGGGTGGAAGTGTGGATCTTCCCGTTTCTGACGGCGTTTCTTTATCTTCTGGAACGGGCGATGATCTTAGATCTCGGTCAAGCTCCATTTCAATCAGATTCAATTCCTCCACATCACTATCCTGGGCCGATACAAAACTTGATGAAGTAAGAATTGAAATAATAAGAATCAAAATTTTAAAATTCACTTCTTGCTCCTAAAATAAGTAATTGAATCCAACGTCCAAAGTGTTCGTATAATGAATCCGGTCTTTAAAAACTCCGTAACCTGGATCAGCAGATCCTTCTCGCAGAGCTCCTTCTTTAAAGGGTGTAGGAGCTTGATGAATCAATAACCTTAAATCTGTGCGTAAACTTAAGCTGGAATTGAAATAAAACTTGTAGCCCACACCAGCCGATAAGCCTGGGTAGGTTTTATTATTTTCATACTGTGAAAAACCGATTCCCAACAAGCCTTGCAAATGTGTATTGATGGACTTATTTTTTGAAATACTCATTTTTCCATAAAATAATTTTTTATTGTAATCCAGGTAAACTGAATACAAGGGTTTTGGAGCACGGTTAAAATCCAGATCAAACCCAGGTCCTGATAGCTGCTTCGCGTATTCAGACAGCCCTGTGCTGTGAGCGTAGAAAAGTCCACCCCAAGCTGTGTTTTCATCTGTGTGATAATATCCCGAAACGCCAAGCCTGCTTGTATCAAAAATGGGCTCTGACATCAGCCACCCATATTGAAGTCCCATTTCAAATTTTTTGTTGGTGACGACATTTCGCATTCTCACCATTCCAGGTTTTTTGAAAACAGGAAGCACTGTTTCTTTTGCAAGCTCATCATCAGGGAGCTCGATATTTGCCCCGTAACAGGCCAAGCTTGCAGCCATCATAATTAAGAAAAGAGATTTCACCATTCTCTCATTGTGAGAACAGGAACCAGTTAAGTCTAGCAACTGCTAGACTTAGGACTCATACAGGGAAATGAATAATTGTTAATTCTCGACTAAAGCAAAGTCGAGCTGGACTAGCAGTTACCTAACTTGAGCAGTGAAAAGATCATGAAAGTTAATAATCCCCACTGGCTTTTTAGGTTGAGATGATGACGAATCTAAAACGAATAACGATTGAATGCGCATTTGCTCCATTAAAAACAAAGCTCTTTCTGCTAATTCGTTTTGATCAATTGTTTTAGGACTACGATTCATTAAGTCTGTTGCTGAACCATTCAAAGGATCTGCTGATTTTTCTAAACGTCTACGAATATCACCATCAGTAATAATTCCGATGAGCTCTTGTTGATCGTTGATCACTCCTGCTGTTCCTCGAACATCTTTGTGAGTCATAATTCCTACAATTTGTTTAATTGATGTTTGCTCAGTAACCAAAGGAAGCGCATCACCCTTATGCATGATATCGGCAATTCGCACTAGTTTTGCACCCAAGCTTCCACCCGGATGAACATCTGCAAAGTCTTCGGGGCGAAAGCCCTTTTGAACAAGCACACACATGGCCAAAGCATCCCCCAACGCAAGAGTCGCAGTGCTACTGGCTGTAGGAGCTAAATTATGAGGGCAGGCTTCTTTATTAACAGAAATATCCAAAGTTATTGCGGCTGCTTTTGACAAAGTGGATTCTAATTTTCCTGTCATCGCAATCAGTGGAATATTTTTTCGAGTAATAAAATTAAGTACAGTCAGAAGCTCTCGACTTTCTCCGCCGTAGGAAATGCCAATAACTAGATCATTGGATGAAATAATTCCCAAATCGCCGTGAGCACTTTCGGCAGGATGCAAGAAAACAGCAGCTGTTCCAGTGGAGGAAAATGTACTGGCAAGCTTTCTAGCAATGTGCCCCGATTTACCAATTCCTGTAACAATCAATTTGCCTTGGGTTTTAGAGATCAGCTGAACAGCCTTAAAAAAAGTTTCATTGATTCTACTTTTCAAATTTAAAATGGCGTCTGATTCAATTTGTAAAACTTCAAAGGCTTGGTTTTTAATACTTTCACTCATGTAAAGAATCTTTCTTCCTGATTAAGATTTTCTGCTTTTCTTTCAATTTTTCCAGATTCCACTGCTGCTTTACGACTTAAGGAGGCTTTGATAAACTGACTGAACAATGGATGTGGAGCCAAGGGCTTAGATTGAAATTCAGGATGAAACTGAACACCAATAAACCATGGGTGATCCGGTAGTTCTAAAATTTCGACTAAATGTCTTTCTTTATTTTTTCCAGAGGCCATCATGCCATTTTTTTCAAAAAGATCTAAAAAGCGATTATTAAATTCATAGCGATGTCTGTGGCGCTCAAAAATTTGTAAAGTTTTGTAAACGGCATGGGCCCTAGAGCCTTTTTGCAACTGACAAGAATAAGACCCCAATCTCATGGTCCCACCCTTTTTCTCAATGCTTCGTTGTTCTTCCATGAAATCAATCACAAAACTACTTCTGGAATCTTTAGCAACCACAAACTCACGGCTGGTGGCATTTTTAATACCACAAACATTTCTAGCAAATTCAATGGCTGCTAGTTGCATTCCAAAACAAATTCCAAAAAACGGAATCTGTTTTTCTCTGGCCATACGGATCGCCAGCATTTTTCCTTCCACACCTCGAGCACCAAAACCACCGGGAACCAAAATTCCGTGGACTCCCATCAGCGCCTGACCAATGGATTTTTCTTTTAATTTTTCAGAATCCACATAGACGATTTCCACTTTACAATTTTGCTGAAGACCACCGTGAACAAGTGACTCGTGTAAAGATTTATAAGATTCTTTGAGATCCACGTATTTGCCAACAATTCCAATTCTTACAGTTTTTGCAGAGGAATTAAGAATTTTAACAATATTTTGCCACCCCTTGAGGTTGGACTTAGAAGGCTTCAAATTTAAAAATTTAACTAAATTAAGATCTAGTTTTTCACGGTGAAGACTGAGAGGAACTTCGTAAATGGTGGATGAATCTTGAGCTGCCACCACACGGTCAGCAGAGACAGAGCAAAAAAGAGCGATTTTTTTCTTTAAGGACTCATCCATTTTTTTTTCACTTCGACACACTAAAAAATCCGCCTGCAAACCAATCTCTCGAAGCTCTTTGACGGAATGCTGAGTGGGCTTTGATTTTAATTCACCAGCCGCAGCGATGTAGGGTACATAGGTCACATGCACCAGCGCGCTGTTGTTAGGTCCTACTTCGTTGCGCATTTGTCTGATGGCTTCTAAGAAGGGTTGGCCTTCGATGTCACCAACAGTGCCGCCAATTTCAACAATAATAATTTCACAACCTTGAGCTCGATCATAAATTCTATTTTTAATTTCATCAGTGATATGGGGAATCACTTGTACAGTTCCACCTAGGTAATCACCGTTTCGCTCACGTGATATAACTGTATCGTAAACCTGTCCAGCCGATACAGAATTGGACCTTTTCATCACAGCAGAGGTAAATCGTTCGTAGTGTCCCAAATCCAGATCTGTTTCAGCACCGTCATCGGTCACGTAAACTTCTCCGTGCTGGAAAGGTGACATTGTTCCTGGATCCACATTGAGGTAAGGATCACATTTCATAATGTCCACTTTAAAACCTTGTGATTCTAGTAAAGCACCCAGGCTAGCAGCTGTGAGTCCCTTACCTATGGAACTTACCACTCCTCCAGTGACAAAAATGAATTTTTGCTGAAGTGGTTTCTTTGTTGATTTTTTTGTTGAAATCTTTTTCACAATAATTTCTCCACTTTTTGAGCATCCTCAGGAGTGTCCACACCTTGTATGGATCCTTCCACTGAAATGACTTGAATATGAAATCCAGCCTGTAAAGCTCGCAGCTGCTCTAAACTTTCTGATACTTCAAGCGAGGACGCAGGCAAGGAACAAAACTTTTTTAATGAGTGAAACCGAAAGGCATAAAGACCGATGTGTTTAAGACTTGTGGGCGGAACTTTAGGATCACGAGCCCTGGAGTGCGGAATAGGATAGCGACTGAAATAAAGAGCTTTTCCGAATTGATCAGTCACAACTTTAACAGCATTTAAATTATCAATTTCTTCCCAGCTTATGGGATGTGCTAAGGTGGCCATTTCCATGGAAGGATTGGATTTTAAAGTCTCAATGAGTTTTTCAATCCACTGAGATGGAATCATGGGCTCATCACCTTGAACATTAACAATGATATCTTGATCATCAATATCTGAAAAATTTTTAAGAGCTTGATAAACTCGGTCCGTACCAGAAACCAAAGCTGAATCAGTCATTTGAAAATCAGTTTTTAATTTTTTACAAAGATCGGCGATGGATTGATCATCTGTTGCGACGAGGATCTGATCGAAATGTTTGACTGTTTTTACTTTTTCAATCACCCAGGCCAGAAGAGCTTGACCTTTAATGACATACAAAGGTTTTCCAGGAAAACGCGTTGAACCTATTCTTGCTGGAATAACGATTCGAACTTTCATTTTGCAGTCTCAACCCATTTTTTATAAAGATACTCTTCGATTTCTTCCACTCCTTGAGCTTTCAAATTCGAAATGGGAAAAAGAGCAGAAATTCCTGTGAGCTTTGATATTCGCATGGACTTGGTTTTCACTTCTGACTTGGAAATCTTGTCTGTTTTAGTCAAGGCCACTGCGATGGGTACACCTGCTTTTTCAGTGAACATTTTAAGAAGTTCTTCCTCGTCTGTCCATTCACGGCGAATATCCATAACTAAAATAAGACCTTTTAGTTGCACTCTTCTTTTGATGTAAACTTCGACCATTTCTTCCCAGGTGCTTTGCTCGGAACCTGATCTTTTTGCGAAACCATAACCAGGCATATCGACTAAAATATATTTAAGGCGAACGTTAAAAAAACTGAGAAGCCGGGTTTTTCCCGGCGTATTACTGACGTGAGCAATCTTGGCCCCCGAGATTTGATTGATCAGAGATGATTTACCAGCGTTGGATCTTCCGGCAAAAGCAATTTCAGGCAGGTCCGTTTGGGGGTAATCTTCCGGATAGACGGCACTTTTAATATAATCGATTTTAGCTGGCATAACCAAACTTAGCAGAGGACGGCACAAGTCTCAATTCTTAGAACAGAGACCCATAGCATCAATTAGGTCCAATGTTTTTTAAATCATTTCAAGGGCTTAGGTCCGTCCGAAACTCGGCCCGGATGTTGTAATAAGAGTCCCTTAACAACAACCAATCAAGGGGACTTAAATGGAACTTTTCTTAAAACCAATGAATCATGAAATGCAAAACATCATGCTGGGCGAGTACGTGACCTTAGGAAGTGCTGATGATTGTAGTATTCAGCTCAAAAATGAAACTTTGTCACCCCGGCATGCTCGAATCGAAAAAAAGGACACCCACTTTGTGATCCGCGATCTACGCTCAAGCTTAGGAACTTTTTTAAATGATGCAAAAATCATCGAGGCTCAAATTCAACAGGGAGATTTACTGCAACTGGGGCCCTATGAATTTAAAGTTTGTTCCAATGAGGTTTTTAAAAATTCCAAACTCAGCAGTAAAAATGAAAATTGGAATCGCCACCTGGAAAGTCTGACACGAATTTCTCGAACCCATTTCCCTGTTCTTTTATTAGGCCCCTCGGGCACCGGAAAAGATATTTTAGCCCAAGAAATTCATCGTTGCAGTCCCAGATCTCTCGGTGAATTTGTCAGTGTCAATTGCTCTGCACTCACTGAAACCTTGGTGGAAAGCGAATTGTTTGGTCACATCAAAGGCAGCTTCACAGGCGCCATTAGTGACCGTAAAGGAGCTTTTGAAACAGCCCGAGGTGGAACTCTATTTTTAGATGAAATTGGTGATCTTCCCTATGCTTTACAAGCCAAACTCTTAAGAGCGCTCGAGAACAATGAAATCAGACCCGTTGGTAGTGATCGCACAATAAAAACTGATGTCAGAATCATTGCTGCCACTCACCAAAACCTAAATGAGAAAATTCAGTTAGGCCAGTTTCGTTCAGATTTGTATTTTCGCTTGAACGTGATTCAATTGATGCCACCACCGATGAATCAAAGAATGGAAGATTTTGAAGAAATATTGATGAGTTTTGCTAAAACTTTTCGAGTTCGCTTCTCTATGCCAGCGATTAAAAGATTAAAAAAGTACGATTGGCCTGGAAACATTCGTGAGATTAAAAACTTAGTGGCTAGAGCAAAAGCCATCTACCCTGATGATTATATTGAGGTGGATCACATCGAGCATTTGCTGGGGCAGAGTTCCTACCAGGCTTCTTCTTCAAGTGGTCAAAGTATGACGGCCAGCCAACTTCCAGTGATCAAAGAACTAGAAAAACAAATGATCATCAAAAGATTGGTGGCCAACAAAGGTAATCAGAGGCAAACCGCCAATGACTTAGGGATGCCAAAAAGTACTTTGCACGACAGGCTTAAGTACTTTGAAATCGATCCCAATGCTTACAAAATTTAATTCTGAGCGTAAACGCATTTGCAGGCTAGAGGAGACTTAACAAGATTAACTAATGAATATGAATAATTAGTTAAATCGGCCTTTCCTGCAAGTGCTACATTGTTACACTTTTTTAAATCAAGCTCGAGGCTCACATGGGAAGCCAATGCTTGTCCAAAATTAACAAGCAGCTTGCCTTTAAAGCTAGAACGACTTTGTTCAACCTGACTTAATACGGCATTCGAACTTTGTAAGTTACCTTTGTAAAAGTAATCAACTGTTGGCTTTGAACCCATCATAAGTTGCATATTAAGATTGTTGTAAGAATTTGTTTTATCCTCGCATCGCACATTTAAAACGATGGAAGCCATGGCCTGGGTCGAAATCAAAACTAATGCTAAAATTAAAGTTTTCATAAATACTCCTTAAATATGAACGTATTTATAGTCGAAAATCTGAGTTTTAGCTGAAACTTATAAAAGATGGAAAAAGTTACAGGCCAAGTGACATACAATGTCACTTGGGGCTAATGACCTGAGTAATACTCAACAAACAGGTTCATTATTGCAGGAAATTATGCTAATGGAAATCAACCAAAACAGCCCGGGAGGCTTAAATGAATGCAGTTCTTTCCTTAGTACTAGCTTTAATTTTTACATCATCATTCGCACAGGCAGCAGCTCAGAAAGCCTCATCAGTTGAAGTTTTCTGCCTCTCTGTTAGCCCAAAAGGTGCCATCTATTTGAACTTGAACACTCAAAAAGGCAAATCCTTTGGCCGCATGAGCACACCTTTCACTACTGATTTGAATGCTTTAAAAGCTAAGAATCCTAGCCAAGATCAATACAATAAACTGAATGTCGATTATGCTAAGAAAACAGCTTACGGCTTTTCATTTAACGCTTCACCTTACATGCTTGTGAATAACCAAGAAGTTTTAAATCTTACAAAGTCTCACTTGGATTTAAGAAAAACTCCGGCTGTTTTAGAGATGTTCGAAGATCAGGGCAATATCGTTCTTTCTTGTGAAGTTCTAAAAAAGAACTAACGTTTAAAAACGACGCCCACGATATAAACAAATCGTACTTTTCCTAAGGTCAGAATTTGGTTCACTCGAGTTCTGACCTTGTCTTCCACCAAATCTCGTCCCTCTGGGGCTGATAATTCATCAAAACTCAACTCTTCCAGGGCCCTTTGGACCTGATCAATAATTTCACCCTCACGGTCTTTAATTTCAACCAACACTTCTTTTGAATTCGCCTCAAGACTAAGCTCGTAAGCCACCATGGGATTGGGTCCTGAACTTTCGGAAGGTTGAATATTAATCACCATTCGACGCAAACTAAAAATATTTTTAGGAATTCGAATCGTGTTATAAAAACGCTCAAAAGAATCCGTTTCTTTTAAATCATTAATACTAGAGGCCATAGGAATCAGTGACCCCATGAAAAGTTCACTGTCATAATAGAAAGCTTTTTTTATAAAGGCGTAATAGAAAAATGCACCCGTAACAACAGTCATCAAAACCATTGATGCAAAAAGAGCTTTTTCTTTTTTAGACCAACCACCCACCTGCTTCTGAAGTTTTTGTCTTTTTTCATTGAGTAACTTTGATTTTTCTTTGCTCTGAACCCAAGACTTTAGAGCGAGCTCTAGGCCTGCTGTTTTTAACCAGCGAAGAAAAAGTTTTGCTTTAAATTGAAGCTTGGCAAAGCGATCTGATTTTTTTCTCTTAGGATCACCCATAATATCATCGATCTGCAGCAGTTCGATGGTTTGGCTGTTCAATTCAGCATTATCTTTTAATACTTCAATATTTCCCAAAGCCTCTGGATCATTTTCTTGGATGACTTTATCCAAATCTTCCAGGCTCATAAGACCAGGCTCTACCTCAAAGCTGGGCTTTGGGGACTCGACTTTAGTGGGGTCTTTTTTATCTGCTGGTTTATCCAAATGATCCTCTACTTCATTATCATAAAAACAGGACTGTCCAGTCTTCAAGACTTAATTGAAAATAGAGACATGCAGACTCGACTCTTGACCTCACTTATTTTGATTTCAGCTATTTACTTAAACAGTGGATGCACTTTCATTCATAAAAAAACAGAGAACAGAAGGCAGCAGGAATTGCAAAACTCAGCCGAGCTCCCTAACTTTGTTGCCACACCCGAAAACGATCCCCTGACAATTCAAATCAGAAGTTATGAAAAGCAGCTTTCGACAAAAAGAGAAAAGGAACATTATTCAAAAATGTTACCTTGGTTTAAAAGTGATCAAGAGCGACTGACCTATTTGCAGATTTCCAACTTTAACGACAAACAGCAGTGGGCATTGGATCAACGAGTTTGGAACCGAGCCAATAATCCGTCTCAAGAAATGAAAACTATGTTAGTCACCAGTGATATTGCGATCGGCATGCCCATGGATTATGTGATCAAATCCTGGGGTGAGCCCATGTCCAAGCAGGTTTCAGGAAATCCTTTTTTAAAAAACGAGAAGTGGAAATACTCAAAAAATATTTCCACCCGTGATGGCTACAAAAAAGAAGACCGATTGGTTTACTTTGAGGGTGGCCGTGTTGTGGGCTGGGAAACTGACTAGTTTTACTTCGTGTTCACTTTCAGTGGAACTCGAAGCTTAATAATATTCTCCATTATTTTTACAACCTGCGGTTTATACTTTTCAATATTTTCAATTGTATCTTCAAAAACCAATTCATCATGCACCTGCAAAAGCATGGGCAGTGGACATTTTTGATCCAGCTCGATCATAGCTTTTTTAACTAAATCAGCAGCAGTGCCCTGAATGGGGGCATTAATTGCGGCCCTTTCACCAAATTTTTTGATCATATTGTTTTTGTTTTTTAATTCATCAAGATAACGTCTTCGACCGTACAAAGTTGTCACATAACCCACTTCATGGGCTTTTTTAATGGTCTCTTCAATGTAGGTTTGAATGCCTTTAAACTTTTCAAAGTAGCGCTTAATAATTCCTTGGGCTTCACTTCTTGAGATTCCTAAATTATCAGCCAGTCCAAAAGCCCCTTGGCCGTAAGCAATTCCGAAATTGACAGCTTTTGCGATTCGTCTTTGATCAGACGTAACGTCAGCGAGTTTCACACTAAAAACTTCACTGGCAGTGGCCGTATGAATATCCAAATCTTCATTAAAAGCTTTGATCAAGCCGGGATCCTCAGAAATGTGGGCCAAGATCCGCAGTTCAATCTGGGAATAATCCACACTTAATAAGGCCTGACCCTTTTCAGCGATAAAGGCTTCTCGCACTCGAGCTCCACGTTCGGTACGGATGGGAATGTTTTGTAAATTAGGCTGAGTGCTAGATAGCCTTCCTGTGGCCGTTAAGGCTTGATTAAAATGGGTGTGCACCCGGTGAGTCACAGGATCTGCGATGGCAGGCAGTGCATCGACGTAAGTGGATTTCAACTTTGATAGCTCACGAAATTCTAAAATGGATTTTGCGATTGGATGATCAAGACCCACTAAAACATCATTGTCCGTTGAATAACCTGTTTTCGTTTTCTTGGCCGCTGGTAATTTTAATTTTTCAAATAAAATCACGCCTAATTGTTTGGGGCTCGCCACATTGAAATGCTCGCCTGCTAGATCTAGAACTTCTTTTTCAGCTTTTTTGATTAAACCTTCCAGCTCTTCGCTGAAATTTTTTAAAAAATCTGTATCAATTTTGATCCCGCGCATTTCCATACGCAGCAAAATAGGTGCGATGGGTTCATCTAAAGACTTTAGAACATCTAAACTTTCAGTGGCTTTTAGTTTTTCTTGTAAATGATTCTTTAATGCAATTTGAGCATTCAAGCATTCTTGAGGTCCCGAAAGATCTGAAAATTCTTGATTCAAGTTTTGCTGGTAAACCTTTGCAAAATCAGAGCAGTCCCCCGCTCTTAATGTATAAGCCGCCAGCATTGAATCCCAACCCAAAAGGGGATTTTGAGCTTTTAGTTCTCGCCATAAACTTTTTAAATCAAAACCACTGAAGCGAATTTGCTTTTTTTCAAGCTCTGGCATCAAAGAATCCATATCCCCAAAAACGGCCCAGATTTTTTTCTCATTGGAAAAAAATAATCCTTGAGGTTGACGCCATAACCAAAGTTCAGAAGATGCAGGAATTTCTTTTAAGAAATCAGCTGCATCCACGGAGGTCACTTCATAGCGAGCTTGTAATGATGTTTGTTTAGCATCATCGGATGTACTGGTTGCTTCCGTCGAAGTGGTTTCTTGGTCGTCACCTAACAAACTTTTTTCAAAACTTTTAAAGTTCAACTCTTTTAGTAATTCGCGAAGTTCTTCTTTTTTAAAACCCTTCAGTCGATAACTTTGAAAGTTTTGATCAATGGGAACGTTTTGTTCGATGGTCACTAATTTTTTTGATAAAAAAGCCATGTCACGGCTGTTTTTTAATTTTTCTTGGGCACCAGCTGGTTTAATCTGATCGATATTTTCATAAATTTTTTCTAAAGATCCGTAATCAGAAATTAATTTTTGAGCCCCTTTGGGACCAAGACCACTGACACCGGGAATGTTGTCAGATGTATCACCAACAATAGCCAAGTAGTCGATAAACTGAGAGGGTTTCACTCCCCATTTTTCAATGACGGCGGCCTCGTCCATGCGTGTGTCTTTCATGGTGTCGTACATGACGACTCCATTTTGCACCAGCTGAGCAAAATCTTTATCACCACTAACGATGATAACTTGAGACTGATTTTCAATTCCAATACGGGTCAAAGTCCCGATCAAATCATCCGCCTCAAATAGGGGAACTTCTAATGTGGGAATTCCCAAAAGCTCGACAATTTTTTTCATGTAAGGAATTTGTAAGACCAAGTCATCAGGCATATCCGAGCGATTGGCTTTGTAGTCAGTGAATAATTCTTTACGAAACGAGGGCTCTTTGCGGTCGTAGCAGACAACAGCGTATTCGGGTTTTTCTGACTTCATCAATTTGATCAACATGGATAGCAATCCGTAAACGGCATTCACTGGTTTTCCATCGGGAGTACTTAAGGGACGAATGGCGTAGAAGGCTCTGAAAAATAGAGAGCTGATATCAATGAGGTAGATTTTTTTCATGTGCCGACAGTAGCGGCTTTACTTCAATTTGTTAAGGTCCACTTGGCCAAGATGCTCTTGATCACAAAAGTTTTCAGCAGCTGGAAGACACTGAATTTCATCACCGCAAAGATCGGCTTGATGGGCGATCATTTCAAGCTTGTGGACAATTTCCGATTCAACAGCCAAAGAACCGGCTTCGAGATCCTCGATCATTTGGGGCTCACAGGACAAACGTCTAGCGAGATCCGATTGAGTCCAACCCAAACGCAGTCGCAAAAGACGAATTTGATCTTGTTTCCAGTGATGCTCGAGAGATTTCACTATGAAGCTCCTGTTGTTGTAAGTAGCCGAAATTATGACCTTTCAGCAACCTTTCTAGAGTTCAGATTCTATTTGGCAAATCGATAAATTTCAAGACGTAGGCAAAAATGACATGAAGTGATGATTACTGAGTCGGAAAAACAAACAGCAGGTCGTTTTCACTGACTAAGTCTAATCGATCACGGGCTTCCCGCTCGATGTAGGCCGGCTGACTGACCTGAGCCAACTTCATCTTTAAATCCTTGATATCCTTTTGATTTTTTATAATTTCTTGACCCAATCGATCTAAATCTCGGTGCAGACCCCATAACCTAAGGGGGGTGCCGTTAAGACTCAACGTTAGGACAAAGAACAGGACCGAATAGGTTAAGATTCGGGAAGGACTATTTAAGGAATTACGAATTTTGAGTGCTAACTTTTTCACTGAACGCATAGAAGTCTTAGTCTATGCGGTTTTGGTTAAAAAATGAAGTCTGGCTGGACCGCTAAATCGAAGAGGGCTTAGCTTGTATTACTTCTCTTACTTTTTAATCTCGGCTGATAAGCAATCACCTGTAGTAGCTCAAGAGTATTTTTTTGAACGTAACTGATCACACGTTGGAACTCTCGTCCCCAACTGACAATCCTAGAAAATAGAAGATAACTCCAAAACTTACGCTGATTCTTCTTACACCCCTTTCGCTTTTGAGAGGCACCGCCCGCACTTTGCTTTATTGGACATTCTTTTAAAATTCGTTGAGCTGTGTGTCCTGCAAGGACTCGGAAGAAATTCTGTAAACCTTCTAGGTTTTGGGCTTTTACAAGCAGATGCAAATGATTCCCTTGAATAGAGTACTCATAAACTTTGATGTGAAACTTGATGGCATTTTTTTTCATGAGCTGCACAATGATTTTTTTATAGCGAAATAAGGATCTTGAGCCCACGGCATGATGGGACTTCATGGTGATGTGATGGCTTTGTTTGATATTGATTGGTCTTTTTGAGCGTCTTTTATCAACAGCGAGGCTACCACCGTGAGCTTTTTGAGGCTTTTGATTGTTGAATAACGACAGTTGTTTTGACTTTGGCATAGGCACCGCCCCTTTAAGAGTAGTGGATGCAAAGAGACTCGCGGGCGGTGCCCGGCAACAGGGCTTTTGGGCGCTTTGGTGATCAGCGAAACTCGGACAACTCGGACGACAGGATTTGATCAGCGTATAATGATTCATAATCAGCTAGTAATAGCTGCCTCAAAGCCGACTAAACTCTAGACACTGTGCCGGTTTATTGGATGTAAAATTCTCAAAAACTAGCAAAGAACAACAAGTCGAATTTCGCTTATGTTAAGCTCACTTGTGAATAAAATTTTTCTTCCATTTTTACTAAGTTTGTCTGTCTACTGTCAGGCTTTTATTGGTGGGACGCCAGCCGATTCCAACACATTTCCTTCATCAGTTATCTACATTCAAAATGGTTGCACAGCGACTTTGATTTCAACTAACAAAATACTTTTAGCTGCCCACTGTGTTCTGCCCTATCAAAATACATGGTTGCATCAAAAAAATTCTGTCATCAGGTTTCACAGATCAGCTGTCGCAATTGGAAGCCCAGCAATTGAATCCACAATCACTCGGATTGATATTCATCCTGATTGGCTTCAAAAGATTCAATCAGGAAAAAATTTGAATCAATTTATTACACAAAAAAATACGGTTGATCTTGCCGTTCTCACAATCAGTTCGATTTCACAAAAAATAGCCTCTTCAATAATACTGCCCCTGAATTTTAATGCTGTATCCATCAATGATGAAGTCATTATCGGAGGCTACGGCTGTGAATACCTTGATCAGCCTAACCGAAATCCACGATACAAATACGCTTGGAAATCTATTGCAAAAATAAATGGAAATCAGTTTATAACAGGTTCAAAAAATCTTCATTCACAAAATAAATCAATGGCTTGTGAGGGAGATTCCGGTGGACCCGTATTTTCTATGATAAATGGAAAGTTAAGTATCGTTGGTGTGAATAGTTATGTAACAGAAATTTCACCCAATGATTTCATCACAGGCCATGTGAGGATTTCATTACATAAAAACTGGCTTTTAAAAGCGATGCGCTAACTAGCTTAGCTTAAAAAGCACCCTTATCCCAGTACTGAGCCAGTCCACCCAAATCTTCTTCGATGCGAAGAAGTTGATTGTACTTAGCGGTGCGGTCTGTGCGGCAAAGGCTTCCCGTTTTAATTTGCTGACAGCCCAGTGCCACACTGAGATCAGCGATGGTGGTGTCTTCTGTTTCACCGGACCTGTGTGACATCACGGTGTTAAACCCCGAGCGCTGAGCTAAATTCACAGCATCGAAAGTTTCGGTCAGAGTTCCGATTTGATTTACTTTTACAAGTAAAGCGTTGGCAGCCTTTTTTTCAATTCCCGTTTTTAAACGTTTAGGATTTGTGACAAACAAATCATCGCCAACAATTTGTAATTCAGAGCCTAATCTTGAAGTCATATTGACCCAAGAGTTCCAATCGTCTTCAGCAAATCCATCTTCGATAGAAACGAACGGATATTTTTCTGTCCAACCTTGGTAAATATCGAGAAGCGCATCGGGCTTAATGGCTTTACCTTCCCATTGATACATTCCGTCTTTGTAAAGTTCTGTGGCTGCCACATCAAGTGCAAGAAAAACATTTTGACCGGGTTCGTATCCAGCTTGTGTAATCGCTTCCATTAAAAGATCCAAAGCGTCTTGGTTACTTGTTAGTTTCGGAGCAAATCCACCTTCGTCACCAACGGCTGTTGATAGACCTTTTTTGGCCAAGATTTTTTTTAATGTATGAAAAATTTCAGCACCGGCTCGCAATGATTCCCGAAAAGAATTTTGCACAACAGGAACCACCATAAATTCTTGAATATCGAGGCCGTTGTTCGCGTGGGCTCCACCATTTAAAACATTCATCAAAGGCACAGGAAGCTTACAGGCCTGTGATCCACCGATGTAGCGATACAAAGGCTGACCGGTCGTCATGGCGCCGGCTTTGGCCATAGCTAATGAAACCCCTAAAATCGCATTGGCACCTAATTTTGATTTATTTTCGGTGCCATCAATATCGCGTAAAAGTTTGTCGACAAAAACCTGATCGGTACAAGTGACCCCAATAATTTCAGGAGCAATTTTTGTGTGAACATTTTCGATAGCTTTTAAAACACCTTTACCTAAAAATCTTCTTGAGTCTTCATCACGTAGTTCGCAAGCTTCATGGGCCCCTGTTGATGCGCCTGATGGTACAGCGGCACGACCGGTGATTCCTTCGTTAGTTAGAACTTCAACTTCGATGGTGGGGTTTCCACGGCTATCAAGAATTTCACGGGCGCGGACCTCGACAACTTCAGACATGTTGATCTCCATGTTCAATTTTTAAATTTTGATTTTTATGAGGGGCTTGCATTTGCCTTACGATTTCCACACTTTCGGCCACAGTGCGTGGATAGTGAGCTTTGACGTAATCCCAATCCATTCGGCGCATGGCCTCTTTGACAGCAGGATTGGTTTTGTTATCGGCTAAAATCATTGTCACCAATTGTTGAGCCCGAACCAAGTAATCGTGCAGTCTTGCAATGTTTTGTCCCAGCTTGTGCCCAGGAAATAAGGGATCGTTGGACAATGAATCAAAGTGAGGAAGTGAGGGTGCAACTGTAGAAGTGTTTTGAGTGCTTTGGTTGAAATGTAGAAGTTCTTCATTTTTTCTTTGCAGCTCGCGGTTTTTTTCTTCCAAATCACGTTGTGAGGTTTGTAGCTCTTCTACGACTTTTTGTAAAAGTTGAGGAGAAATCTGCCGACCCACTTCTTCAGCGAAAAGATCTTGGGCATTCACCGGCCATTTAAATTCTAAAGTAATATTATTCCACTGACACTGACCTAATCCCTGACCCATGTAAGTGGGAATGGCTTCAAAGGAGGCTTTTAAATATTCTGTTAAGTGCGGATACTGATCACTGGGCAAAGGCCAATCAAAACGAATCCCGTCATCAGATCTAACGATGTTTTCCAGTGGTGGTTCAGGAGATACAAAATAACTCATGAAGCGTTGAGGCTGGACAAAAACTTCTTGGGTTTTTGTCATCATTCGAAGAACACTATCAAGCACACCCCAAGAATGAAGGCTGGCTTGTTTGTGACCCGCTAAAGTTAAAATTTCACCGTCTTTAGATTTAAAATGAGTGGCTACTTTTTCTAAAAAAAATTCCATTTCAGGGGCTGGCACCCAACCTGAAGGATCACGCATTAATTCAAAATGCGATCCCAGGCCACTCATTAAAGTAGCCATGTCCTCGCCTTGATCATCAAGGTAGGTCAAAACAGAATGGGAAATTTTTGAGCTCAAATACACTAGCACAGTTTTTGAACTAAAAGCCTCCATCAGGCAAGTAGAGAGGATTTTTAGCTTGAGAGTAACGCTAGGCGACCTGCTGAAACTTTGAGCGTGGAAAGGGCAGATTGTTATCTTCAATTTCAGCAATGAAGCTTGGAAGATTTCCAGTGGGTTGAAGTTTTCCGTCTAAACTTCCGTCAGGTCGACGTACAAGCCTTGAGAGGGTAAACAATGGAACCACTTGATAACTACCATCGGGATTGTGCCCTAAAACTTCGCTAATAGCTGCGATGCGTCTTGAGCCATCCGAGTATCTGGAAATCTGAATAATAATGTCAATGGCCGAGGCCACTTGAGAAACTAAAGCTTTTTCACTAATTTTTGAATCTCCGCCTTGAGCTAAGGCCTCAAGCCTGATGATGGCATCTTCCGGTGAATTCGCATGCACTGTACCTAAACAGCCTTTGTGGCCCGTGTTCATGGCATTTATTAATTCCAGGGCTTCAGAGGACCTGACCTCACCCACAATGATTCGGTCAGGACGAAGCCTAAGAGATGATTTTAATAAATCACGAATCGTCACTTCACCTTTGCCTACAGCATCGGCCATACGAGTTTCAAAAAACACAACGTGTTCATAATCAATTTTTAGTTCATTGGAATCTTCGATCACAATAATTCTTTGTCCTCGTGGAATGCGTGTACACAGTAAAGTTAGCAAAGTGGTTTTTCCAGAACCAGTGCCACCACTGACGATCACATTTTTTCCAAGGAACATACAAATATCCATGAACCTGGCTGCGTCTTCTGTCAGTGTTCCTGATTTAATATAATCAGCCAAAGAAACTTTACTTTGAGTGAATTTACGAATGCTAAGAGTGGTGCCTTTGAGAGAGCACGGTGGAATGACGGCTGCGATTCTTGAGCCATCAGGAAGTCTGGCATCAAGTCTTGGTTCATCGAAATTAATTCTTCGTCCTACACTTTGAGCAATGGAATTAACAGCTGCACGCAGAGAATCTTCATCAGCAAATTGCAAAGCTGTTTTTTCAAGCTTACCTTTTTTTTCTACAAAAATTTCACTGTGACCGTTGACCAAAATTTCTGAGACAGAATTGTCATCCAATAGACTCGCAATGGGTCCTAAGTTCTGACGAATGGCATCTCTGAAAGCTGATTGTCCGCTCACTTTTAATCCTTACTTTCGACTGGCTGGGGTTCGTGCTGAATCAGGATCGACCACAATCATACGACCACGAAAAGATGTTTCGGGACTATGAAATACGAACTCACCAGTTTTTTGCGGTTTAATTTCAAATGCTTTTCCTTCTGCAAAAGGAGTCGCATGATTTTCTGCAAAATCATCGAGGATAAAACTTATGTTACGTTTTTTTTCATTTAAATTCACTAAGGTCACTCGGTAGTTTTGCCCTTTTCGTAAATGCAAACGATCGGGAACGAATCCATTTTCTGTGTTCAAAATGACCACATCTTGCACTGGCAATGCGGGCTCGATCCACTTTTGCAAATTTAAAATTGTTTCTGTCACATCCACGCTGGCAGGCATTCTGGAGCGATCTTCAATTCTGTCGAAATCCGTTTGCCGACGAGACATGTCCACTTCCCAAGCCCATGCAGGTGCAGTGATCATGAAACAAAATAGTATTTTAGTGTAAAGATTGACGGTCTTGAAATTCGCAAAGTTCACGAGCCACCTCCAGTGCAACAAACTGAACCGATTTTGTGTCCATATGTTTTAAAATTTCCACCATTCGTGATAAATCTTGCCCGCAGGAATTCAAACTTGCGCAGGCGAGTTGTAAACGCTGAGGTTCTGACTTCATTTCTCCACTCATTTTTTCCCAGTCCATTTTTAAAACAGGATCAATAGCACCAACTGTGAAAAGAGCGTCAAATACGGTTTGTAAACTTCCTTGTAAATACATAACCAACCTTTCGATGATTTACTTTCTCATCGGTAAAATTGGTGAATGTCTTGAGTCGGAATGAGACGTTTTGAAGAAAGATTGGACCTAAGGCGCGGTGGGTTTTTCTTTTAGATCGGTCAATAGAATGTCAGCCACTTCAGAAGGAGATTTTTTCTCTGAAAAGCCGCGGGAAACCAAATCATTCATGGCTGGTTTTGTGATTTTGATTTTCGCTTTTTTAATTTTTTCAACTAGACCCATTTCAAATTTGTTTTCCGGTTTTAAAGCAGGTTTAAGATCCGCCATTAAATTTTCTAAAAAAACCAAATAAGTGACCTGAACAGAGGGCTTAAAATTTCTTGTGTTAGTTAATGCGTTCAAAGCCTCTTCGGTTAACTGAGTCATGGCTTTTTCGTACTGCCCGATTTCGATCAGTTCATTGCGTAAAGGTCCTGCTACTTTTTCTAACATTCGGTCCTGATCAGGACGTGCGTACAGAGCCTGTAAACCTTCTTTGAGGGGAACCATTTTAGCATCTGAACTTTTTGATTCTTTGATCTTATCATTGACCAACTGATTCAGTTGATCGAGCTCCATCACAGTCAGTTGATTGTAAGTGTAAAGAAGGCCTGCATGAGCTTGTTGAAGAGCAAAAACACAAAGGATCATTATTAGATTTTTCATTCTTTTACACTAATGGCAGTTATTCACTGATCCAAGTTGAGAACTTCACAACCTAGACTCATGTCGCGTCGTATTTTTCTTAGCGAAACTGAAAAGTTTGTGTCAGGATTATGAAGTTCATTTTAAATCACCCTTATTAGGAGGCCTTACACTGTGAAAAACACCCAATTTCTACTTATCTCTGTTGCAGCTCTTGCTTTATCAGCTTGTGCTCCTTCGGCTAGCCAATTGAAAAAAGCCATCGAAAACGATCCTAGCATTGTTTTTGTGGCCATCGAAAAAGCACCGGACAAATTCATCGAAGTGGTTAACAAAGCCGCTCAAGATGCTCAGAAAAAATCTCAAGAGCGTGCTCAAGAAGACGAAGCAAAATCTCGTGATACAGAGTTTGCGAATCCATTAAAGCCAGACATCGACACACCTCGCGTAATTTTTGGTAACAAAAACGCTCCTATCACAATCGTAGAATACTCTGATTTTGAATGTCCGTTCTGCTCTCGTGGTTACGGTACAGTGAAGCAAGTAATGGAAGAGTACAAAGATCAAGTTCGCGTGATTTTTAAGCACTTACCTTTGGATTTCCATCCTATGGCATTACCTGCTGCTAAATACTATGAAGCATTGGCTCGTCAAGGTGGCGACAAAGCTGAAAAATTCCACGATTTGATTTTCCAAAATCAAGGTGAGCTCAAAACTAAAAAAGAAGCTTTCTTGAAAGAATCAGCAAAAAAAGTGGGCGCCAATATGGCCCAATTAAATAAGGACATTGAAGATCCTAAAATCATGGAGCAAATCAATAAAGATATCGAAGAAGCGAAAAGCTTCAATATCACAGGAACTCCTGGCTTTATCATCAACGGAGTCTCTTTACGTGGTGCTTATCCTTTCCCCGAATTCAAAGTCATCATCGACCGCCATTTAAAAAAATAAATGGGTACCGGGCACGTTACTGCCCCGCGTCTGTCCGGGTTTCGGACAATTTAAGAAAAAAGCCTCTCACCTGAGAGGCTTTTTTTATGCTCAAGTTACCGAATTTTGTGGTTCAATCACTTAATATGGCAAAAAAAACAGCAAACAAAAAAAATAGCGACTACATCCACGGATTTACAAAAACAGAACAGGACCGTTTGTATAAACAAGCTAGGGTTCATGAAGATGTGATTTTCAGTCAGGTGGACTTCAGTGAACAGCAGAGGATCATCGAAGTTGGTAGTGGCGTCGGAGCCCAAACACAAATATTGCTGGAAAGATTTCCTCACCTGACTATTGATTGTGTGGATGCTTCAAAAGAGCAAATCAATCGTGCCAGCCATACCCACAAAGATTTAATTAAAAATAAAAAAATCAAAATTCATCACGCTGATGCCGCCCACTTACCGTTTAATGAAGATACATTTGATGGAGCTTTTATTTGTTGGTTGCTTGAGCATGTGCAAGAACCGGTGAAAATCCTGAACGAAGTTCGTAGAACTTTAAAATCTGGCGGGGTGATTTATTGTAATGAGGTTTTTAATTCCACTTTTTATCTTCACCCCTACTCTCCACATACATTAAAATTCTGGTTTGAATTTAATGATCTTCAGTGGAGCCTCAAAGGCGATCCTTTTGTCGGTGGAAAATTAGCAAATTACTTGATGCAAGCCGGATATCAAAACATCACGACAAAAGTTCTGACCCATCAGTACGATAATCGAACACCGAAAAAACGGGCTGCATTTATTGAGTATTGGTGCAACCTACTATTAAGCGGAGCTCCAAGCCTTATAAAAGTGGGTCGAGTGGATCAAACCATCGTAGACGGCATGAAAGCCGAGCTCGAAAAACTTAAAAATGATCCTGATGCTGTGATATTTTACTCATGGATTCAGGCCCGAGCCGTCGCCCTC
Organism: Bdellovibrionales bacterium Ga0074139; assembly: GCA_001464795.1. Lineage (GTDB taxonomy): Bacteria > Bdellovibrionota > Bdellovibrionia > Bdellovibrionales > Bdellovibrionaceae. Next base: position 55,413 of record LNEB01000014.1, read on the forward strand.
TAAAGGGTACCAGGCACGTTACTGCCCTGTGTCTGTCCGGCATTCGGACACTTAGGAGATTTATGAAATTTTTGATTTTAGTTTTATTGGTTTGCACGGTGTCTATCACTTTTGCTCAGAGTAAAAGCAAAAAGATAGATCATAATAAGATACAAGATTTGGGTCTGAATCCATCTGAGAAGTTTCATGTTATGACGGCAGGTCTAGCAACAGCAGTTGTACCTGGAGGCATGGGAATTGGGTATTATATGTATGATCGCCCAGATGTTGGAAAAAAATATTTAATCACACAATCTGTGCTTGGAATCACTAGCCTTGGACTTGCCTTAAGTTGCCCTGAAAAAAAATCAAAGGTTTTAATAGATCCAGATTGCGAAGGAGATAAAGAGACTGCACTAAATGTTAGCTTTGGTCTTTTTCTAGCAATTTGGATCTGGCAAATTTTTGATGTCATTGCCAATGGAAAATCTTATTTATCAGAAGCTCCTGTCACTTTTCATATGCAAATAAGTGAACAGCAAAATTTACTACTCGGTTTTAATTATAGTTTTTGATCACAACTATTCAGGTCTTAAAAATTACTTCAATCCAGATTCAAATAACGTTTTCACTTCATCTGGCGTTGCTAAAAACTTAGACTCAATGACTTTTGAGTTTTCAACTTTCATCAATGTCAGATGCTTTTCTTTTTTGGGCCAACCCGAAGTCACTTTAGCTTCTCGGTCTAAAAGAATTTGATAAGGAAGCTTCCTCATTTTCGGCATGGCAAACATTTTTCCAATCAAAGAGGGCATCCCCGAAATATCAGCTACAAAACAAAGTTGGAACTGCGAGAGATCTGTGATTTTTAGCTTCTCTAAAGCATCACGAGTTAATTTGTAGCCATCCATATCGCTTGCAAATAAAATCCACTTTGTCGAATCAGTAGTAGTGACTTGAGCATCATGTTGATCGGGTAATTGCAGAGGCAAACTGACTTCAGCATAGACTTGAAAAACAAAAACCAGCTGGCTTAAAAAAATAGAAATAATGAGTTTCATAAAATTTTCTCCTCTACTTTTCTCTACCATTGAATTGGTAAAGTTTGACCTGTTATTCGTAACTCTTCGTGACTGACTGAAACAAGCAAAGGCCTAACGACCACTCCCAGGTCATAGGCTTCCCGTAAAAGACTGGCATAAACCGGATCAAAATCTACGGCTGGCGAAAACACACGGCAGTCCTGACGCTGAACCACAAACAAAATTTCGGCCTCATGACCCAAATTTTTAAGTTCCATCAGTTCCAATAAGTGTTTTTGTCCACGCGTGGTTTCAGCATCAGGAAATTGAGCAATGCCATCGATTTCCAAAGTTACATTTTTAACCTCGAAATAACAAAGCTTTCCTGAAGCTGTTTTTAATACTCCATCCAGCCTGGTTTCTTTTGAAATTTTCACTTCCATTTGGATTTCTGAGTACTTCTGCCAATCAGCAATCACTTTACTTTCAAAAGCTTCCTTGACCAGTTTGTTGGGCCAAGAAGTATTCACTCCTACCCATGCACCTGTGGCCGATTCGGTCAGTTCTAGTGTGAACTTCAATTTTCGATCAGGATTGGAGCTTGTAGAAACGTAAGCTCCCCGTCCTTCCGCCCAGCAAGATCTGAGGCTTCCCGTGTTGGGACAATGGGCGGTCACAACTTGGCCGTCCAATTCCACATCGGCAAAGAATCTTTTATACCGTTTTAGCATTTTGGCTTTGAGTAAAGGTCTTTCAAATCGCATAGAATCAACATACAAAGAAGTTATGCCAAATGACCAATTGAGATTGATGACAAGTTGAGTTAAGTAGTGAATCTGTCCTCACAAATTGGATAAAACATGAGCTCTCTTTTGAAGGTGGTTGAATGTCTACAAAGCCTCATATCCCAAAGCCTGATTGGTTAAAAGTTCGCGCCCCCAGCGGAGAAAATTACGCAAAAATCAAAGAGATGGCTGGAAGCCTCAAATTGGCAACGGTTTGCCAAGAAGCCAAATGCCCTAACATCGGTGAATGTTGGTCCGGTGGTACTGCCACATTTATGCTGATGGGTGAAGTCTGCACTCGTGGCTGCCGTTTTTGTAATGTGAAAACAGGAAATCCAAAAGGCAAGATCGATGAGTTCGAGCCAGAAAAAGTAGCGCACTCGATCGCTCAACTTTCATTGGATTACGTAGTGATCACAAGCGTAGACCGTGATGATTTACCTGATCAAGGGGCCGGCCATTTCGCAAGATGCATCACCGCTGTTAAAAAATTAAATCCAAAATTGATCGTAGAAATTTTAACTCCTGATTTTCGTGGGGACATGGATCTCGTGAAAGTCATCGTGGACAGTTATCCCGACGTTTTTGCACACAACATTGAAACCGTGGAAAGATTGTCTCCTTCCGTCAGAGACCCCCGTGCGAAATACCGTCAGTCACTTGATGTTCTTCAGGAAGTCAAAAATCTGAATCCCAAAATGTACACGAAATCTTCCATTATGCTGGGACTTGGTGAAACAGACGAAGAGATTTTGCAAGCTCTTAAGGATCTACGATCTGTGGGTTGTGATGTGGTAACATTTGGTCAGTACTTGCAACCCACCAAGCGCCACCTAAAAGTGATCGAGTATGTGACTCCAGATAAATTTAAATTTTGGCAAACAACAGCTGAAGCCATGGGATTTTTATATGTGGCTTCGGGTCCTTTAGTCAGAAGCTCTTACCGAGCAGGAGAGTTTTTCATGAAGGGCATCGTCGAAAAAGGACGAAAAGAAAATTTACAAACAACAACTGAGGTGAAGTAATGGCAACTGATGTAAAACTCCCCGAACTTGGTGAAGGTGTAACAGAAGGTGAACTTTTAAAATGGTTAGTAAAACCTGGTGACACAGTTAAAACTGACCAGGCCATTGCTGAAATTATGACTGATAAAGCCACGGTCGAAGTACCGTCACCTACCAACGGTGTTGTTAAAGAATTGAAATACAAAGTCGGTGAAATCGTAAAAGTTGAAAGTGTGATGATCACGCTTGAAGGTGGTACTGCATCGGCTTCACCAGCGGCCGCAGCAACAACTCAAGCAGCAAAGTCGGCACCTGCCTCAACACAACCAGCGATATCAGCTGGCAGCGGTGGCTCAGCACTTTCAGTGAAGTTGCCAGAACTTGGTGAGGGTGTCACCGAAGGTGAATTGATCAAGTGGTTAGTTAAACCCGGTGACGCAGTGAAAGTGGATCAATCCGTTGCCGAAATCATGACTGATAAAGCCACAGTGGAAGTTCCGTCGACTGTTGCAGGAACTGTAACTGAACTCATGTTCAAAGTCGGTGAAGTAATTAAAGTTGAAAACGTGATTTTAAAATTATCAGGTTCTGGTGCAGCACAAACTTCTGCTGCCAAACAGCCGGTACCAGCAGCAGCTCTAAGTGCTCCCGCAAAAACGACGGCCCTTCAGCCTGCAGCAGGCGCCACACAAGCAGGACCTATTCTTTACCCGCCACCTGCTGATTTTAAAGTTCTTGCGACGCCGTCAACTCGAAGACTGGCTCGTGAAATGGGCGTGGATCTGAATGGTATGTCAGGAACTGGCCTTGCCGGACGAGTGACTCGTGATGATGTTTTAAGTGCGAAAGCTCCTGCAGCAAGATCATCTGGTGGATCTACAGCTCCATCAATGCCACAAATTCAAAAACCAAGTTATCAAGGGCCAGCAGGCAGTGCCGAAGAGCGCGTCCCATTACTTGGAGTTCGTAAAAAGATTGCCGAAAATTTACAGCGCGCGAAACAAATCATTCCTCACTTTACTTTGATGGATGAAGCGGATGTCACTCAGTTGGTAGGTTTCCGTGAGGATTTAAAGATTGCTGCTGAAAAAGCAGGAACCAAAGTCACTTACATGCCTTTCGTAATGAAGGCCTTGATTGCAACTATTCGTGAGTTTCCGATGTTCAATGCCAGCATTGACGATGCGGCCGGTGAAATCGTTTATAAAAAATATTTCAACCTTGGTTTTGCAGCAGATACACCGAACGGTCTTTTGGTGCCTGTGATTAAAAATGCCGATCAAAAAACCATCATGGATTTATCTAAAGAAATTATTGATCTGAGCTCTCGCGCGAGAGACGGAAAATTAAAAATCGATGAAATGAAAAATGCGACCATCACAGTGACTAATATTGGTTCTGTGGGTGGCACCTATGCAACACCTGTGATCAATCATCCTGAAGTGGCCATTTTTGGAATGTATAAAATTTCTGACAAATTGGTGCTGGCAGCTGATGGAAAAGTCAGTGTTCGAAAAGTGATGAATTTTACTATCACGTGTGATCACCGCTTGATCGACGGTGCGGTCGCAGCCAGATTCTTGAAAGCTTTCATTAACCGCATTCAAAACCCAGGTGTTTTGATGCTGGACATGCACTAAACAGGAGTTTATTGATATGCAAAAATTTGATGTGGTTGTTATCGGTAGTGGTCCTGGTGGTTATGTGGCGGCTATTCGTGCGGCTCAGTTGGGTTTTAAAACAGCCATCGTTGAAAAAGACGCTTTGGGCGGAGTTTGCCTGAATGTGGGCTGTATACCATCAAAGGCTTTGATTACGGCCAGTCATCATTGGCACCGTGCTCATCATGATTTTAAAAATATGGGCTTTATTTTAAAAGGTTTAGATCTGGATTTTAAAAAACTTTTAGAATGGAAAAATTCTGTATCAGGAAAAATGAGCTCAGGTGTGGCGCAACTTTTAAAAGGCAATCAAGTTACAGTGATTAAGGGTGAAGCCACCTTCAAGTCTGCAACTGAATTGACAGTGGGAAGTGAAACCCTGGTGGCTACAAACTTTATCGTAGCAACCGGTTCTCGTCCCATTGAAATTCCTGGCTTTCAATTTGATGAAGTGGACATCTTATCATCAACTGGTGCTCTGGCTTTGGACCATGTGCCAAAGCGAGTGGTGGCCATTGGTGGTGGTTATATCGGTCTTGAGATTTCTAGTTATTTAAGAAAATTTGGCTCTGAAGTGACCGTAGTCGAAGCGCAAAGCACAGTGCTGGCAGGAGTTGTGGATCCTGAGTGCGCTCAGGTGGTTGCAAGAAAATTAGAAAAAAATGGTGCTAAACTTTTAATGAATGCGAAAGCCAAGGGTCAGAAAAAAACCAAAGATGGTTATGACGTGACCGTGGAAGTCAACGGCAAGGAAGAAGTTTTAAAAGCTGATAAAATTATCGTGACTGTTGGTCGAAAACCTAACGGCGATCAAATGAACTTAAAAGCAGCTGGCATTAAAGTTGATGATCGTGGATTTGTAGTAGTGGATGCACAACGCAGAACCAGTCAAAAACATATTTTTGCCATTGGTGATATTTGCGGTCAGCCCATGCTGGCTCACAAAGCCAGTCACGAAGGTGTTTTAGTCGCTGAAGTGATCAAAGGTCACAACCGTGTTTATGACGCAAAAACAGTTCCAGCGGTTGTGTTCACAGATCCTGAAATTGCCTCAGCTGGGCTGATGGAATCAGAATGCCGAGCTAAAGGCTTTAATGATTTATTAATTTCTAAGTTTCCTTTCGCAGCCAATGGCCGTGCGGTTTCTATGCAAGAAACCGAAGGCTTTGTGAAAATGATTGCTGATAAAAAAACCCATATTTTACTAGGTGTGCATATCGTGGGCCCTGAAGCCTCAAATCTGATTTCTGAAGCAGCCTTGGCAATTGAAATGGGTGCTCGTTTAGAAGATGTGGCTTTGACTATCCATCCTCACCCGACCTTAGGTGAAACCATGATGGAAGCGGCTGAAGCAACGCTGGGACACGCGATTCATATTATTCAAAAGCCTTTGACCAACGGAAAGTCAGCGCATCCGTAAATGAATGATAATCTGGAGTTTCAAAATTGGGGACTGATTGAATACGAAGAAGCTTTGGAAAAACAGCTTCAGTTAGCAGAAAAAGTCTTTGTTGAGCAAACTCCGGGGTATTTAATTTTTTGTACTCACCCACCTGTCGTGACTTTAGGCAGATCCACCACGGCTGATGACGTGACTGATTTCTTGGGTAAAAAAATTGAGGTCAGTCGTGGGGGCCGAGCGACTTACCACGGACCTTCACAAATAATTGTTTACCCCATTATTAATTTAAAAGAATCTAGAAAAAATCGAAAGCCCCGTGAAGTGGTGGGATTTTTAAGAGACTTTGAAAATGCCATCGTTGATTTATTAAAAAGCTACGAGCTGAATGCTCAAGGCAGGTCACTGCAGAAAAAATCAGACAGTGAATCGAAGACTGATGAAACAGGTGTTTGGGTGGGAGATCAGAAACTGGCTAGCCTGGGTATTGCTGTAAAAAAATGGGTGACTTATCACGGGGCTGCCATCAATTTTGATTTTGACCCCAAAGCTCACCAGGGAATCAAGCCTTGTGGATTTCAGCCATCGGTCATGACTTCGGTGGAAGAATTATTGGGGAAATCGATTTTAAAAAGATCAGAGTTTGAGAATCAATTGAAAACAAAGTTATTACTAGACCTCTGAGTAAAATGCAGTTGACTGCACTAAACTCATGAGTAAAATGCAGCTGTATGCCAATTACTAATCGATATTTACAACCCATTATAAAAGATTTTTTAAAAGAAAAGATGGTGTTTTTAGGTGGTCCAAGACAGGTCGGCAAAACAACTTTATGCCTCAGTTTCCTTAGCCAATCCCACAGAACAAATCCAGACTATCTTAACTGGGATGATCTTGACTCAAAATCAAAGCTTCGCAAAGGCCAACTTCCCAATTCAAAGCTTATCGTTATCGATGAAGTCCACAAATTCAAAGCTTGGCGAAATCTGATTAAAGGATTTTATGACAAACGTCATGATGATCAACAATTTCTTATCACAGGTTCTGCCAGGCTGGACCATTATAGGCGTGGTGGAGACTCGCTACTAGGACGGTATCGGTACTTAAGGCTTCACCCATTCAGCTGGAGCGAACTTCAAACTAATAAATCAAACATTCAATTGGCAGATTTACTAAAATTTGGTGGGTTTCCAGAGCCACTTTTTGCAAAGTCAGAAAAAAAATTAAAACTTTGGAACCGTGAAAGACTTCATCGATTGATTCATGACGATATCCGAGATCTAGAATCAATTCGAGAATTTAATTTACTTGAAACTTTAGCTGAGGCCTTGCCCGATCGAGTTGGTTCTATTTTATCAATCAAATCATTAGCTGAAGATTTACAAGTCAGTCCTCATACAATAAAAAATTGGATTGAAATTTTAGAAAAAGTTTATTTTTGCTATAGAACATTACCATTTGGCTCCTCGAAAATTCGAGCCGTTAAAAAAGAAACAAAACTTTACCTCTGGGACTGGAGCTCCATAACCGAAATAGGTGCCAAATTCGAAAATATGGTAGGTTCGCACTTACTTAAATACTGTCACTTTTTAGAGGACACTGAGGGTGATAATATGGAACTCAGGTACATCAGAGACACCGACGGCAGGGAGGTCGATTTTGTTGTCATAAAAAACAAGAAGCCACTTTTTGCAGTCGAATGCAAAGTTGGAGATTCTCAGCTATCTAAGAACATAACTTATTTTAAACAACGAACGAATATTCCAAAGTTTTATCAAGTGCATTTAGGCACTCAAGACTATATTGCGGAAAAAAACTGCCGAGTTCTACCCTTCACTGTCTTGTGCGATGAGCTTAACCTTGTTTAATACTTATAAAAAGTAAACACCCTCAACAACAAACTGATCTTGAATTAATTCCTTAGAATCCTTATCGAAAGTCTTACGGTAAGAAACCACAATTTCTATCCACTGAATCCAAATGGAATGATTGCGATTCACAATGTAGTCTGTTCTAAAACTTGAAATTTTAGAATAAATTTTACGCTGATAAATACGGCACTTTTCATTCACACAGTCTTCATAGTTTTGCACAGGCTTTTCGAATACTAGGCCTGGATCTTGGGTTTGAAATACTGTGATGCCAGGTAGTTTAACTGTATTTTTTAAATTAGAAATTTTCTTGTTCAGTTCAGAGTCATTGATTTCAAGTTGCTGGGAAATGAATTGATTGGCTTCTTGAAGATTGGGAAAGGCCAAGGCTTGAAGACTGATGAGAAGTAAGATGAGTGTTTTCATAGGAGCTAGATAACTTATTAGGAAAAAAAATGAAAGTGATATTTAACTTTGTAGCCTAATCTGCAACTGTTCCACCTAAGAATGATCCATTAGCAATTGAGGACCCACCAACGGTTAAAACGCCAGAGCCGCTAGTGCCAGGAACATCCTTTTTGTGAACTGTATTGCCATTCAATGTGAGACCTTGAAGAGTCAAATTAAAGCCAGACATATAAATTTCACCACTGATCAAGTTCCAACTTCGTGTTGAATTTCCCCAATTTGAACCTAAGACAACCCTTCCTGCTCCTGATTGCTGAATAGTGAAGCCTCCTGTTGGGTAATTGGTTGTAGATGTAAATATTTGCGTACCCGATCCGGTCGCTTTAAGAATTGCTGTTCCACCCCCAGCTGTCACGCCTTGGACGTTGTAGTTTCCATTAAATTCAATGGATCCAATTAAAAATCCAAAACTTTGATTTAAGTTTCCTAAGACACGTATTGTACTGCCATTCATAATGTTAAACTCTTGAACGCCTCCACAGCCACTTCCACCCACCTGAGTAAATGTTAAATTATTAAACTCGAAATTATTAGGCACATTGATATTGTAGGTATAGGTCGTGCACGTGCCGATGGTTCCTGCAAAAGTTGTTGTTCCACCATTTGGGTTGAACGTGGCACCAGAAGGAATGGTGAAAAGATTCAAAAATGTTAACTGCCCCATGCCAACAAAAAAGTTGCTCGATGGTGCTGTAAATGATCCCGCTATGATTTCAAATGTTTGGGCACCAAAAGTACTGGCATCTAAAGGAGTTACTGTTCCTGATATGGGTTTATTAATCTTCACGTGAGTTGTCGCATAGTCTACATTACCGCCTCCACCGCGGTAAGTTTGGTTAGCAAGACCGACAAACATCAGAACGGCTGTTCCTCCACCATAAGTGCCATTTCCAGAGTAATAGTTTCCATGAAGATAAATCGTTCCACCATTGATTCCAGAGCGGCTTGAATTATCTGTAAAAGTTCCAAGGACATTAATAGCTTTCCCTTGATTGATATTAAAGTATTGTGTGCCACCACAGCCACCACCTGCAGCATCTAAGTTGAAGTTATTAAAATTTTGATTATTAGGAACCTCCATAAAAAGTTCATAGTAAAAACATTGTGCTGTGAATTTTCTTAAGGTTACTGTTCCATTGTTGTGATTAAAGGTTGCTCCACTATCAGGCATAATGAAAACTCTTGATGTCGTGTTAGATTCCAGTGCCACTTGAAAATTTCCAGTGGTCGAAGTGAAAGTTCCCCCTAGAAATTGAAAACCAGCGTTTGCATTAATACTGATAGCACCAGTGCCACCGACAAAGGTTCCGTTATACATGACCCAACCACGTGAACCCACTGTGATAGTGAAGGTACTTGTCTGAGTTATTGTACCCGTATACCCAGAGGTCATACGGATACCAAAAACAGAAATACTTGCATTAATTGTTGGATTACAATTACTCATACAAACAGAATTAAAAAGTGCTGTGTGTGTAGGACCAGGAGCTGTTCCACCCGACCAATTCAAACCCGTGTTCCAATTGGCATTTCCTCCACCACCCGTCCACACAAAGGGATTGGATTGAATCGTGGATGTTTGATTGGCATTTGAATAGGCCGTTGCACTGGCTGTTAATGTGGGATTACTGACTGCATTTTCTAAATAATAAAAACTTGCTGAATTTAAACCAATACCAATCGTGACTGATGTGAAGGCAACAGTGCACGCAGGATCTGAATAAAAAATCACAGACCCTGAAGAAGTCAAATTGACAACAAGTGGAGCACCCAAAACAACAGCAGGTGTTGATACGGTGGTAATTCCCGAGCAATTTCCGGCAAATAAAGTTTGAGCACCCGTGGAAAAAGTTAGTGAGGGCATTCTTCTTTTAAAAAAGGATCCACCTGCAAATTGTGCGTTTGCAAAACTGGATAGAAACAATGAGACAACTAAAATAAGATTAGTAGCCAGGAGTCCATGCCACATAAACGTCTGATCCCATCACAAGAAGATTATAAAGTGTGTGTTTACCTGTTGTCGTAGCACCGTGATCAGGAGGCATCTTGACAGTTAATGGTGTTACACCTGCATCACTAAAGGCCGTGAAAGAACAAGTCGCAACAGCTGTGCCTTTCACTGCAAAAGTGTAGGCTCCACCATCTTTTAAATTATGAAATGCATAGGCAGCGCAATCACTGTTAGTGAATTGTAAATTTCCACCAGCAAAATTAATTGTGGAAGTTCCATTTCCTGTGGCTGGCTTTGATAAAATGGCACCGTTCACATCTAGAGCTGCACGAGGTGTTGCTGTACCAATACCCACTCGGCCTGTACTAAAACCATCATAAGCCACAATCATAGATGGAATATTGGGAGAAGTATTTTGTGAGAAAAAAGCGATCGAACGTGGACTGGAACCGACTTCTCTAGAATAGACTGTCGACCATTCATTGGTATTATCATAACCAAATGTAAGACCTTTATTAAGTGACGTTTGAAAAGTGGCCATCGAATAATCAACTGGTCCTGCGGAAGCAGCACCTTGAACTTGAAACTTGGAAGTGGGAGAAGTTGTGCCAACGCCTACGTTACCACCCTGAGCAATTGTAAACCTTTGAGTGGCTGCATTGATGTTATTACCCTCTGTAATATAAAAGTTCTGATCTGCATTACCATTGTGAAGAATCCAAGAGTTAAAGCCACCACCACCACGACCATCAATTTTAAGACCTGTGCGACCAGTAGCGGAATTCGAATAAACACGTATCAAGTTATCAAAATCAGATCCCGCTACAATAGATTCACCCACTCCTGTTGTGCCAAAAACTTCTAAGTTTGCACTTGGAGTAGGAGTGTTAATACCCACTCTTCCATCAGGCCGCACAGTCAATCTTGCTGAACCACTGGTTTCTAAAACTAAATTTTGTGCATCATTCGTTCCCATTGTAATTGCAGCACCAGTTGTATTTCCACCATTTAAAATATCACCCGCACCACCCGCTGGAACTAAATCAGTGTAAGCTCCACCATCTTGCGAAACTCTAAATTTATTCGATGCTGAATCAAAATAAATTCTTCCTTGTCCTGCAGGTGAAACAGCAGGAGCCGATGCAAGACCACGCTGAGTAACAGCTCCATTGATATCTAATTCAGAAGTTGGACTCGTTGTTTTTATACCTAATCTTCCAGTGGTTGTAAAAACTCCAGAATTTACGCTAGGAGAATTAATATTATTTGAAGGATTTAATAGAAGTCCTGAACTATTAAACAATAATTGCATCGCTGAATCACCAGGACGGCTGAATTCAAGGACAGGCCGACCTGAGCCATTTCCGCCCTCGATAGTCACTTGAGAATCATTCCATGATCCACCTTTGAAGCGAGCCACTAATTGATTCATGTCAGGTCCTGTTAAATCAAATCCATAAATAGGATTAGAATTTCGAACACCAATATAATATCCATCATTTTTAAAAACCATTCTGGGTACGTTGTTGGTTTCAATAGAAAAATCATTATTGTCATTGGTTCCAATAGTGGCTGCAGATCCAAAACTATTTCCACCATTTGTGATATCGCCTGCACCACCAGCCGTTACTAAATCGGTGTAGGCTCCACCATTTTGAGAGACTTTAAATTTATTTTCAGCAGTGCTAAAATAAATTCGGCCTTGTCCTGCAGGTGCATTGGCAGGAGCTGACGCAAGACCACGATTAGAAATAGCTCCGTTCACATCGAGCGCAGTTGCTGGAAGATCAGTACCGATACCCACAAGACCTGCTGAACTGATTCGCATTTTTTCTGATAAACCAGCACCATTGTTGAGTGAAGTTTGAAACACGATTGAAGTTGGCAAATTAAGTGATGAAACGGCTCCGTCAACTTGACCATAGATTCCAGCACCCACAACAGTACCTGATCCAAGCCCAGGAGTTGATAATCCACCCCACATAAATCCAGGCATCAAATCACCATTTTGCAAAGGTGTTCCTGAACCACCCCAGCTTCTTGCACCTAGTCCTACTAAACCGTAATTCAAATTTGACGTTGAGTTAGCAGAAATAGTTGTTATTCCAGCAGGCGTATCTCCAGAATTAAACCCAACGGATAAAGTAGGTTGATACCCAAAAGGATTATGTTGAATAATTCCCGCTGCTACATTTCCAGCTGTCCAACCAATATTAGTTCTACTATTAAGAAAAATATTTCCACCTAATGTGGCAGCACCACCTCCTGTGGGGGCTGCATTTAAAACTATGTTTCCAGGTGAACCATAGTTGTAAGCTCGACCAGCAGTTAACACCACATCAGCACCATTGTAACTGGGTACTCCCGATTGTAATGCATTTTGTGCCACAATATTAATTGCTTTTCCACTTCCAGTGGAGGAAGTGCCACCTTGAACATCAAAGAATGCAGTAGGCGTAAGCGAACCAATTCCCACACTTCCATCGTTAGTAATCGCCATCCGAGCAGTTCCATTTGTTTCAAAATTCATTCCGAAATTATCATTTGTACCCAACGTACCTGCAGCACCGAAACTATTTCCACCATTCATAAAGCCACCCACTGTGACTTCTTGGTAGGCAGAACCATTTTGTGAAATTCTAAAAGTGTTTGATGTGGAATCAAAATAAATTCTTCCTTGTCCTGCAGGTGCTAAAGCAGGAGCTGCCATTCCACGTGCAGATATAGCACCATTCACATCAAGTGCTGTGGCTGGAGTTGTAAGGCCAGCACCGATCATTCCTTCAACTATTAAACTATCTGTAGGGGCCGCCTGAAAAGTTGTCCAACTCGACCATGAAGTTCCCACAGTCATATTTCCACGAACGTTCAATCTTGAACCCATATGAAGACCCGCATTCGATCCACCCACATTTAGATTTCCTGTAGCAAAATCCATGTGCAATCGACAGTTTTCAGTAGCCGTACCACTTCTGTTACAAATCTGAAAATCGCTTTCCATTCCGCCATTGCCACCATTGCCGCTGACAGATCCAACTCTCCAACCAATAACTCCGGCTGATCCCCAACCAGAAGTCATATTAGGCCGAGTACCAAGCAAAAGCAGTGAGGGTTGAGCATAAGTTCCTGAATGAGTTGATAAAGCGAGATATGCGTCGGTTGTTGTGTCCCCGGTAGGTACAGCGATATCTAAGAAGCTTTGCGGAGTTGTATTATTAATTCCAAGCCTTCCAGTCGTTGATAAGGTCATTTTTGTAGTGCCAGCGGTTTCAAAAGCTAAGGCGTTGGCATCGTTAGTTCCTAAAGTTGCAAGACCTGCGAATGAATTTCCGTTATTAACAAACCCACCGTTCGCACCAAAATCAATATTTTGGCAAGACCATGTATCACTGATTGTATTCCAATAAGGTGTCTGCGTGACCGAGCATGCAGCACCTGCCACATCAGTGGCGTAGGCTGTTTGTTGAACAGCTCCAATGATTCTAGCATCATCTCCTGCTGCTACGGTATTGGCTAAAACTCCCACATTCACAGTCAGCGCAGGAGAAGCTGGGATTGTATTATCTACTGTTAAATAAGAATTTGTTGAGCTGATGCCAGTTAATGATCCCGCCGAAGCAGCTATCCAACTCAGTTGGCCTGTGCCATCAGTTGATAAGACATAACCATTTTGTGGAGCACCGACTGGCAAAGTTAAAGCGTATGATGTTGTGATATCAGCTGGAGCACGAACTGTAGCAGTATTCGTATCATTGTCGTTGAGTATTAAATTTCGACCTGAAAAGTTAGTTGCAGCCACTGATGTAGCATTGGTGATATTTTGCAGACCCATATTGATCGAGCCTGTCATCGTACCACCCAAAAGTGGTAATTTCGATGCATCATCAACAGCTGTATTAACCACTCCTGTTACGCGACCTTTCGTATCAGTTGTAATCACTGGAATTTGCGAAGCAGAACCATAGGTTCCAGCAGTGCCCACATTAGGTAAAGATAAAACTCCACCCGAAATTGTCAGTCCACTGACTGCTAAATCAGTATCGATCTGTACAACACCCTTTGCTGCGTAGCTTGCATCACTTGCAGAGCCACTGGAATCATCAGCCGAAGGAACCCAGCTTGTTCCATCAAATTTTAAAACTTGTCCAATTCCAGGAGCAGTCGCAGAAACAGCGCGACCTTGAATGCCGTCCACAACAATAGAATTATAATTTCCCGATATATCACCAGAAAATGCAGTGCTTGGACGCAAATACTGAGTATTGGTCCCTGCAATGATATCCACTAATGTGTTCACTTGCCCTGCACTTAACGGGGTATAAACAGCTAACGGATCAATTTTTAAAAATTCACTGGCACGGTAGCCCTCAAGCTGAATGGAATTATAAGCTAAAGGAACATAGTTAATCGAAGCGGGTGGAAGCTCTTCCCAAGCAGCAGTTAAATTTTCTCGAAAGCGAATCTCAAATGATCTTCCATGGGTGCTAGCAGGAATGTAGGTACCCGAAGCATCATCACAATTAAGTCCTGACGTATAGGGTGAGCGATTAGAAAAAACCTGTGGCAAAGTAAAATTACCACCTGTTAATGGATTAGCAATTGGTACTGGCACTCGAGTGGGCTCATCGGTGTCACCGATCGTGACAGTGAAAACTCCGCCTGTGGTGCTTAGATTCTTTGTTTGAAATTCTTCCCACATCAAACAACCTTCAGCACCTGGTGATTTGATTCGAATGTGAAAAATAGTTGTTGGTGAAACAAAAGGAGTGTTATCGGATCGCATGATTCGACCATGATAAGTAATACCTGAGGCTGAAAAGGCTTTTAAACTTACTAGTAATAAACTTAAAAGCAGAGTGATTTTCATACCTTATTAATCGGATCAAACAGTCTGGACCTTAAGTCAAAAAGATCGACAAAAAAGCGAAGTCTTATTCTGAGACAAAAAATTCTATTTTTGAAACAACAAAGATAAAAACTCTTCCATAGAGTCTTGGGCTGAAAGTTCATAGCCATTGATGTAAAAAACAGGCCTAGGTACTATTTCTAACCGTCTAGCTTCAAAAAGGTCTTCATTCACAAGCTCGCGGTACTTATTTCCATCCAGACAATTTTTGAATTGAACACCGTCTAGACCTGCTTCATTAACAAGTTTTAATAGCTGATCAAGGTCATTGGGTTTTTCTTTTGAAAAAATGTTGATGAACTGTTTGGTTTTATTTTGCTCAGCTGCACAACCTGTCCCCATAGCGGATTGAAAAATAATTGAGCTTTCATTTTCTTGCATATTAAACCTGATCTCGAGGCTGACCTGTTCAGCATATTTATCTAAAATCAAATTAATTTTTTCATAAATTTGATCACAAAAAATACAGTAGTAATTGGTAAACAAAATAACTTTTGCAGGTGCATTCGCATTTCCTAGATTAGCTACAAAACTTTTTCCTGACACTTGTTTTTTTACTTTGTAATGGATAGGGATTTTCCATTGAATATTATTTTTTAAATTCTGACTTTCACGAATTCTTGCTGAGTGAATTTTAAACATATTTTGAATATCAGCTTTAGCCTGGTCATTGAGCTTTTTTAGATCAATATTTCTTTCTTTTAAATATTTCTGAAACTCTTTTTCATCATCTTGGGTTTGTTTTGAGCTTACAATTAAAGCATCAATTCCCAGGCCTTTGATGTGATCTACAACAGCTTGTTTTTTTAATGCATATTCTGATCTTTTTAAGTTTAGTAGATCTTGTCTGATTTTAGGCTCGACATCTGATGCTAAAATTTCTTT
Source organism: Bdellovibrionales bacterium Ga0074139 (assembly GCA_001464795.1). Taxonomy (GTDB): domain Bacteria; phylum Bdellovibrionota; class Bdellovibrionia; order Bdellovibrionales; family Bdellovibrionaceae. The sequence continues at coordinate 71,344 of LNEB01000014.1, forward strand.
GTCACCGTAGATGGCATAAACAGTATCCAGGGGCTCTTGAAGATTTGAATTAAATTTATTCTCAGCATTTTGGTAGCCGAAGTAGTAGCTTGCAGCAGTCAGAGCTAGTGAAATGATAGTAAAAAAGAACATCTTCATGAAATAAATGTTAGTGAGGGATCAGCGTTTTGTCTACGGATTAACTGTTCCACCAAATAATGCACCCGTGCCGGCCGTGACACCGTTGACGATCAGTGAACCTGTGGACTTTGTCCATGTGTTGCCACCAAGGGCTAAGCTTGTAGTTCTAAATATTGAACCGGCCGTTTGACTGACGACTCCTGATATCACTTGCGTCGAGCCATTCACCCTTGGAGTTCCTGAAATGGAGACCGCATGACTACCGGTCGCAATCACAAGATTAGGAATATTAACATTCAATGGACCCGAAATGATTTGGCCGGCCGGATTTCCTGTTAACCTAACAGTGGCCGTTCCGGTAATAGCGTTGTAAGCACCATCAATGAGTATCACATTTCCACTGACCGCTAAAACGCCTGAATCAATATTGTTCGTGCCGTAACCACCACGTCGTAAAGTCAAATTACCCAACACATTCATGGTACCTTGGATGATAAAAGCTCCGTAATGATTTGGCATGATATCCACATTGTTATAGTTAACACTCCCAGGAACAATCGTGATTGATTCTGAATAGTAACCGTTTGTTTCAAAAAATAAAGTCGAACCAGTTGTAGTGAATGTCCCTGAGGAAATATAAGTATAATTTCGACCAATTTTTTGTACACCTTGAATGGTAACAGGATGAACACCTGTATTGATCTCAAGATTTGCCATTCTTCCATTGGCTCCTGTGAAGGAAACAATTTGCCCTGCCGGTCTTCCAATTAATTCGATAACGTAAGTACCTTCAATAATTGCACCGTTGCCATTAAACTGACCCGTCGAAAGATTACCAGCCACTTTTAAACGAAGGTTGTTAAATATGGTTTGATAGCCAGGCATATCCATTGTTAAATCATTGGCTACGGTGACTTCGGTTCCACTCCACTCTACACCTGTGCAGCTGTTTATAAATCGCACATTATAGAACGTATGCACACGGCTGAGGTGAGCTTTGTGATTAGTACAACTAAAATCAAAATTAAAAGTTCCATTATTGTGCTGAAAGTTTGTTGATATCCCTAAACCTGCGTAGACAGGATCGTAAGGGGCACCAGAAAGAACAGTGGTTGTTGCTGATGTAGCTCTAAAAGTTCCCGCACCGAAGAAAACTCTTCGATACAGTGTCATGTTGGCATTACTACCTAAGAAAGATCCACCCGCTTGGTTGATACCAAAGGCACCGATATTGACTTGTACACTTGGTGCTTGAGTGATTGTGCCTGTATAATCAGGCATCATATACAGACCTCGAACATTGGGGTTCACGTTAAGAGTTGGGTTACAATTAGAACTGCAATTGGCATTAGAAAATATTGCCACTTGAGTGGCAGAATCCACTGGCACCACTCCACCAGACCAATTAGCTGCCGTATTCCAATTGGCATTGGCACCTGCACCTGTCCAAAAATAGGGATAGCCTGCACAAGCCAAAACTGCCCCATCATTTTGAAAGGATGTATTGGTATAAGTTCCACCACGACAAACAATTCCTGTATAATTACTAAGATACATGGCACGCGTGTTTAAATTAAAGCCATTCAGATTGATGACTCCAGATAGCAACCGAAATATTTGTGCAGAAGAGTTCGTAAATGTTGCAGCTGAATTCAAGGTCAGCATGGCTAGTTTCTCGACTGTTATGTCACCACTAACAACACTTGCCGATGCACCAATATTTAGGGTCGAAGCTGTTCCACCAAAAAAAGTAAGATTAGCAGAACCTGTATAACCAAAGTTAACAAAGTTAACGTTCCCATTAACTACTAGTGTTCCCGAATCAATACCGCCGGAACCAGACACAGAATCACCGACATTCAGATTTCCATCGATAAAAACACTTCCACCGAACAATGAAAATCGGGCATTAGACCCTGTTAAATTAACATGATGAAAACGAATATCTTTCGAGACAATGTTTCCATTTGTTGCACCAGTGAAAGTGAAAGTTCCAAAATTACTATTAAATACGGGCCTGTTATTAACAGCAAATCCGTAGCCCGTGATAGTGGCAGCTGAGGTGGCTGTATAGGTTCCACCACTTAGTATGATATTACCGTTTAAATTGATATTCGCATTGGAGCCAATAAATTTTCCGTTGATCTGAACCCAACCTTGGCTGCCTATCGTCACGGGCACGGCAGACCCCTGGGTGATAGTGCCTGTGTAATCAGAAGCTAAACGAATTCCCTTAACGTTAGGATCCACATTCAATGTGGCGTTGCAATTGCTGCCACAAAAAGTATTACTAAAAAGTGCAACATCATTGACACCAGGTACTACAGCACCAGACCAGTTGCTGGCATTATTCCAGTTAGAATTACCCCCGGCACCCGTCCAATTAAAACTTGTAGAGCTACAATCAAACACTCCATTGTTTGTTAGTGAAGCCCTAGTTAAAGTTCCCCCATTGCAAATAAGCGTTCCAGAGGAATCAATTGTTACGTTGTCGTTCACGGTAAGATCACTGCCAGCCATGTTTAAAGTTCCAGCTATGACTCGAAGGTCAGCTCCGCCCGTGTTGAAGCCCAAATTGCTTGCTAAGGTGACGCTGGATCCAACGGATTTATCAACAGTAATCAAGCTTCCTGGGTGTGAAGGTATGCCACTGCCAGACACTTGTATAACACTGGATGTGGCACCCCGGAACTGCAACTGAGAACTTCCAGTCACTCCGTTATTAGAAATTAAAAAGTCTCCGTTGATTTCAAAAGTTCCAGTATTGATTTGCCAGCCGTAGAGTCCATCATGCCATAGCAGACCCGCTGTTTTTAAACTTCCAGTTAAAGTCGTCCCTGGTGATCCACGAGGACGCATTTTCACATCATTGTACATAGCGGGGCCAGGAGTAAATTGAGAAACTTCTAAAAGCTCAATTGACGAGGAGCCTGCATTTAATGTTCCTGTTGAGTAAACGATATTTCGATTTGTTCTAATATTACCAGATAAATATATGACTCCACCAGTTGAGGCAAATTCAATATTTGGAACCCAATTATAATCCGAATAGCCATTACCCAGCAACGTCTGATCAGTCGATCCAACAAACCGAATAAGACCAGCACCCTTTTTTCCTCCGCGGTTTACAACCACGTCACCTGACGCCAAAATTGTTCCTGTTATTTCTCCTGCGTACTGGCCATTAGAATCATCAAGAGTAAGTGTTCCTAATACTGTTAATGATCCAATAATAGTTAAATTACTCTCTTGTCCAGCAAGTCTGACATGATTAAATGGAATTGAACCTGGCGTCCAAGTGGCATGATCAATATAGCCAGGATTAAAATCCACAGTGGATGTTCCAGCATTAACAGTTCCTGATGTATAAACTAAATTTTGATAAGCAGGAATTCTTCCAGTTAAGCTAGCGACTCCGCCTGATTTAGCAAACTCAATACCAATTCCAAAAGCAGTTGATTCTCCAAAAATGGTTTGATTCACACTTCCGGATATAACAACAAAAGCCTCACCCTTCATGCCACCACCTAAGTAATTAACATCACCTCGTGATATTAATCGGCCAGGGCCTGACATATAACCACCATAAATTGAATGCTTTTCATGGAAGTTTAAAGTGCCACCAATAATTAAATCACCGTTTAAAGAGACATCACCTTGGTTTGTTCTAAACGTCACATTTCCGTAAACTTCTGAACCGCCTTTTACAGTGATTGCTGCGGCATAATCAGGCTCAAAAAATAAAGTGGAAGCCGATGCTGATACAGTTCCAGAATTATGGGTGAAATTTCGATGCAGTCTAAAAATTCCTGTCATTGTGACAGTGCCACCTGTTGAACTAATATCAAGACTGGGTACGTAAGGGTTATTGACACCAGAAATTGTGACACTTTGGTTACTTGAACCTGATATTTTAAGTGTCCCAGGGCTGGTCATTCCGTAACCTGCAATAGTCACATTATTCTTGGCAGAAATGACTCCACTTAGTAGCTGACTGGAATTTGGATGTGTACCCTCTAGGGTCAGTGGTCCTAATACATTAAGCTCACCAGTTAAATTAATACTTGTGTAACTTCCTGTCACAATCACAGCCCAATAATTTTCCGTGCCGACCGCAATATTCGTCGTTGTGTTCCAAGACGGATAACTAAAATTAAAAGTTCCAGAACTGTGATTAAAAACAGCTGTGCCCGTGGTATTATAAGAAGTTGCGTTGATAGTTGTGGTTCCAGATGTGGCCGTGTAAGTACCACCCGACAAAGTAAAAGTGGAACCCACAGTTTTAGTCGAAGCGACTCCGTTATAAGTTCCACCGGCTTGGATATAGCCAGAAGTTCCTATTGTTACAGTTGTTCCTGCTGTTAATGTTCCTGGATAATCAGAATTGAGTCTTAAACCTCTGACAGATACAGAAGCTGGCATACTGGAATTACAATTGGGACCCGTGCATTTCGAATTAAATAGAGCCACATCAGAAGCCGTGGGCACAGTGTTGTTGGTCCAATTACCAACTGTCGACCATTGATTATTTGCAGCTAATCCAGTCCAAGTAATTCCAATCGAAGGGCCACAAGACACTTCACCGTTGATCACAACACTCGAATAAGTTGGTGTGCCACCATTACAAATCAATCTTCCGTTTACACCAATTGTCAGTGTGCTACCCACATTCAATCCAAAACCTGCCATATTCACAATACCGTTTGTGATTGTAAAATTTTGTCCACTTGAATTGATGTTTGCGACTGTAGCCAAAGTTAAGGTTCCTGAAGCTTTATCAACTATCATGCTGCCCGCTAAGTTAGATCCTGCTCCTGATTTATTGAAACTTTGCGCTCCAGTACCATTAAATGTTAATGCCGTTGTTCCTGCCCCTGAATGGGCACCCGCCAAATAATTTCCTGACAAATAAATTTCACCGCCGTTAACGGTCACGGCTCCCGATCCGGCTTGAGTATTAGAAATTCCTAAATTTCCACTGGCATTGATTCTTGGTGTGGCACCAGCCAATGTCCAAGTGATAGGAGTGGCTGCAACAGGCTGCCCTCCACCGAATGTTAGGTTCGTAACATTAAGTGCATTCGCTAGAGAAATTGTAAAATTAGTCCCACCGTCCGAGTAGCGCTCAAACTGCATCGAGCTTGAATTTTCTAAATAAGTCCCACCCGAAATAGTAAAGTTTCCTAGCACAATGAAACTACTGGGTGGAGCTGTAAAACTTCCTGATGTATTTGTGAAGCTCTCAACAGTTAAGTTGATAGATCCACCAAGTGGAGTGACCGCACCGCTGGGTTTATTAATAATTAAGTTTGGCAGTCTTCCTGATGTTGAAGAATAGGTTTGAGCACCTGTTCCATTCAAAATAACATTTGATGGATTGGTATTGGCTTCCAGCTTTGCTGAAGGATCTAGAATTAAATTTCCCTTTACTTCAATGCTACCACCCGAAGCATAAATAGTTCCCAGCGCCCCAGCCACTGTTAACCCGATTCTGAAATCACTTAGAACATTAAAACTTCCCGAAGCTAAATTAACTTTGTAGGTTCCATTGGACGAGTTATAGCCACCCGAGTACTGTAAATTCCATAATTCCAAATTTGCAGGTACACTGACATTAATAGTACTATTAGCAGCAACAATTCCGTTGTTATCAAATCTTAATAATCCATTGTTATGAAGAAAAGTTCCACCTACACTGACAAAACCAGAGGTCACAAGCATCTGGGCAGATGTGCTTGTGAAAGTTCCACCAGTTAAACTAAAAGTGGAATTTATTGTGATGTTTGCGTTGTTACCAACAAATGTTCCACCCGCTTGAGTCCAACCTGCACTACCAACAATGATGGCCTGACCCGGAGCTTGAGTGATTGTTCCTGGATAAGTGGCATCGACACTGATTCCACCAATACTGATACTTGTATTAATTGTGGGTGAACAATTCGATGAACATGCTGAAGTTATAAATCTTGCAGTATCCGATAAACCGGGAGCTGCATTGTCAGACCAATTTTGCGGGGTTGTCCAGTTGGCATCTGTACCATAACCCACCCATGTGTAGGGTTGTAATCGATCAATACCTAACATATGAAAAAAAACATGTTGAGCATGACTATTTAAAGAGAAATAAAAAAGTGAAAAAAATAAAAACAAAGCAGCCAAAAGCTTTGTTTTTAGCAGTGATTTCATACCTAATTTATCGGCTAAAATGATGATTTTAATGAGTAAATATATGACAGTTCTCAAATTGAGAATCTCAATTAGGGATTAATTGTTCCACCACTATTTGATAAAGCTTCGTAAGTGAGAGTTCCACCACCGCGGTTAATGACTGTACCACTGGCAAGTTGCAAAATGTTATTGGTACCAACGGCCGTTCCAATGGTCATGTTGAAGCCAGCCATATTCAAAGTTCCAGATTGCAAAATGAGATCTGAATCACCGTAATTGACTCTGAAATTTGAGGTTTGTGTCACTGTTGCCCCACCTGTTTTATTGATGATCAATGGTCCAGGGTTAATGGCAGTTCCACTAGCAGTTAGAGTCGCATTTGTTGAACCAACCATTTCAAACTCAGTGGTGGAAGACGATTCTATTATCATCAAATGATAATTTTTTGAGATTTGAATTCTTCCACCAAGCATTCTTGCCGAATTAAAATTTTTATCAATTTCCAAATTTCCTAAAACTTGCATCGTTCCTGAAATAGTCGTCGGCCCGCAGTTATAATACCTGACATTCTGAAATTGAATATTTCCAGGAGTATGGGTGTCCATATCCCAACAGCCACCAGGTAAATCCCTATTTCTAATATGAGTCCAAGAATCGTTAGCAAAACTAACACCACCAGATTGAATATGCTGGTAACCAGCTAAAGTTGTATTACCCAAAAAACTCACCGTTCCAGAAGGTTTATCAAATATGACTCGTCCAACACGGGTGGAGGAAGCAGGAGGCAATCCTGACGTAGTCACTGTTTGATTGTTCGTTCCTTTAAAATAAATCAATGCATTCGTGAAGTATTCATGGACTGTAATAGACAAGTTACCATAAAGATCAACGGATCCTTCAAGACGACCATTATAGGTTGTAAGTGAAAGGCTAAGATTACCTAAGACTGTTAATGGAGTGCCTAACGTATGACCTCCATCACCTGTAAAGCTAATATTGTTTACACTATCACCTCCGAACTCATAAATCGTTTCTCCATAACCTGAATTTCGAGTCACACTGATGCTGCCGCTACCATGATTAAAAGTGGCTCCTGGGCTGACTAAAATGGCGGACTGGTTAATAGTGAGAGTTGCTGAGGTGGCTGTAAATGTTCCACCGGTTATTGCAAAAAATCCTGTGATGGATTGATTGACGTTACTTCCATTGAAAGTTCCTCCGGCTTGTCGCCAGCCCTGGGCGCCAATCGTCATTAAAATTCCAGCAGGCTGAGTGATCACTCCTGTGTAGTCACTTAAAATTCTCACTCCTCGGTTATTGGGATTAACGTTCATGGTCGCATTACAAGTTGATCCACAATAAGCATTACTAAACGCAGGCACATCATTGATTCCTGGCGCAACGCCACCAGACCAATTGGCATTATTATTCCAGTTGGTATTTCCGCCAGCCCCGGTCCAATGAAATGGATAAGTTGAATAACCTGGGCAATTGATTGTTCCGTTATTCACAAGTGTAGTAGCTTCAAATTCTCCACCGTTGCAAATCAGTGCTGTCCCTGTATTTAATGTTAAAGTGTTGATATTTCGGAAACCAAATCCACTGAGATTGATGGTTCCATTCACCAACGTCCAATTTTGCCCCGTGTTTAAATTTGCATTGCCAGTGAAGGTGATTGTTGCACCCGGTTTGTCAGCCACAATATCGGGGGCTAAAAATGAATTCGCTGTTTTTTGAAATGAAATAGAATTGCTGCCTTCAAGACGCATGGTCGTCGTACCCAGACATCCGTTATTATTTGAAATAACATCCCCGCGGGCGATGACCGTACCGCCGTTGATGACTCCGGTCGTTCCCGAAGAGCTACAGTTAAAGGATCCATTCGCTATTAATGTTCCAGTTATAGCACGAGCGCCAGAATTATGAGCCGTACTAAATGAAATATTAAAAAATTCAACGTAGGAATTAATAATTATATTTTGAGTCGTATAGTCGATGAAAGGAAAATAGGCCGTTGAAGTACCGGGATTAATAGTTCCTGCATTATAAGTGAATGTTCTAGAAAATCTTAAAGTTCCTGACAAATTCAAAACACCACTGTGATTAATTTCAGTCACTGGAATATTCGCGCCGCTGACTCCAGAAATGGTGCGAGTGCTAGCTCCTTCAATTAAAAGCACAGATGTTCCTACGCAACCAAGATTTGAAAAACTAAGATTGCCTCGAGCGCTAATCGTTCCAGAGTTAATTGTTCCTACTGCTGTTGTTGAACTGCACTCAAAAGTTCCATCGACGGCTAAAGTTCCAACTATTGTTTTAATCCCAGAGCTTCCAACACCAGAAAAATTGACGTTATTAAACTCAAGCAAATTGGAAACGGTGATTGTGCGTGTGCCAGAGACAAATCCAAAAATTGCAGTTGAAATACCTGCATCCACCACACCGTTTGAATAGGTCATATTTTGACTGAAGAGTAATGAGCCTACGAACGACACAATCCCACCAGTTGAATTAATATCAATATTTGGAATGTGAGCTGTTGCTATTCCTGTGATGGATTGATTGGTATTACCAGCGACACTGATCAAACCCGAGCCCATACAGCCAAGATCACCGAAAACCAGATTTCCGCGAGCCACTACAGTGCCTGTATTGATGTTTGCCGGCTGAGTAATAGCAGAACAAGTGAATGTATTATTAACAACTAAATTGCCTGAAACAATTTTTGTTCCATTGCCTGAACCTGCAATTACAACATTATAAAATTCAATGGGCCCAGCTGATATTGTTTGAGTTGCATAAGCAGTCAGCACAAAAGTAATATTTGAGGTGCCTGCAACCACAGTCCCAGTTGTATGTGTTAAATTGCCAAGGATTGCGATATTTCCGACTAAACTGACGGAACCACCACTGGAATTTATGACCACATTTGGTAGGAAATTATTTGAACCTGAACCTGTAATCGACTGATTGGAATTTCCGTTCAAAATAATGGATCCCGTTCCTTGGCAACCAGAATCTGAGGTCGTGATATTTCCGCGCACAGAAACTGTACCGGTATTAAGCCGCGGTCCTCCTGGGGATTGACCATGACAAAGTAAGTTTCCAAGAACATCAATATTTCCTGAGATATTGATATTCATATCATTTGAAATACCAAAAAAGTTTACATTGTTAAACTGAGCACCAGATGTCGATACATTTCTTGTTGAGTACTGGGTTAAAGAAAAAAGAAAAAGTCCATTGTTGTGACTAAAAGTAGCCGCTGGTGTTTGAATAGTAACATCAGTCTGAGTTGAAAGTGTTGCAGTGGTCGACGTGAAACTTCCACCAGTTAAAGAATAAGGTCCAGTCACTGTTATATTGGCAGAGCCACCCACAAAAGTACCAGCGGCCTGTTGAAAGCCAACAGCACCTACTGCAATTGTATTAGATCCTTGAGTGATCGTACCCGTATAGCTTGCATCCATCCTAAGCCCTGCAATCGACACATTCGTATTCACTGTGACGTCACACTGAAAACCTTGGCACTCAAAATTAAAGACAGCTGTATCGTTAATACCAGGTACCACTTTGGTGGACCAGTTATCAACCGTCGTCCAGTTGGAATCTGCTCCCTTACCGACCCAAACGAATGATGCAGTTGCATTGGGTAGCAGATGAAATTGCATATATTGTGCAAGTGCAGTTGTTGAAAACCATGCAGCAAAAGTAAGTGCGGTGATTATTTTCATTTTAATCATAATCAAGACCCCTTTGAATTAGGTCTTTGATTATTAAGATATCTTCTGTGGCAGGAATGATACGGTTATTAATAACTAGAACTGGCTCTAAAATCTTAAGACGAAGGGACTCGGCTTGATCTTGTAGAATAGAACTTTTGAAAAGTTGAGCTAGAATACAATTGTTGAACTCTTGTTGATCTAATTTAGATTCTTTGGCAATAGCAGCCAAATCAATTTTTTGATTAAAATTGATTTGCAGCAAATTCAAGTGAAAATCTGATAATTTTTTTTGCTGATTTGCACACAACAAAGACTGAAATATTTGATAGGCTAATTGGTCCTCTGAATCCTGACCTAAAAAGCGTAGCTCAAAATTCAGCAGGTTGGGAAATAACTCATTTAGTACTTTCACATTTTCAAAAATATTTTTCAACTGTGGCAATGAATAATTAAAAAATAAAGGAATGCTGATTTTTGCCGATTGAGACCCTAATACAGCTTTTCCTCTTGATTGAATCTGAGCCATTGGATAACTTGGAAGTGGGAAGTGATAGCGCAACTGGAGTTCACTTGATTTTCTAAGCATTATCTGGTTTTGCATCTCACGAGCTTTTTTGATCTTCAAGTTATCCAGAAAATTTTGATACTCTGTTTTTGAAATGAGTTTTAAATCTTTATCAAAACTTTTAACGTAATCTTCGAATTCGACAGTTGTCACCTCAATGTCTTGTAAATTAAACCTATCTTCACTAGTGCCAATAATTTGCTTTTTGAACCACTGATCTGCAAGATTTTTTTTTGAAAAATAAACAGATTTTTCTGCATCAATTATTCCAATACCAGATGATTCGATGAGCTCTTGACTTTTCAACTTACCACCGGAATAGGTCGCAAAAAGATCAGGCTGAATTTCTTGATTTTTAGGTATAAAAAAACCTATCAAAATTCCAAAAATTATTAAGCTTATGTAAATCATCCAGTTTTTCATATTGTAGCCCGCATTGTTGCTAAAATTTTATGGCTGGAATCCTGTCGACCAAGTGACGTAACAATCCCAGTTACCACCTTTTTGTATTGTCATTAAACCATAGACTGTTCTTGTTCCAACAGCCGTCGGAGCATTAGCGGGTTTAAAGTAAGTCGCAGTACAACCTGAAAAAGTATAAGTTCTAGATACTGTGTCCTCTACAACGATATTATAGACACCACCATTCGATGGGTTTGTAACTGTGATAGTAGGTCCACCAATGGATGCCAATGTGTGAGTATTCGAAGTTGCTAAATTAATTGTGGCACCTGATGCAATGGGGTTCGTTGCAGAAGCAATTGATCTTGTTGCCGTGATCGTTGTGCCATTATCAACAATTGCTGAATCACCGATGGCTCCAGCTGCTGTAAATTTAGGAATTGCGTTTGTTGTACCTGTTCCACCAACAGCACCACCGTTAGGAATTAAATCCACATAAGCTCCACCATTTTGTGAAACTAAGTACCTATTCGAAGTAGAATCAAAATAAATTCTTCCTTGACCAGCTGGGGAAAGGGCAGGTGCTGCCATTCCACGTTGATCTAGTGCCGAAGCAATTGAAACTGGTGCCGTAGAATCTGTTGTATAAATTGAAAATTTGTTTGTTCCTTGAACGCTAGCGATGTGTAAACCATAAGCATTAGTAACAGTACCTGACCCACCCTGAAGTACAGAGGACCTAAATCCATAGGCATTAGTAACAGTGCCAGAAGTTGTATTAAGTGTTACTTGAGAACCTGTTGCATTACCTAAAGTTCCACTAGGATAGAGATCCAATTCAAATAAACTACCCGTTGTTGATGAAGCTGCGTTGGCAGTACTACTCCAATCCATATTGGCGTAAATACCTCTCTGCGTAGAGTTATTTGCACCACCCTCAGTAGACAACTCTATCATGTTATTAGAGGCACCTGACGTTCGATAAATGAAAATAGATTCAGGACGAACTTGACCATTCACACGCAATTTTTGAGCAGGATTTGTTTCTCCAATTCCCACATTACCATTTGCAAGGATCGTCATTTTGTTAGTACCTTGAGTTTCAAAATTCAAAGCATAAGCATCATTAGTACCAATCGTCGCATCAGCAGCAAAACTATTTCCACCTTGAAGAATATCACCAATTCCACCGGTCGGAATCAGGTCTGTGTAGGCTCCACCGTTTTGTGAAACTCGAAACTTGTTTGATGTGGAATCAAAATAAATTCTTCCTTGTCCAGCTGGTGATAAAGCAGGAGCTGCCATTCCACGCTGTGAAAAAGCACCGCTCACATCAAGAGCTGTACTAGGATTTGTATTTCCGATACCGACGTTACCGCCGAAAGAAGACGGTGTCGTACCCGCAGTAAACACCCCGTAATTCACCGCGCCTTTAGTTAAATTTTCTATATACAATCCATATTGAGTATTTATAGTTCCAGTACCCGATGCGTTGCCAACAGTGAAACCACGTCGGTCACCGATAATGCCATTGGCTTGCGCCTGGCTACCAAAGCCGGACACCACTAAAGCTGTTCCACCGGGAGCGTTCGTGAAATTCGAAGAAATTCCAACCGTGCCGGAGAGATTAACACTACCGTAAACATTTTGGTTTAGATAAGCACCCCGCTTAGTATTGATATCTGAAACGGTATAGTTGCGGTTTATTTCTACCACACTGTCTGCATTTCCAGTGGCAACAGTGAGATCATTTGAAATTGTAAGCGGCGACGCAGGTGTTGTTGCTCCAACCCCCACATTTCCATTTTTCAGAATCATCATGGCATTGGATCGACCAGCACCAAGGCTTGTACCATTACCCACAACAAAAAGAGGATCCGACGTAACCCATGTATTTGCAGACTCTCCACCTTTTGGCAGGTTGTATTGACCGATGGACATTTGAGCATAACTATCAGCTGTTGTGGTGTGACCGAAAGATTGAGAATTAATACCAATTGCAGTTGCAGCACCACCAGAAGCCATAGAATTGCTTCCAGTTGCTCGTGCAGAATCACCCTGCGCAAACGAGTACCCACTTGATGCTCTAGAGTTGTGTCCTACAGTCAGCGATTTGTCGCCAAGCACAGCGTTGGCCTCTGGCGTGCCAATCGCAAGGGCTTGGGAACCACCGAAATACATGAGGCCGCTTGGTTGTGAGCTATCAGTGGGAACTGCGAGACTGAGCCTCTGAACACGAACGCCACCACTAGCAGTTACCGTAGGTGTCGAATAAAGACCACGAGAAAGACCAGTCAACGTCGTTGCAGTTTTGCCACTGTAAGACATCAGTTCTTGGCCAACTCGAACAATTCCCGTTGCCGGATAGTTGGCTGTTGATGAAACTGTTAATGTAGTATCGGCTATCCCAAGATTTGCTGAGAGTGATGAATCAGCACCTGACATCGATGAAACTGTTAAGCTACCATCAACTTCTAATTTCGATTTTGGTGAAGTTGTTCCAACACCGACGTTACCTGCTGGTAAAATCGTCATCTTCGTTGTGCCATCCGTTTCAAAATTCAAAGCGAATGTATCGTTTGTACCTAAAGTAGCGGCTGCACCGAATGTATTACCGTCATTAACAAATCCACCACCTCCAGAGATATTAATATTTTGACAGGCCCATGCCCCAGCCACAGTGTTGTAATAACTGGTTTGTGAAGTTGTACACGAAGCCGCAGGCAAAACCTGAGCATTGTAATCAGCTGTTTGCAATGCTCCTGTAATTCTAGCGTCATCACCCGCCGCCACAGTATTAACAGCTGTACCCACATTTAAAGTTAAAACTGGAGTTGTTGTTCCAGTAGCGACAGATAGGTATGCATTAGCAGAAGTGACTTCAGTCACTCCACCAGCCGGAGCATCAATCCAAGAAACATTTGTTCCATCTGTGGATAATAACTTTCCCGATTGTGCCGCTTGAGTCGGTAATAAATTATTAATAGCCGCTTGTGCAGTGATTGCGCCTGTACCACCACGAGCAATTGGTAAAGTTCCTGAAGCAATATTATCAGCATTGAGATTTGTTAAGTTCACACCACTGACAGCTGGTAATTGAGAAGTTGCATTTAATTGTACGATCTGATTAGCCCCTACACCCACATCCACATTCAAGGTGGCAGAACCAGAAGTTGCACCACCCGTTAAACCTGTACCAGCATTCACTTCTGTGATGTCCCCAGTTGCAGATGCTGAAGTTAAAATATCTGCGTAAGCCGAACCATTTTGTGAAATTTTGAAAGTATTAGATGTGGAATCAAAATACACTCGTCCCTGACCAGCTGCTGATATAGCGGGTGCAACCATTCCACGCATAGTCATAGCACCATTAGTATCTATGGCTGAAGTTGGATCTAATAATCCAATACCTGCAAAACCATTGGCATCAAATTCAAACAAACGAGTGCCGTCGAAATCAAATCTCACACCCTTTTCAATGTCAGCATCGATATTAATACCGGTGTAATTGCCATTATCATTTTGCCTAATTCGCATAAGACCGGCCGATTGCTCGACATAAATTTGTCCTAGTTTATTTGTATTCCCATCATTGATCTGAAGTCCGCCTTCAAATCTTGTATTCCCAGTGCTTAATAATCTAAGCATATTCTGATTATTTCTTTTCAAAACTAAATCTTGATTATCATTCGTACCCAAAACAGCTTCAGCGCCAAAAGCATTTCCACCTTGCGAAAATCCTGAACCTGCCACACCCGGAGTAAACCACTCCCACTGAAAAGCTCCTTCATTCCAACGTAAAGATTGTCCACTTTGTCCAGCAGTAGGAGCAACTGAAGAGGAAGGAATTCGAGATGTCACATTTAGCACATCACCAACTGTAGTAAATACAGAATTCGGAGCTGCTTTCGCCCAAGCAGCCACGGTAGGATCAGTTTCTACAGTCAATCCTGCATCAGCAGAAGGAACATAGTTAGTTCCATCAAATTTTAAAACCTGACCATTCAACGGCACAGTTGCCACAACATTTGTCCCACGTATTCTTTCAACCACTGTTGAACCTTGAGCACCCGTCACATCACCAGCAACAGTGATATTAATATTTTGGCAAGCCCACACACCACCCACTGAGAACCAGTAAGGAGTTTGAGCCGTTGTACAAGAAGCAGCTGGTAATACATCAGAGTTATAGTCAGCAGCCTGCAAGGCACCCACGATTCTAGCATCATTACCAGCTGCTACTGTGTTAGCAGCAGTTCCCACGTTCACTGTTAAAGCTGGTGTTGTAGGGACTGTATTGTCTACAGTTAAATAAGAATTAGTAGAGCTAACACCAGTTAAAGATCCAGAGCTTGCAGGAATCCATAACAACTGACCTGAAGCATCTGTTGAAAGCACATAACCATTTTGCGGAGCACCTGTTGGCAAAGTGAGATTGTAATTGGTTGTAATATCAGTTGGCGCACGAATTGTTGCAGTGTTTGTGTCGTTGTCATTTAAAACTAAATTTCGAGCTGAAAAACTTGTTGCTGAAACACTTGATGCATTTGTGATTGCATTATTGCCCATGTTAATCGCACCTGACATCGTTCCACCTGTCAGAGCTAATTTTGTTGCATCATCAATAGTCACTTGAGAAACGGAAGTGATTCGACCTTTAGTATCATAACCGATCACAGGCACCGAAGAAGCTGATCCCGCAGATCCTGCGGTCACTAAATTAGGCAATGCTAAAACTCCATTGCTGATAAAAAGTCCACTTGTCGCCTGATCTGTATTGATCTGAACGATACCTTTAGCTAAATAGCTGGCATCACCTGGTGATCCACCCGTGTCATCAGCTGAAGGCACCCAGTTGGTACCGTCATATTTTAAAATTTGTCCAGGAGTTGGTGCTGTGGCCACAACGTTTGTGCCACGAATTCTTTCCACACTTGTTGATGTGGAAGTTCCCGTCACATCACCAGTGAAAGTGGAAACACCCGGACGCAAATATTGGTTATTTGTTCCAGCAATTAAATCAACCAAAGTGTTCACTTGTCCGGACGTTAAAGGCGTGTAAACAGCAGAAGGTGCAATTTTTAAAAATTCGTTGGAACGGTAACCATCAAGTTGTGTTGAGTTGTAAGCTAAAGGTACAAAATTAATTGTAGCCGGTGGCATTGTTTCCCATGGTGCTGTTCCATTTTCACGGAAATAAACCTGAAACTTACGGCCATGATCTGTGGCCGGAGTATAAGTTCCTGAAGCATCATCACATGTTAAACCTGATGGGTAGGGACTTTTATTTGAAAACACTTGCAGCAATGTAAATTGTGAACCTGTCAGCGGATTAATAACAGTTACAGGTACGCGGTTTGGAGCATCAGTATCACCAATAGTAATTGTGAACACACCTGCGGTGGCACTTAAATCTTTTGTCTGAAACTCTTCCCAAAATAAACAACCCTCATTACCAGGAGATTTAATTTGAATACGAAATTCAGTCGTCTGCGAGGTGACTGGAGTATTATCGGAGGATCGCATAATACGGCCATGGTAGGTAATACCAGATGCCGCTAGAGCGTGGTTAGAAATCAAGAGAAGTACAACAACGTACAGAATATTTCTCATGAATAACTGATCGGACTTTTTGGTCTAGACCTTTAGATTAAAAGTTAGACAGAAAACGAAAGTCTCATTGTGAAACATCACTATATCAAAATAGACCATATTGACATAATATCATAAGCGGCTTATGATCATTCTTAATGAACTCTGAAATTAAAAAATATCTTTCATCGATTGGTAAAAAGGGTGGCTTAAAAAGTCGTAGAATCCTAACACGCGAACAAGCATCAGAAATGGTTAAGGTCAGGCAAGCCAAAAAGTATTTCAAGCTTTACTACAATCGATGCTTTTGGTCCTTCAGTCCCGACTACAAAGTGCAAAAAAAAGATATCCGCTGGGTGGCAGAGCAGTTGATGAAGAATGGGGACCGAACACTTTGGGAAATTGGAACAAAACTATGCCGCTAACGAAATTTCAAACACGTATAGCAAAATTAATAGCTAAAAACCGAAGTGAAGAAAGCCATCTTGCTGGCGGTGCAGCTCTTCATTTTTTACCACAATCCATAAGATACAGTTTGGATTTAGATTACTTTCATGATTCAGAACAAAGAGTGGCTCAGGCTTTTCAAAACGACAGTGTCACTCTTAATCAAAACGGCGTAGAAATTGAAGTGGAAATGAATCAACCTGGATACATTCGCTGCATTGTAAGGCAGGAAAATGAATCCACAAAAATCGAATGGGCTCAAGACTCTAGCTGGCGTTTTATGCCTGTACAAATTGAAAAATCTATCGGCTATGTTTTGCATCCCATAGACCTTGCCATCAATAAAATTCTAGCTCTAGTTGGACGCGATGAAGCCAGGGATTTTTTAGATGTTCATTACACTCATGAAAATATTTTGCCTCTAGGAGCTCAATGCTGGGCGGCCTGCGGAAAGGATCCAGGCTTTAACCCCATTTCATTGCTTGAAATTTTAAAACGCAGAGGCAAATATCAGCAAACTGATTTCGATCGTCTCCATTTAAAAAAACCAGTGGAATTACAGCTTTTGAAAAAAAATTGGCTTAAAATGTTAGAAGAAGCAGAAGAATTTTTTAAGCTTGCACCACCAGAAGAAGTTGGGTGCCTTTACTACTCTTTAAAAAGAAAATCTTTTTATCAACCGACAGATTTTAAAAAAGATTCAGACAGAGTTCTACACTTTGGAAGACCTGGTGGCGTTTTGCCAAAAATTATTTCTGATTAAGCCTTAGGGGCTGTCATCATAATCACTGCCTGGCCTTTAACACAGATGTCCCCATTGGATTTTCGCTTAGCGATGGTTTCCACTGTGCCAATGCCTTTTTCTTTTCTTAAAGCGACGAGCGTCATTGATATTTCTATTTCATCACCAACAAAAACAGGATTGGTAAACTTCATATCTTGACCCAAGTAAATGCCGTTTCCCCCGAAGGTTTCCACAAGGCATCTAGAAAAAAAACCGCCCATCAACATTCCATGGGCGATGCATTTTCCGAATTTGGTTTTTTTTGCGTACTCTTCATCCACATGAATGGGATTATAGTCGCCGGTCACATCAGCAAATTTTGTGATCATTTCTTGAGTAATTTTATAATCAAAAACTTTCGAGTAACCAACGTCATAAATCCAATTCATAAGATCCTCTATAAAATATTAGCTGCCAATTCAGCCAGCGGTGATCTTTCACCTTTTGTGAGAGTCACATGGGCTGCAATGGGATGACCTTTGAATTTTTCAACAGCATAGGTCAAGCCTGAATTGGCCGAATCAACGTAAGGATTGTCGATTTGATACACGTCACCGGTCAAGACAACTTTAGTTCCCTGCCCCGCACGCGTTACGATGGTTTTAATCTCGTGAGGTGTCAAATTCTGAGCCTCATCCACGATCAAATACTGTTTGGGAATGGACCTTCCACGAATATAAGTTAAAGGCTCGATATTCAGCATCCCCTGATTAATCAATTCCTGAGCACGGCCGGCTGCTTTTTTATCAGCTCCCATTAAAAATTCCACATTATCAAAAATCGGCTGCATCCAAGGATTTAATTTCTGCTCGATGTCGCCGGGTAAATATCCTATGTCTCGGCCCATGGGAAAAATGGGACGTGATACGAGTAGTCTTTGAAACTGACCCACATCTAAAGTTTTATGAAGACCCGCTGCAATGGCTAGCAAGGTTTTACCCGTTCCTGCTTTTCCAACCAGGGATACAAATAAGATCTCATCATTCAGCAAACAATCCATAGCGAAAGATTGCTCAACGTTTCTTCCGTGAATGCCCCAAATGCTATGATCAGGACTGTTCAACGGAACTAAGGCTTGATCTTGAAATGAGTATCTGGCGATGGCCGAGTGATTGGGGTTCGATTTATCTTTCATGATCACATACTGATTGGCGATTAGCTTCATGGCTGTGAACTCTAGTTTTTTGTTTCTGTAAAAACTATCGATCTGCTCTGGGGTGAGTTCGAGCTCGAGGTAACCCTCATACATATCTTCTTGAGAAACATTATTAGGTTCGTAATCTCTGGCAGGAATTCCGTAAACGTCAGCTTTAATTCTAAGGTTAATATCTTTTGTGATCAGCTCCACTTTGTGTCGAGGATGCTGCCTTTGTAGTCCAATGGCCGTCATCAAAATGCGGTTATCAGCTTTTTCTAAATCCAACTCAGCAGGAAGGCTTGCCATCATAATATCTTGGCTCACGTAAACGGTGGCTTCATTGTTATCCAGCTGAACACCTTGAGCTAAAGATCCCTTGCCACGAAGTACGTCAATGAATCTGGAAAAATGTCTGGCATTTCGACCATTTTCGCCCTGGTCACGTTTAAATCGGTCCACTTCTTCAATCACTGATATGGGAATATGAATGTCAGCATCCCCAAATTTTAACAGCGCCAAAGCGTCGAAAAGAATGACATTGGTATCAACAACAATTTTAGTTCGCTTTTGAGATGATCCGGTTTTAGACAATTGTGTCCTCCTGTGTGATTTAAGTTCACACTATGGACAGACCAAAGTCTAACGAAAACTAGCGGCTTATGAGGCTGGGGACTTGGATATCTCCCGTGTCTGTTTTCAAAGTGGTCGAAACATTTTCGATGAATTTTACGAAATGCTGAAGGGCCTGATCGTTCTGCCCCGCTAAAAAATCAGCACCACAACGAAAGACTCCTTCTGAAGTGATGTAGCGACGATTACGCATTTTAACTACAAAAGGAAAATAAGTTTTATGATTCAAATAGACCCGCATCGCGACTTCTTGGCCATCTAAAAAGTGGCTCACATTTCCGTCCGTATTAAAAGCCACACCGTTTTGTGAAATATCATACAAAGCCACTTTCAAAAGGCCTTTTTCTGGGATGACCGCAAAAGCTCCAACAAACTCTGTCAGCAGAGTCCTTTTAACGACGCGACGCTCACTGTTCAGGATGGCTTCCCGGGCTTCCACCATATCTAAAACATCAGCCGGCTCGGAAGACTTTGAAATCTCTTCTTTATTTCGACCCTTAAGACGCTTTGTAATATCTATGATTTGTCCCAAACTGCCCCCTGACTAAGTATTATTTTCTATCGGCAGGTTCTAAAAAACACTTTATCCCTTTCTCTCTTGATACTTCCAGCTGAGCGATTAAAAATAGAAGAGTGAAGTTGTCACTGGCCCTCACCTTAAGTCTAGTTGCCCATTTTCTGATCACCACAGCGGTGACTTTGTATTCCCAGTGGAATCCAGAAAAATCACTGGCCCCTGTGGAAATTGTTTATGTGAACCCACCTGAAAATTTACCAAAGAATCCACAAACTTTTGTGCCCCATTTACCAGTGCCTGAAAAATTAAAATTTGATGATAATTCTGAAGCCCAATTTGCATCACAGGAAAAAGTTCGCGTGCTACTGGAAACTCAAGCCCGCGAAAAAGGACTCACAAAAAACCGCGTCTCCGGGCCCAAGTTCCTGCAGCCTTTTCAGGATGAAATATCTGAATCCTCCGAGCAAAAAAATAAATTTGATCTCAAAGATCCCGATGGCTTTAAAGTATTTGATCCTAAAAAAGAATTGGCCCAACTGAATCAAATGCCGTCCACAGTCAGTGTGGCACTTCCTGATAATATTGCTCTGGGATCCATGACAACTTTAAATACGGATCGGCATTTGTTTTATTCTTTTTATTCAAGACTAGAGTCACGGACCTATCCACGTTGGTCAGATCTTGTGCACAAAACTTTTGAAAGTTACCCACCCACTTTAAGAAAAAAATTATTTGGCAGCCGAAAGCTGACCACTCAGGTGATTATATTATTAAAACCTAACGGTGAGTTTCACCGCGCTGAAGTTCATTCCAGCTCTGGAATAAAAAAACTCGACATGACTTCGGCCTTGGCCTTTCAAGAAGCTCGCATATTTCCCAATCCTCCAATGGAAATGATAAGGCCTGATGGTTTTATTCATATAAGTGCTAGTTTTACTGTGGACTTTAGACCTGTCCAGTAGGGCCTTTTTAATAATTAATCTGCTATCATAATATCAATGAAATCATTAATTTTTCTTCTACTTTTATCTTCTTTCTCTCATGCGATGAATTATGAACTTGGAGTTTCTTTTGCTAAAAAGAAAAACTCATTTGATAAGGATAATTATTTTGAAACAGAAAGCACCACGGCTTCTGTTTCTGTTTATTTCACAGAACAATTAGCACTCGAGATGAGCTACACCGACGCCAAAGCGATCCGCTATGAAAAACCACCGGGTGGGAACACCACGGAAACTTATCAAAAAACAGAAGTACTAGGGGCCGATTTAATTCTTGTCTTGGCGGATCGGAAATCTTGGCTTCAACCCTACATCAAAGGTGGAATGGCGCAGCTAAAACGTTCGCAAACAGTGAACGTATTAGAGCTTAATAACCCCCAATCTTTAGATATTGAAACCGCCATTATTCCCAGCTACGGAGTCGGTTTAAAAATCGGTATCACGAAAGCTTTGTCATTTCGGGTCTCCTATGATGTATGGCAAACACCCGTTGGTGGAGGCTCGACCAGTGATGACAGCCAAATCCGTGCGGGCGTCTCTTGGACATTGTAGTCCGACTTAGTTTTTTATTCTTATGTTTAAGTCTTTCAGGTTGTTACACTTTAAAAAGTGCCTACCATCAAATGTCATTACTCTCATCCACTGAAACCTATGAAAGTGTTTTAAAAAAACCAGATTTGACAATTGAACAGAGAAATAAAATTGAACTGGCCAGAAAAGTTTTAGATTTTGCAAAAAATGAATTAAAACTAAATTCCGAAGGTAACTATTCAAAAATTGTGATGCTTGACCGCCCCTATGTGACCTATGTGGTCAGTGCGGCGGAGGCTTGGAAACTTGAGCCCTATCAGTGGTCCTTTCCCATTGTTGGGAAGGTTCCTTATTTAGGTTTTTTTAATCAGCAAGAAGCCCTCGATCAAGAGCAGGAATTAAAAAATAAAGGCTATGACACTTATATGCGAGGTGTTTCAGCTTATTCTACTCTAGGTTGGTTCAAAGACCCATTGTTATCTAGCATGCTAAGATATGATGATCACGTACTTGTGGAAACCCTTATCCACGAACTTGTCCACACCACTTTTTGGGTGAAAGATCATGTGGAATTTAATGAACGCCTGGCTACATTTTTAGGACGTAAAGGCACAGAACTCTTTTATCAAAGTGATCAAAATATCAATACAGTTATGAATAATGAAATTGCTGATGAAATTTTGTTTTCTAAATTTATCACGGATGAAGTTCAACAATTAAGTCATTGGTATCAATCATTACCTGAATCTCAACAAAGGATAGAAATTAAAGAAGCCAGAATAAAAGAAATTCAAACTAAATTTCAGACTCAGATTATTCCTAAAATGAAAACTGATTCCTATCAAAAGTTTGCAGACTTAAAATTGAATAATGCCAGACTTGTCATGTACCGAACCTACTTGAAAGATGACGGTGACTTTGAAAGATTATGGGCCAAGTCAGGGCAAAACTTTGCCAAGTTTATTGAACTCTGCCAACCATTAGAAAATTCAAAAAATCCTGACGAAAGTCTAACAAAACTACTGGTCGATAACACAAAGTAAACAGTAGTCAGACGATAAGTAATTTGATTAAATTAATGAATGTTAATCATAAATTTACTATTAAGCATCGTCATTTTACAATCGGCAGAAGCAAGTCAAGACATCCGTAAAATTGAAAAACTGTTTGCAGAAACTCCGTTTGTTACAAAAGATGAAAAATTAATAAATCTACCGAAAGGTGAAAAAATTATTTTTTTTTGGGCAAGCTGGTGTGAAATATGTAAAAACATAACACCTTACTGGCTTGATAAGGCAAAAACATTAGAATTTCAAAATTCACTTTTTTTTATAAATGTTGATGAAAACAACTCGCTTTGGCAAAAAAACAAAAGCCAAATTAATCCAAATCAAAATCTATTTCCAAATATTAAAAACAAAAAGGATCTTATGATCATTGAAAAATTGCCATTAGTTTATGTATTTGGGAAAAAAGATAATATCGAAGCCATTTATGCCGTTTGGAATGAACGAACTTCTAGACTACCCATCAATCGATTCGTAAACATCAAGAGGATTAAATGAAAAAAATTGACCCCCTGTTTATATTTTTTATATTTTCATCTCTTGTTGCCGCTTATGTCGGATACTCAAGGTATCAAAAAAGAAAATTAGTCAATCAGCCAATTCCCACCGTCACATCAACAAAGCCTACAGTTGCTGCCACTAATATCCCTGCACCAGCAAAAGTAGAAATCAGCAATCCAGTGCCAGAAGGATTGATTCCAGCAGATAAAGCTATTGAAGAATTTAAAAACTTAAGCGAGATCAAAGTCGTTAAGGATAATGATATTTTTTGCTTAAGAAAAAGCCAGAAAGTTTTCTTTCTACCTCGAGAATGGGCCGTACTCATTACTCGTGAAAAAAAACTTTCTGTCACGCTACCTAAGGAAATTACAAGCTGTCTAACACCCGGCTCTTGGAAATTGTGGGTGACTGAATTTGATAAAATTTATCAGTTACCCTACCGGTATTACTTTCAAATTAATGTGTCGATAGAAAGTTTGAAACCAGACCCAGCCCCCACCGCAGCTGAATTAAAAATAATTTCAGATTTATTCTCAACGCAAAATTTCACAGAAGGTAATGTTAAAGTTCAATTATCTTCTCCTACTTTTAGTGACTTTAGATTTCACCCCACTGCTCTTGGAAACTCTTTGTATGCGAACATTCAAGAAACTCAACAAGATCAAACAACAGATTCAGCTAGTTTAGTTGAAAGCCTGAAAGATTCCCAAATCCTAAGAGGACAATATCTAAGTCCTTCTTCACCCCATCTTAATATAAAAAACTTTGCCACAACTGCAATCAATGATATTTTCTTGGATTCTGATTTAGATATACTAGCTGAAAATATATCTTTAGCTCATTTTTATCATAACAAAAAAATTGTTAATGTTTATGTTAAAAAAGTTGAAAATCGCCATCGATACTTAAGAAAAGAAAAAAATATAAGATTTAATGACTTTTTGCGAAATCAAAACAACTTTGCGATTATTGATGTGAGGACGAATAATATTTCTAAAAAATTAAGCCTCAAAGGAGCCAATAAACTTAGTTTTAGAACCTTTGGTGCCAACTATCCTTATCAATTAGTTAATGTTTTTAAAGGCCATCCTGCTACACAAAAGATAATTCAACAGGAAAAAGTAGCACAAACTGAAGTTCTTGAATTAGCTAATAAGAATCCCAATCAAAAATATTTAATATTATCTTCTGGAGACGGTGATATTTTTGCAGCTCGTTCACTTGAACTGTTAACTGAAAAGCAAAAAGAAAACTTTAGCATTTTAATTGAAGGTTTTCATCACGCTTTTATTTATAGCTACTTTTTTGGCGGACTTGAGTTCGAAACTTTTGATAATAAAATTATTAAAGCTGCAGATTTTCCTAATGAACAAGACTTTTTACTTCTTGGTTTTTTTTAAATATACGACCAACATTAAAAATAACATTCCCATCCAAAGTATAAAAAATAGCATTCTTAAATAAGGGGTAAAAGGTTCAATCAATTTTTGAACTGCTAGTTTTTCAATAACTGGAGTTGCGGAAATCATTCCAACGGAAATGTTACCTGAGTATCCACTGATTTCATTTTTTTTGGGATATCCAACAATTTTCGTATTTTTTGTATTCAACCATTTGTTTTCACCCCACATCGAAAATTCAAGGTCACAAATATTTTTCTCATTAACGAGTTCGTAGAAAGGCTGACCATTCATTGATTTAATAAAGACTAATGATACTGGATGCTGATTTTGATCTTTTTTACATTGCTGTTGAGCTTTTAAAAAAGTTTTTCTTGGACTACAGCGATACATGGAATTGGTTGTTGAATAGCTTACTTTTTTTCTGTTGGTTTCAGGGCCATAGGAGTATTCATTAATGCATTGGTAATTGGCATCGAACATATTAAAATGATAGCCTTCCCAGCGTAATGTTTGCTTAGGATTTTCATTGAATGTGTGGGGAACAAGCTGCATACAAATGACAAAGATAATAAAGGCCCACGCTGACTTGTTCAATCGAGTATTGGAATTAAATGCTTCTATATTATTGTTGCCATTTAAATTAGGTAGAAATAATATCCAAAGATTTACGATACATCTTACAGGATAAAAAAAGCCAACCATAGTCACTGAATACACATGAAAAATAGTCCAAACCCCGACGGCTGCTTTTCTTGTTTTTGAGTACAGCAAAGCCCATCCACCAAATATTTCAAAAATGATTACAGTCAAAGTCATCAATGGAATTAAATTGTCATGGAAAAGTGGCATACCTAATTTAAGAGCTGAAAAATAGGTCCCTTCGATCCATCCCTCATCAAACTTCACTATTGCTGAAAAACTATAACAAAGTGCCCACATCACTTGTGCACCAAATATTCGATTATTTCGATTTAATAGAAAGGCAATCGTTGGTAATAAATGAAAGAAGTAAAAATTATGCTGGCCAGAAAAAATCCAAAAATAAGCAATAAAAAGTTTTGTCAGAGTTAAAACCCAAATTAGGGGTATGTATATTTTTTCTTTATTTAAAACGATAAATCCGTAGGTGGCTAATATAACACCAAAGATTAACATAAAAAATATATGCAAATTATAAGACTGGGGCAAACCATCAAGATAGGGAAGAATTTGATTGCAATCTACGAAATGGGGCCAGCAATTATTTTCTCTGCCCTGTGGATTACGTGTTACGAACGGGTGGAAATCAAACAAAAAAACGGAAGTTGTTCCTAGTGCAAAAAATCTTTCCCAATTTTTTTGTGAAATCATGCTTTATTGACAATCCCCTGCATCTCCACCGCAGTCTCCATCACTGTTTGTACCAAACCCAGGTAAAGCATCAGAATATCCACTTGGATAATTATTAGTACATGATGCGCCCAAAGGCAGACATTCAAATACACCACTTGCTGATACGCCTTTTGGGTACTGACCTAAGGGGCAAGATTGGTTATTAACGTAGGGACCACATGTTATAAGTCCTGTACTTGAAATGCCAACGACAATCTGACCTTGCGGACAATTTGTATTAGAGCCTGCCATTGTACAAGTACTAAGGGCTGCATTAAACACCCCACCAATGGCATCACATTGCTCTTTTGAATTATTCTGCACAACTCCACGGACAAATTCAAAACTAAAAAAGTCAGGATTAGGAATTTTTTCACTATGTGATGGTTTAACATCCAATTCACCTATAATTCGAATCAATGGAAATCGACATAAAGCATTGTCACAATTAGGAACCCATCGAACACGAAATCGATAAACACAATTGACTGAAGTGAGGTAATTACAAAGCTGACCCTCTTGATCAAAACCCATATTGTTAATGTCATAGCCAGCCAACCGAAGCCCACCATTTCGAAATTCAATTAATAATTGATCTCCTGAACCTGTGCATCCAGTCATGGAAGCGGCACGCAAACAATTTGTTCCGCCAGTGGGACTTGCCACATAAGGAGCCGCATTTGAATCTATGGTTTGTAACCAACCTTGAGTTGTATTAATCGAGCTAATCATTGAATTTCGAATACCAAGTACAACTTCAGAGGCTTGCTTTTTAGACTTTAAATTAAGTGCAGTGGTAATGGTGGCAAATGTCGTTCCAATAGAAAGACTAATCAAGGCAAGTCCTACAAGAGATTCTATTAAGGTGAATGCTTTATTATTTTTTAAAAAACGTCGCATAAAAATGTATCTCCCGTAATGCCTGTCATTGCATTCCCTGCTGAACATCTTCGCCAATCCACTGCACTAAGTCCTACAAAATTTGTGTTTTTACAAACAGCATTGCCATCATTATCAACGTAATCCACCATTTGGCGACTATCCACCGAACAATGCTTTGGTGCGTATTGAAGCTGACAGTGGATACCTCCACCCGTTAACTGGGCAGGTAAAGTTTCACAAAAGACTTGAACTGAAGATTGTTGATCACCCCGGTCCATTTGAAAACCCGCAGAGTTAATATTAAGAGCACCTGCAATGTCATCCGTTGACGAACTGTAAGAAAATTCAAAAGTTATTCTTTGCGCGGGTATTTTTGCGAAAGGCTCAGTGGGTGATTTTACTGATAAGCAGGGTGGTGCACAAACGGGATCCCAGCGAATACGAGCTCTGTAAGTGCACCTGCCATCAGGAGTGACTATGCTATAGTTGTTACATAAAAAACCAGAGCGAGTGAATCCGTTGGTAATATCAATACTTGGTAGAAAGTCAGCAGCAGTGACCGTGGTAGCTGCATCAAGTTTAAGATCGATAAATCCACCACGTCCAGCACATGAAGTGTTATGAGTCAGTAAACAATCCATGTTAGATGGACCGACTGAATTGGCTTGAATGGTTGCAAGCCAAGAAGCTTCGTTTTCTATGATAGATTGCAATTGATTCGTAATGGATTGAATAGCCGTGTGTTCAAAACGTGATGTTTCTTGTTTGTTATAAGTGTCTTCAACTGACTTTAAAGCGTATAAGCTCATGGTCATAACAGCTGGAACAATCAACAAAGCATAGACTATGGCATTACCTTTTTGATTCATTCTGAACTCCATAAATTTAAGGCCCCCCATCACCATCACCATCTGGTGGCGGCGGTGGCGGTGGTGGTGGTGCTGCAGCCCAAGCTGATAAATGAGGATTAGCACCGCCAATACCTTGCCCAGGTACCCAAACCACATTAGTTGGGCAAGAACTTGCACCTGTCCAAAGATTAATCGTACAAGTTACATTCAGATAGCACCCAGGATTACATGTCATAATTCCAGAGGAACTAATTCCACCGATAACTGTTCCCCTTGGACAAGACAAGGTTGATAAAGCTAAACAATTTTTTGTATTTGTTGCACTTAAGCCGACAAACAATGTACCAGCTGGGCATGGTTGATTAATCCCCACATTACACGTTCGGGTTGCAGCATTATAAACACCACTTAAACTTTGGCAAACGGCTTGTGCTTGTTCGCCCTGAGCATCTTTAATAATTTCCACATTAAACAAATCTAGATTTAAATTAGGAGGCGGAGTACCACTTGCTATCAATCGAGCATTAAATCTATAGGAAGGGGCCCGGCACCTTGTTGTATCCGAGCCACAGATCGGAGTCCAATCGATAATATATCTTAAAATACAATTACTACCTGCAACCCCAAAAGTGGCGCAAGGTTCTCCTTTGATCGTAAAACCGCGAGTTCCTCCGGCTGAAGGAGGCTGAATAAATTCAGGGACTGCTTGTGCTGCTGCAGGAACTGGATTGGAATCCCAAATATTAAATGGTTGAGTTCCTACAGTACAATTTGTGGACCGAGTTTCTAGACATTGCATCGAGCCTTCATTTAAAATTGTATTGAGGTGCGAACGAGGGTGCTTCATAAGCTGTTCGAGTCTTGATTTTAAATCAAATAATTCTCGGAAAGTATCAGCTTTACTGCTCATTGATTTAGTCACTTGCAAAACTGAAGTTCCAGTTAATGCGATAAGTGCAAATATACCAATGCCAATGATGGCTTCAGTCAATGTAAAACCATTTTGATTCAAACGCATTTTAGAAGTCGTCATATTGAATTGCCTTACTTATAAAATAGTTGCACATTTAATACTATGACATATTTAAAACTTTTAACAACTTTTACTCTCATATTTAGCAGTCTTGGTCTTGCAGACGTCGGAGCTGAAGAAGTTCGTTTCAAAATGGGATGGAACTATAAAAACTTTCCTTTTGCTGTAAAACTTTATGAGGTTCCTCCAACCTCACCACTTTGGTCCATGGCTTCAGTCAAATCACTGCCAAAAGAACTCATTTTAAAAGAAATTCCAGATAATTTACTGATCGCACACAAAGGTCGAAGAAATAAATTCGCACTCGTCATTCATAATACTTCGAACCAAGTACAGTACTTTTTTGCCTCTCCACATTCGGCAGAACCAGCTGAACATTCAATTGGATTTAAATACAATTGCTTGTGCATGAATCACTCTTTTAAAATCCAACCCAATTCCTACTGGTACCGAACCGTTGAACTTCGAGTTTCCAACAAATATGAAGCCCCACCAAAGTCTAAGCCGTTGGAAATTACCCACGATATTATCGGTTTGGATGTAGCAAAAGGAAAATTGTTACAAGATACAAAACTACCTGAAAGTGAAAAATAAATAATTATTTAGCTTTTTGAATAAAAAGTTCAAGCTTTGTGGTTTTGGATGAAATTAAAGGCGTTACACGAAAATGATGAATCCAAAGTCTTTTAGCCGGCACTTCTATTGGTCTTTTCAAACACAAACACTCCCAAAGCCAGTTACTCTTACTTAAGACTTCATCTCCATCAGAGCGAATTACAAATTTAATCGGAAGCTCTGTTGTGTTTAAAAGCACAAATGCAAAATTACGTTCACTAGAAAATTTGACTGAGCTTAAAGAACTCATTGGAATTTTAGATAACTGACTATTTTTATAGGATTGCCAATCTAAACTAAGTGGATCAAAAATTTGATTTCCACCAACAAAGTATTTACGATCACCTAATACTTCATAAATTTCGACAGGTTGAGACACTGAATCATAATCAAACTTGAAAACTAACTCACTTGAATAAATAAAAAACGAATACATTAAAAAGAAAAAAAAATTCATGGTTTGGCACCCGCTAACAAGTGAAAAGCAATGCCCAGATGGGCTAAAACATCCACTTGAAATTTGAATGATGAAGGTCTCATAAAAACTCCACCAATAAGATCATTTGATGCTTTGTAAAAGAAAGCATTCTTTTGATGAAGTTGTACCCGGCTAGCACACTTTGAAAGGCCACTCACAATTTTTTTGAAAATTGGCAACTGACTTACTAAATTATGATTCGTAAAGTGCGCAAGTCCCTCTAGTAGAAGTCCTGATCTATGATCAAGGGCTTCAGACTGAGCAAAAAAATTATTATCAATGTAACAGCCATTCAAATCTGATGGATAACTATGGTTATAAATTAAATTTTGATCAACGATATCAAGCAGTTGATTAATACTTTTTGAAATAGACTCTTTATAATTGGGGGATTTTTCAAAAGCGAAAAAAAGTAATGAGCTTGCCCATCTGACGAAAAATGCATTTTTTTCTTTCAAAAATTGATTCATATATTTTTCAGTTTCATCTTTAAGCCAGGGCAACTCTTGCCAAGTGAACTGGGAATTCAAAAAAGTAAGAGCCTCTCCGACATGAAACATATATTTTGATCCATTAATAATTGGCAGTGATGAATGATTAATATCGATCCATGCACTACGCTTAATATCATAAAATTGAAGCACTCTATTTTTAATATTTTCTTTAAGTTCCAATAGACCATCTGACTTTCTTGTTGCTAACCCCAAAATTGCAAGTGCACCAAGATCAAGAGAGTCTAAATTCTGAACTTTTTTTATGTATTTTTGGCAATCAGCTTTATTAATAAAGCAGTAGTAGTACATTCCTAAAAAAATACGTGTTTGGGGTATTCCACTAGACTGAAATGGTTGATCATAATCATAGTAAATCCTTTTTAATTTTTTAGTTGAGGCCAAGTAAAACTGATCCAGTTGTTGAATAAAAAGATCTATTGGTTGATCCGGATGAAATCTTTCAATAAAAACCCATTTGTTATTTCTTTTAAAGTAAGGATATGTCCAAAATGGAATCCAATCCTGATCCGTTGAAACATTGACTCCATTGATTAAAACTTGGTCAGCGGTTAGCCATTGTTTTGTTGATAGATTTTGATATGAAACAATTCCTTTAGACTCTTTTAATTTCCCAATTCTAAACTGCTCAATTGAAATAGGAAACATACCAACTTTATGATTTGGTGATGGGTCAATAAAAACTAGCTTATCGCAATCAGCATTTGAATTAATACAGTTACCAACCTTAATTTTATTATTTTCATATTCTAAGTAGCTGATTTTCGGTCTTACAAATTCATATAGTTTAAAGCTATCATCTTCATAAACAAGAATAAAAGGCCACTTCTGAGTGTCTAATTCAGCTACAATCGATGCTGTTTTTTCTATTAGTAAAAAGTTAGAATTTAAAAAATTAAAAAAAGTATCCCAATCTTGATAGGTAATATTAAGAGGCTGATTTCTAATTTTTTCATATGTTGCTACAAAATTAGCATTATTATTGTATATAAAAGTAGACATGCCAGGCTCAGTGACTAATTTTGGATTGTAGTAAAATAAACTACTCCAATATTCCCACTTATAATTAATAATTTTTTTTCCATTGAGCTGACTGTTTTTGTACCAGTCAGAGAATTTTTTAGTTGAATAATTTGTGCTCTCATCTGCAATAATCGATGATCTTCCTGTCCAAGCAAGTATCAAACCAAACGTAACAACTAGAATCGGGAAAGCGAGTTTGATTTTTGAAGTCATTTGATTAAGGAAATGAGCTATTACAAATAATCCACTTAATGTAACAGAAGTTATAAAGAATGGTAAAAAACGCAAATGTTTTATTGATATCAAAAAGAATAAAATCGCAACTAATGTAAAGTAGAAATAGGCTTTATTTTCTTTGTAGATAGATTTGAACTGGGTCAGTGATATTAAAAACATCGCACACATTGATAAATAAAATGGATTTACGTCCCGAACTGATCGCCACTCGCCTATCACATTATTGGGACTCAAATTAAATTTCAGCAAATCCACTAGATAGATGATTTTATCAAAATTAAATGTTGGTAAATAAAGTGACACACCTAAGCCAATTAAACTGACAGCTAATAAATTTTTATTAAATTTAATTAGCGATAAACATCCCACTGATAATATTGATACGACTAAGGTTTCAAAAGAAGCCATTCCCATCAATAGACCAGCTAACATCACTAACAGCGGTGTCCATTTTTTTGCATCGACCAGCCAAAGTCTTGCAAACAGTGACAGGGAAAGAAGGCTTAAAATCATGGGACGTCCCCAAAAAACCCGGTTCAAGTCTGCTAAACAAAATCCTACAAAAAATACAGCTAAAGCCAAAAGTAAGAATCGATCTTTTTCTTTAACTAACTTGAGTGGCAAAGAAAAAGTAAGGGCTAAGCATAAACTAGTTAATATTTGCACGGACATTTTGGGATCAAATAGAAGATTTAAAAAGGCCAGGATCAGGTGAAACCCATAATGCTGATCTACATACCCATTTTGAAACATTGAACTTTTTAGAATCTCAAGGCTTGAGTAATTGAAATCACCCGAGATCAAAGTTAGGGCAAACCGTGTATGATAGAAAAAATTTTGACTTAAAAAATCACCCATCTGAGCAGATAGAAATAAAAAATAAGGAAACAAAATTAAAAATGCCATTCGACTAGATGCGAACAAGGATTGAATCATCTACGACAGTTTGTAATAAACTTAAGTGAATTACAATCTTAGTCAGACTGGACTAAAATCTGAATCCCATTTTTCACAGACATTGTATAAGAAAAGTATTTTTCTAAATCACCAACACTGACCCATTCCACACCTAAGTGGTAACTGGCATCTTTAACAGGTCTAGGGTCAAAGTATTCATCTTTCAATTGAGATTTGAAAAAATCTGTGCGACTCCAGTACAACTGACCGTCCCACTCAAAATCATATTCACGAGTTAACTTTTGTTCAGGTTGAGCCAATACTTGATAACCGGTTTCTTCTAGTGTTTCCCTGGTGGCACATACATGGGACTCTTCACCTTCTTCCACTTTGCCACCCGGCAAAAAGTGATAGTGCTTGTGATTGGTCGGATCCTTAGCTTTAAATGCTAGAATTTTGTTATTATAAACAACGACCGTTGAGGCCCGTCTGCGGTCTTGAATGAAGCTCCAAGAACCTGCTTCAAAATTCAATCTATAGGTCACACAATTAGGAATTGGAACCCCGTCTTTTGGAATTCCTTTTAATCCATGAGTCACACGGCGAATGACACCTCCGTGGGTAGAAACTGCGATACGTTTATGCTGGGGATTTTTTTTAATATAACTTTCTAAATACGTCAGCACTCGAAGCCTGGTTTCTGCTTTAGTTTCACCACCGGGAAAACCAAAGTTTTCATCATTTTCGCCCGGTGAAACCCATTTCACCCAATCAGGGCCTACAAGTTTGATCACTTCATTACGGTGAAGACCTTCGGCTTTTCCTAAATTCATTTCTCGAAGTTGGTCAGAAATCACAACAGGCGCTTGCCAATATTTTAATCCACCATCGGCTGTTTTTCGAGCTCGAATCAGATCAGAGGAAAGCACCACATCAGGATGCCAATCCTGAATTCGCTGACCTAAATCTTCAGCTTGCGCTAAACCTTTTTGATTCAATGGGATGTCGGTGTGACCTTGAAAGATTTGTTGGTGATTCCAATCGGTTTCACCGTGTCTGAAAAATAAAAATTCGTATGTCATAAATCTAGGATGACACAAAAATAAAAGGGAGTCTGGTGATTTCTCCAAACTCCCTTAAAAATTTTAGCGCCGTAGAAAAAATGACTTTTTCATTGCAGCTACCGGATCAATTTTGAGATTCATAGGCATTTCATCCGAAACTTTCGGATCAATTTTTGCCATGATTTTTGCGTGCAGCCGATGATAGTACTCCGGGTCCATCGGGAGTTCGACATCATCGCCTTCTTTCAACATTTGTTTTACGTCTGTTCGCGCTTGTGGTTTCATCCTTCGGCCTCCTTAAGTGGGTAAAGTTCCATAAAAAATCCACCTGTCTCTAACGTCCAGGTTTTTAAATCTTGTCGATCGTTAAACGCTTCTTTGAGTTTTATAAGCGCATGACGGTAATTGGCTTTTGCTGTGTCATAAGGACACTGCATGATTTCAGCAATTTCTTGAAAGCTTAAGTCTTCATAAACTCTTAAGACCAGTGCTGTTCTTTGGCGAAACGGCAATTTTTCCACTTCCTTGTTTAATAGATCTTTAACCGCCGTGTGCACCATATCAGTTTCCACAACTGCAACGACTGACAAATGAGCATCCTCAATGTCGACTGTTTCGCGTTTTGTTTCTCTGAGTTTGTTGCGTGCTGTATTCAGAGCAATTTGATAGAGCCAGCTTTTAAAGCTGGAGCGCCCCTCGAAGCCATCAAGCTTTTCATAGGCTTTGATAAAAGCCTCTTGAACGATGTCTTCCGCTGAATCCAGGTCCTTCATAAATCTCAAACCCAATCGCAGTAATCCTCTTTGGTGTCGTACTACAAGAGCAGAAAAAGCGGTCTTGTCCCCCAATTTCGCACTCTCGACGAGTTCGAGATCTGTGATACTTTCTAGATCTCGTGTCATATTTGACTCTCTTCTGTAAAAATTCGGTTAATCTTTGAATTTTTTTCTGAAAGTGCGATTTCGCACTCCCCCCTCTAAGTCCTGAAAACATCCTGTTGTTCCCATGACTTAGGTGCTTGAAAACTCTTTTTGAAAACAAGCACCGCATTCTTACTTTTATTATGTTGCAAAGAAGCCGCCAAAAACAGCGGTCGTAATGACACTAAGTATATGATTCTATTAATGATTTATTGATACTATAAGAAATATTTATGGTGATTTTTTTAACCGATTCTGTTTTAAGTATAAACATCTATACATAGTATATAATACATACTATACTATATACTATGTATAGCCCAACAAAGTTGCAAATAGTCGAATTTATTAAGAAAAATGGCCACGCACAAGCTAAAGAATTGGTCGCCCACCTCTCACTTACTCAAGCTGCCATTCACAGAGCTCTTAATTATCTAATCGATAAAAAAGTGCTTATTAAAAAAGGAAAAACTCCTAAAGTCTTTTATTTCCTAAATCATGAAAACCGAAATCAAACTTCAGTTCTTCTGAGCAAAGAAGACTCACAAACTCTTGAAGATCACTATCTCTATATGACTCCAACAGGTAAAGTAGAAACAGGAGTTTCAGGTTTTCTCAATTGGATGAAAACAACACAAAACAAACAAGCTCCAGAAAAGTGTATCCAAGATTACATTCAAATTTTGAACGAGTCACTTTCTCATAAAGATAAGAAATTAGATTTGATTGATGCTACTGATCGATTTCATATAATTTTTAAAAAATGTAATTTAGACCAAGTTTACTATCATGACTTCTACAGCCTCATTAAGTTTGGAAAAACAAAATTAGGAAATTACCTACTTCATGGAAAGCAGGCTCAGGATAAAGCTATGATACAAAAAATTGCCGAAATCATAGCTCCTCAGCTTATCAATTTGATCGAAAAAGAAAAAATAGAAGCCATAGCTTGGACTCCACATTCGATTCCACGAAAAATTCCTTTTCTAAAAGAACTTGAAAAACGTCTTTCCATTCAACTTCCAAAAGTTGAAGTCCTAAAAGTTTCCATCGGAGAAGTTCCAATTGCTCAGAAGTCATTAGCAAAAATTGAAGAGCGAATTCAAAATGCCCGAGAAACCATGATTGTTGTGCCGCAAAAAATTTCTTTTAAAAAGATTCTTCTCGTCGATGATGCTGTAGGATCAGGGGCTACACTCAATGAGATTTCAGAAAAATTAAAATTCAAAGGTGCCGATAAAGTTATCGGTTATGCTTTGGTAGGATCCTACAAAGGTTTTGAAGTCTTAAAAGAAATCTAAAACCGTCTCATCCTGAGAAAAGAATCAAAAAATCGACAGTATTTCTTAAAATAGGGCTCAAACCAACCGGTCTTTTGGCCGATAAGTCATCAGATGAGTTACAAAGGGGACTTCAACTTTTTTACAAACATCTTACGTCTATTCGGAGTTCTTTTTGTAGTGCTCTTGTTGTCGAACTGCGCCCCAGCCAAGAAAAAAACCCCCGAAGTCACTGCCGATCCCGTCGTCGAAGATATTGCACCCGTTGTTACTTATAGTATTTCCGGTCGAGTGCTGAATTATTCCCATGGCACAATTCAATTAAGTTTATCTGGTACCGAGCAAATTAATTTATCAGCTGCAGGAGATTTTTCATTTTCAACCGAACTGGAATCAGGCGAGTCCTATACAATTTCCATCATTTCTCAACCGACCTCACCAGCGATCACCTGCCTCATTAACAATTCATCGGGAATTGTTTTAAATGATGTCGTTGACGTGGAAGTTACCTGTCCCAGCTTAAATACTTTATCTGTTAGCACCCCACAAAATTCACTGGCCAACCAGCGCAGACTTCAGGCATCCGTAGCTGGGCAGTTTTCTGATGGCAGCATCAGAAGTATGACAAGCTTTGTGACTTGGTCTTCCGATGATACAGGAATTTTTTCTGTGTCCACATCGGGTGAGGTTTTAGGCGTCAGCCCTGGAACTACAAATTTACGCGCTGATTTTGGTTTGATTTCTGCAACCAGGTCATTGCAAATCACCAACGCCACTCTGCAAAGCCTCTCCCTCACTCCACAACAAATTACGATGGCTCAGTCGGCCCAAATTCCCATGCGTGCAACTGGAATTTTTTCCGATGGTACACAAATGAATTTAACTTCTGAGGTCACATGGAGTTCAGCTAATTCTATGGTGGCTTCTTTCACAAGTTCGACTCTATCGGCGGGAGCAGCAGGAGCCACCACTATAACTGCAACATTGGGAGCTTTAAGTAGCACAACACCTGTCACAGTCACCAATGCCACTTTACAATCACTGCAAATCAGTCCCATTATTATTCGCTCTCAGTTGGGTTCCTTTGTGCAACTTTATGCCACAGGTCTTTATTCGGATAATACCTTCCGCGATGTTTCTTCACTAGTCACATGGACAAGCGCCAACAATGCAGCTGTTTCTATTTCCACTTCAGGTCTTGCCTATGTTCAATTGGCAGGAACAGTGGTTGTGACCGCACAGCTTCAGGGCCAAATGGCTTTTGCGCAAGTGATTGGAGAAAGCAAAACCTTAAACTCAATCTTGATTGAGTCCCCATCTGCCACTTTGCCAGTGAATCAATCGATCAGACTGACTGCCATCGGTCAGTTCAGTGATGGAAGTGAGCAGGATTTAACCAACTCAGTCAGCTGGTCTTCTAGTTCTGCTAATATTGCGGAAGTTTCAATCCTTGATCCTGATAAGGGACTGGTGACCGGGCTCAACTCAGGAGTGACCAACATACAAGCCCAGATGGGTGGTGTAATGGGACAAACTTCCATCACAGTCAATGCTGCAACACTGTCTAGCCTTCAAATTACACCGGCTTCGACTTTGATTTCACGGTTAACAAATTTGAATTACAGAGCCCAAGGAACTTTCAGCGACGGCAGTGTTTTAGATATTACGAATTTAGTCACATGGACGTCATCGAATACTTCACAAGTGGTCATGACCAGCGGTGGTGATCAGGCGGGCCTGATGACTAATCTTTATAACGGTACAGCTTACCCCACAGTCACCATCACGGCTTCATTGTCGGGTCAATCAGCAAGCTCTCTGCTTACCATCACTCCCGCCACACTGACATCGATACAAATCAATCCCTCTGCTGCCACTTTGAACTCGCAATCGAGTCTATCACTAAAAGCCTATGGATTGTTTAATGATGGTGCTGCTGTGGATTTAACGTCTGTGGTAACTTGGAAATCTGATAACAATAATTTGCTATTTGCATCCAATGCTTTTTCATCATCCGGTGAAATCACAGCTCTCTCTGAGGGCGTTACAAATGCTCGAGCTGAATTAGGGGCACTCAGTGGAATATCGAGTATTACAATTGATGACTTAGCTGCTGAATCTGAAATTTCAACAGGAGTTGGTTTAACAGCCGCTTACTACACGGGGTTTGCTTTTAATACCCTTCGTGGTACACGCATCGATTCCGCAGTGAATTATAACTGGGCCACGGGACTAGCTCCATTGGGTGTAGGTGATTCTTTTAGTGTTCGCTGGACAGGATTTATCGAAGCTCCCACCACCGGAAACTACCAGTTTTGTACAAGATCTGATGACGGTGTCAGACTGCGAATTAATGGTGCTCTTGTCATTAACAATTGGACAGATCATGCCGAAGTGGAAAACTGCTCAGGCCAAATTGCTTTAACTGCTGGATCTAAGAATAGCGTACTTCTTGAGTTCTATGAAAGAGGTGGTTACGCTGTCATTCGATTGAACTGGGTCAGACCTGGTTTTGCTCAAGAAAATATCGCAAAAGAATTTTTATATCCTTATTAGTTTGCGATAGTAACGCGGTTACGCCCATTTTGTTTACTGTTATACAAAGCCTTGTCCGCACGCTCGAATAAAACATTCCAAGTTGTTTCGTCTAGCTTTCTAGAAGCACAGCCCACAGAGACAGTGACTGGGATTTTAGTTTGTTCAAAAGTAAATTCACTTTCCTGAATGGTCTTACGAATTCTTTCTGCAATATCAATGGCAGCACTAACAGGAGTGCCTGATAAAATGAGAACAAATTCTTCACCGCCGTAGCGAGCAAAGAAGTCATTGGCTCTGACAAGTTTTGTGGAGATAATACGGCTGAGTTCTTTTAATACAACGTCACCAGCTGCATGTCCGTAGGTATCATTTACTTTTTTGAAGTGATCGATATCAAAAACGATAACACTTAAAGGTTCATTTAAAGTTTCGGATCTTTTAATCACTTCTGGTCCACGTTCAATCAATGCACCTTTTGAGTAAGCACCTGTCAGGGCATCCCTTGTGGCTTTTTCAAAAAGTTCTTTTTGGGCAAAGGCTTCGATATTTCCCTTATCCAAAAATTTAAAAACAACATTTCCCGTTTTCACCTGATCATTGTTTTTTAAAACAAGTGGCGCTAGTGGTGCTAAGGCATTGCCGTTAACAATGGTTTTATTAGTCGATCCTAAATCCATAATAACAACTTCATTACTGCGAAATTCAATTTTTGCGTGCGACCGGCTGACACTGCCATCATCAATAAAGATTTGTGATTCTACGGCACGGCCAACAATTGTGCCATCTATTAGTGACCACTGTTTACCCTGGTATCCTGCAGGTCCAATAAGCACAACTAAAACAGGCGATCCACCACCACCCGCCATCTTGCGGTTCAAGGTCGTTTCACTGGCCACAATGGTTTTTTCTGTGTGGTCAGTTGTTTCTGAAGAATCGTCTTTTTCGTTGGACATGCATGAAAGTGTAGCGAAGCAATTTAACTAACTCAACTGTTATGACACAGCCACGTCTTCTTCAATTCGGTGATACCCACGCCATTCTTTGAGACGTCCCCTAGGCCTTCCGCCTTCTTCCGGGTATTCAATATAGACGTAAGTCAGTTTGGTAATTTTCCCAAGGGAAACAATGTCTAAAGAAGTCAGCTCCGTCCAAGTACCAGTATTAAAATACTCTTTGTCCGTTCCCCAATGTCTGTACTGATAAACATGGGTATGACCAAAAATGACGGTATGCACTCTGTCATCTTTCAGTATTTTTCTAGCTGATTCACTGAGGTCTGGGAAAATAGCACTTTGTAGAGCAATCTTTAAAAGACTACGGATAGACCAATTTCGTCTAGGATCGTGTTGAAATAGAGTTTTTATCCCAAACATAAACAACTTCGAGAATGCCATCATCAGCATCCAAAATTCATTAAACAAAGCCCAACGCACCATTTTACCAAAGGGGCGGATCTTATCCACATGAGGGTACTTCTCTTTAATCTTCAATACGAGTTCAATGAAAAAATGGGAGCCAAAAGGAAGGTTTAGAATGGGTTCTGGAAGATCTTTTTTTAAAAAAAATCTTTTTGGATCTAAACGATTGGCTGCTTCATGCATATGACCATGCTCGATGTGCACACCATCAAAGTAGTAAACAATATTTTTATATCTGACAGAAGTTCCCACCACTTGATTAAAATAAGCTCGGCAAGCAGGCCACATCATGGCTTGATCATGATTACCAACGACATAGGTAATTGAATTTTGCGGCTTTGATGCAAATTCTTTGAACGCACGAAACACATCTTCATGACCTTTGATCATAGATTTCAAAACTTCTAAAGCCACACTTTCAGTCACAACTGTAAGAAAATGCCCACGGTAATCCACCTGCAAGAAATTTAAAAAATCTCCATTTATGATGATTTCCACTTCTGCATCTCGAAAAGCTCCAGAGGAATAGTAATGGATAAATTCAACAAGCTTTTCACTAAAAAAAAATTCTTCTAAATGATTATTCGCACCGTCACCAAGCAGGCGACCTTTTCCTAGATGCAAGTCACTGATAACAACTTTAATTCTTCGAGCCACAGTGAATACATCCTTTATTCATCTGAATTTTGTTGATCAGATTCGGGTTCCGTCAATTGTGATTCATCAATGGGTGAATCATGTTCAAGATTTGATAAAGCGACCCTTAAAGCACGAACTGTTTTTCGCATTTGCTCTTGCTGATCTTCCATCGACTTATTAAGATCCTGCACTTTACTTCTATAGACATCAAGTTCCGATTTAAACTGGTCAACTTTACGCTGCAGATCTAATATTCTTTCGTCTTTCGAACGCATCAAAGCTTGCTTTTCAGCACGTACAAGTTCGAGGCGATTTTCAAGCTCCCGCTCTCGAACACGAATCTTTTTAAAATCTGTTTTAATTCTTAAATCCAGGTCTTCTATTTGAGTTTTTGCTTTAGAAAGTTCTGTTTCTTTATATTGCAAATGACCTTTGATAATTAAGATTTCATTTTTCAACTGAGATGAAATTTCTTTTTTTTCTTTTTCAGCTTTTAAAGCTTTACCTTGAAGATCTTCTAGATTTTTTGAAATGATGTCTCCTGCAGAGGCCAAGTCATCATTATCTCGCCGTAGCATGTCCACTTCATTTTCAAGTTCATGAATTCGGGCTTGTGCTAATTTCAAAGTTTCTGACTGAGCAAGACTGGCATCAGCAGCAACATAAACATGACCAGGCCTAGATACTTTTGGCACATTTAAACCAGTGCTTGTTGACTCAACAACCACCTCTAAAGCAGGCTCACGCTTTCTTGCACCTGCCACAGCTACTGTTCTATCTGCACTTGTATTGGATGCAATCGCCTGTGTGGCAGCTTCTGTATCCGATTGCGGTTTTACATAAGGGGCCACTGTGGTTGCAACTGTAGGGGCCACTTTGGCGGCTGGTACTTTCATATCATGACTTAAATTAATAAATGCTGTGGATTGATTTTGTAATTCAGGGCCTTCAGATTCAGAATCGACAGAATCAGGATTAAGTAGATCAACACGCTTAGCTTCTTTTTGACTGCCAAACCCAAGCTCAATTCCACCACCGGCGGACGTGTTTTCCGAATCATCGTCGATTTCAATAGAAGTATCAGGGTCAATGGCTTTGACCTCATCAATGAGATCTTTTAAGAACTCATTTTCTTCTAATTCGATATTTTTTTTCTTAGCCTTAGGCATAAGACTAAGATCGGAATTTTTCTATAACTTCTAAAGACTTATGCGTGATTTCCTACAAATTTGTCATACTGGACCTTACGTTTTTCAAGTTCCGCAGGGTTCACTTTCATGACGCCCTTAAGACCAAAGTCCTGAACGGTGAAGCTGGCGACTGTGCTACCCACCTGACAAGCTCGTTTGAGGTCTTGGAAACCAGGTCTTGTTCCAACGTGAGACAAATATCCAAAAAATCCACCCGCAAAAGTGTCGCCGGCCCCGGTGGGATCAATCACTTCAGAAATTGGAAATGCAGGTAGCAAATACAGACCATGGTCGCGGTGATTCAAAACCAATCCATATTCACCGCGCTTAATAACCACAGCTTCTGGACCCATTTGCACTAATTTTTGTGCGGCTGCGATTCCATTTGAACAACCTGTTAACATTTTCGACTCACCTTCGTTGATCAGAAGTATGTCGACTTTTTTAATAACCTGAAGAAGGCTTTCCTTTTGGGACTGAATCCAAAAGTTCATGGTATCCATACCGGTATAGACCGGAGACTTCACTTGATCCAAAACTTTCATTTGAAGATTGGGATCGATGTTAGCTAAGAAAACAAATTTTGAGTCTTTGTAGTGTTCAGGCAAAATAGGATCAAAATCAGCAAATACATTTAAATCAGTTTTTAATGTTTGTGCTTCATTTAAATTATCATCATAGAAACCAGCCCAATGAAAAGTCTTTCCTGGAGTCACTTTCATTCCGGCCAAATCGACTTTTCGAGATTCTAAAATCTGGCGGTCTTGCGGAGCATAGTCATCACCGACCACACCGACCACACGCACGGAACTTAAAACAGTAGCAGCCACAGAGAAATAGTTAGCGGATCCGCCTAATGTTTTTTCGACAGAGCCCACTGGTGTTTTGATACTATCGTAAGCCAAGCTCCCGACGACGAGAATCTGTGACATGTTTTCCCCCTAATGCTGAATTGGAAATATCCATTTGTCCTGGATGTTCTTTGTATGCACTGGTTAACTGCCCGCAAGCTGCGAAAATGTCACGACCCATTGTGCGGCGAAGAAGAACATGGGCACCCAAACGCATCAGTTCCTGCTGGAAAGCTGCGATAGTCACATCGTCTGGTCGAGCAAACTCACTACCAGGATGTTCGTTGAAGGGAATAATATTTATCTTACAACCAATGCCACGAGTGATGTTGTAAAGCTCTTTGGCGTGCGAAATTTGGTCAGTAATACCTTTTAATAATACATATTCGAAGGTGACCAGATCTTTTGTTTGTTGATTATACTTTCGGCACTCGTTTAGTAGTTCGAGTAAGTCCCAACGTTTGTTAATGGGCATAATCTTACTACGGCTTTCATCGCTATAACCATTTAATGACACTGCTAATCTGGTTTTCGAAGCTGCGATTCTCCACATTTCAGGAACAATTCCAGATGTGGAAACAGTGATTTTACGACGAGAAAAATTAATTCCCCAATCATTGGATAAAATCTCAATGGTTTTAAAAACTGATTCTGGATTGTCTAAGGGCTCGCCCATACCCATAAAAACGATGTTTGTGATACGCCAGCCTTCAGGTAGCAAGGCTTGAGATTGCAAAAATTGACCCACAATTTCTTCTGGGCGAAGTCTGCGCTTTAATTTTTGTTTTCCAGTGAAGCAG
Organism: Bdellovibrionales bacterium Ga0074139; assembly: GCA_001464795.1. Lineage (GTDB taxonomy): Bacteria > Bdellovibrionota > Bdellovibrionia > Bdellovibrionales > Bdellovibrionaceae. The sequence continues at coordinate 114,534 of LNEB01000014.1, forward strand.
AAGCGGCAGGCCATATTGCAGCCAATTTCCGATGATATACACAAAGTCATTCGGTCATCAGAAGGAATCAAAACAGCTTCCACGGATTGACCGTCACCCATATCGAATAGAAATTTTTGTGTACCATCCACAGATTTCAAATGAGTCAATACTTTAGGAAGTTCAAAAGTAAATAAGGATTTTAGTTCATCCCGAAAGCTTTTTGATAGATTGCTCATGAGATCAAAGTCAGTGACTTTTTTTTCGTAAACCCATTTGTAAAGTTGTTGAGCTCGGTACTTTTCTTTTCCGTGGTGTTGAATGAATTTTTCTAAATCTAACATCGTCAGTCCAAAAAAACTTTGGGGACCTGATCGATCTAATTTTTCAGCAGGCAAAGCCGTCGACATATAATCAGAAAAAGTCATCTGAGCTGGTGCCCATGGGACTAATTTTTCACTTAAATCCTGATTTCGTTGATTCATCATTTTTGACACCTATTTTTAAGATGCCCATAATTAACAAACTATCACTCAAAAGAGGAGAAAAAGTGCCCACTAAGGACTTTTTTCAAAAAAGTGAGAGGTTCTAGCGTTTTATTTTTGCCTAAGATGCTGAGCCACCCAAGACTCTTGAATGGGGGGTCTTGATAGGTAAAGGGCTTTATCCAACTTCAAATTTTTAACGTAATCTGCGGATAGGTCCTCACCTCTCCAGGGGCTACCAATACACAAAGTCAATTTTTCAGACTCATCCAATTCCAAGCAATGGGGATGCCCCCCATCAAGGATATAACAAGTTTCATCATCAGGAACGTGGTGATGCTTGAGATCGGCATCCAAAAAGTAAAGTTTATTCACTTGTCCTGTTAGCACCAGACGAAACTTATGCTGTAGGGTGCCCACTTCGCTGGGACTACAATCAATGTGAACTTTCATTTGTTGATGCCCTGGAGTTCGAAGAATGGTAATTCTTCCTTTCGGTTGCATCCAGTGGATAATTTGTGATTGGATCAAATTTTTAAGCTCAGGGCACGACTGCATTAAATCGGTGTAGGCAAAACTTTGTGATTCATTTTCTTTTTCAAAAATATATAGAATGTCACAGTTTCGAAATGGGTTAAAACTCCAAAATGCAGACGAAACATTTTTAATTTCATTTAGAATTGTAGAAACTTGGTCTTTTGAAATCTGTAAATTAAATGGACAATAAGTAAAATTATACTGATTTTGCATTCAAACAAACATATAACTAAATTCAATTTTTATGAAATACTTAATTTTACTTATTCTATGTCTATCTCATGCCGGTCAAGCCCTTGAAAAACAGACCCAGTATTGGGGCTCACTAAGCCTGATTAAACCTGTCGATGAAAAATGGGTCACTTCACTTGAGCTCATCAATCGCTATTCTGTGGATAACGGAGAATCCTTCGTTAAATCCACTCGCTTAGGTTTGGGTTATAAATTTGAAAATGCAGTGACCTACACCTTAATCCTTGAGGACCGAAGAACGAATCAATACAGAAACAATGAAAAGCGTTTGATTCATCAATTCGCAAAAAAATGGCCAATGAAGTACATCGATTTATCGCTACGCTACAGACAAGAACAAAGAAAATTTGAAAACAGCGAAGTGTGGATGAATCGCTCAATCATCAGGGCGCAATTCGATTTTATCACATTAAAAATGGGTTCAATTACACCCTATTACTCATCAGAGCATAAGTATATTCTCAATACTGTTGAAGGAAGAAAAGCAGGCTACACTGAAGCTCGAAACTTAATTGGTCTTGATATTCCTTTGAATAAAAATCTGACTGTGGATTTAGCTTACATGGACCGTAGAACCTTCACGCCTTCAAGCACTCAGGAAACTTTATTTCAGGTTGTAGTTGTGAGCGCAGCTTATAAGTTTTAAGAATTTTTGCCTGACCTTTTTCTAAAACTGGTCATTTTTATCAGGGCACCACCAGCATCCGTCCGAATTGTCCGAACTTCGCTGATCACCTGACATTGAACCCTTTCCATCGCTGGGCACCGCCCCACTTGCTTTTTGCATTCACTGCTCTTTAAGAGGGGCGGTGCCCATGCCAAAATCAAAACAACTGTCGTTTTTCAACAATCAAAAGCCTCAAAAAGCTCACGGTGGAAGTCTTGCCGTTGATAAAAGACGCTCAAAAAGACCACTCAATATCAAACAAAGCCATCACATCACTATGAAGTCTCACCAAGCTGTTGGTTCAAGATCCTTGTTTCGCTATAAAAAAATCATTGTGCAGCTCATGAAAAAAAATGCCAGCAAGTTTAACATCAAAGTTTATGAGTACTCGGTTCAAGGAAACCATCTGCATTTGCTAGTTAAAGCCCAAAGCCTGGAAGGTTTACAGAACTTCTTCAGGGTCCTTGCAGGGCACACAGCTCAGCGAATTTTAAAAGAATGTCCAATAAAGCAAAGTGCGGGCAGTGCCTCTCAAAAGCAAAAAGGGTGTAAGAAGAACCAGCGTAAATTCTGGAGTTATCTTCTATTTTCTAGAATTGTCAGTTGGGGACGAGAGTTCCAACGTGTGATCAGTTACGTTCAAAAAAATACTCTTGAGCTACTACAGGTGATAGCTTATCAGCCGAGATCAATGATTAAGAAAAGCAACACGAGCTAAATGACCTGACCAGACATTTTACAGCAGCCAATAATTGTCAGCCTCAAGCCCTTCAAATCCATACAGCTCATTATGAGACGCCCCAACCACGTCTAAACACTGGCATGTTTTGTGTTATAGGAACAGATGTTGGAGGAAATTTATGAAATCACTTTTAATGTCTCTTTTGAGTGTTGTAAGTCTTGTTACTCTTATCGGATGCGGTAAAAGTGGTGGCGGATCTTCAAACACTTCGGCTGGAACTGTAACGGTTTGTCCGGCAGGTGCAGTGAATACGCAGTATGGTTGCTTGAACCAAGCCGGCTGTCCTGTAGGTTATGGAATGTACAATGGTGGACAATGCGTTCCACAGGTAGCAACGAACCAATGTCAGGCAGGATTTGTAAGCTCATCTTTATATGGTTGTTTACAACAAGGATCATGCCCAGTGGGTTACGGACTGCATAACAACAGCTGTGTCATCGCTGATGGTGGTGGAGTCAATGGTCACGTGAACGTTGGTTACCATACAGGTTACAACACGGGTTATAACTATCATCAGCAACTGAACACGAACTACTATCCCAACTATGGTTACAATCAATATCCTAACTATAATTATGGATACGGTGCCGGTGCAGGACTTGGTTTTGGAATCAGCATTGGTGCTGGTTTTGGCTACGGTGCTAGTACATGTGGTTACTACTACGGTCAGTACATCTGCAGGTAATATTTAAATATTAAGAAAACTAAAAGATGGAGTGCGGTATTCGCAAATAAACTCCATCTTTTAGCTATTTAAAGCCTCTCGAAGTTCACCAAGATCACAAGGCACACAACCAATTTTTCCCACAACGATACCTGCTGCATAATTGGCTATGGCGCAACTGGAAACTAAATCTAAACCACCCGCCAAACCCAAAGCTAAAGCAGCAATCACGGTATCGCCTGCACCTGTCACATCGAAAACTTTCAAAGCCCGGGTTGGAACCTTTGAGATTTGAGGACCATCAAAAATGCTCATGCCGTCTTTACCTTGCGTCAGCACCACTTGATGGGCTCCGGTTTTTTTCTGTAAAGCTCGTCCTGCCTGTTCAATTCGGTTAGGAATTTCCCTAAGTGAATCAAAATCAAGACCCGAAAGAAGTACAGCTTCTTCGTAATTGGGTTTAATTAAATCACAACCTTCGTAAAAAGATCCTGGGTTGGTTCGACTGGGGTCAACAAGAAGTCGTTTATTATTTTTCTTACAAAGTTCAGTCATTTTTTTGACTACTTTTTCTGAAACCACACCTTTTGCATAATCTTGTAAAATGACGATATCAACATCAGGTAGTTTTTTTTCAAATCCTTGCAACATCTGTGTTTCTGTTTTTTCTGATAAATATTTTCTGAGTTCATAATCGACACGAACAATGTGATGGGGCCCAGCCATAACTCGCATTTTCCTAGTCGTCGGCCGACCGGAATCAACAACTATAGAGTCCCAAGAGACTTGGCTTTTGAGACATAAATCTTTTAACTTCTGCGCCCCTTCATCAGAGCCCACAACCGATAAAAGCACAGGTATTCCACCTAAGCTTTGAACATTTTGTGCGACGTTGGCAGATAAACCTAAGCGTAAGTCTTCCTGATTCACGTCTAGAACGGGAACAGGAGCTTCAGGTGAAATTCTTCTGACATCTCCAAGCACGTATTCATCAAGACCCACATCGCCCAGGATCAAAACTTTTTTATTTTTAAAATGCTCGAGTTTTTTTAATAATTCTTGATTCATACTTAATTCCTAACAAAGGGCCAAGAGACTGTCATTTGAGATTTAACAGTATCCACATGAATTTTAAGATTCGTCGAGAACCACTTTTTTAAGACCGATAAAGTGAACACATCAATGGGTCCATTAGGAATTTTGAAATCCAGCTGGGATCTCTCGACTTTGAGTTTTTCTTCACGGTTTCCTGATTTTAAAATGAGCTGTAAAGAATCTTCAGAGCCTGAAATCACATTTTCAAATTCCCATCCTGGTTCTGAAATATTTTGTATTTGTAGACTGATTTCTTCCAATTGAAGTTTGGAATTTTGCAAAAGATGACTATTAAATAAAGCCTGTGTCACGTGAGGATGCCATTCCACGGGAAAACTGCAATGCTGACCTTGTGCAATCACCAAAGGCTGCAAATGATCCAAATTATTACTATTCAATTCAAGGGGTACGATTTGATCCTGGGCTGTCACCCAAGCTCTGACATCTTCTCTGGCTTCTGGGTCCCATTGGGTCAAATCATGAAGAAAATAAAAATCGTTGGAAGCTTTCATAAATTCAGGCTCAAGCAGTCCGTACTCAACGGCTGGCTTTTTAAAACTCTGCTGACTGGCTTCCAGCAGTCTTTGGGTCAATCCAAAGTCATAGGTGTATAAATCAGAGCGAAAATTTTGAATCTCTGAAAAACGACTGCGAGCCCAAAATTCCAGGGGATATTTCAGTGAGTTTTTTATGAACAACTGATTAAATGTCTTTTTTAAATCCACCAATGGACATAGCCCTAAGTAAGACTGCACAGTGTTTTTTTGGGGTTGAGCAGGTGCAATCCAAGCAGAGGCCAAAACCCCCTGCCCACCCAAACTTAGGCCAATGAGATGCACACTTTCTACCAGCTCAGATATTTTTTCTTCTTTTGATCGAAGCCTTTCGGCGATCCAAATATTTTGGTAGGCCTCTGAAACTCCTCCAAAATCCATGACTTTATTATTATACAAAAAATCAGAACTCGTCAGATTTTCAACCAATAATAAATGGTAAAAACCTCTTTCAAATAAGTGATGATAAAAAAATCTTTCCGCGTAAGCCTCTTCGACATTTCCGGTAATTCCCATTCTCACAATCACAAAGGGGCGCTTTTTTTGATCTTTTAAAGCCAAGGCGGCTTTCAACTTTTGCCCATTCGGTAAATGAATAACGGTTCTTCTTAAAAATGGGTTTTCATCCAGAGAGTACTTCATTGCGAATAATCCAAGTAAGCCCAAAAAAGGCGGCCGGTAAGCTTGCACATACTTGGATTCACACTTTTTTGCGTAATCTTGAAAGGCCTTATTATAAGTTTCAGCCGTTAAACTTTGGGTCAGATCTTTTTGTAAATCCTTAGCCGAACAATCTTGAGGCAAAGGAGCCAAGGTGTCTTGGGGGTCCCAACTGACCAGATTATTTAAAAAGTAGCCCACTAGCCAAGGGTGACGACCCGCTGTGACAGTCTCGTAATTGGAGCCAGGACCAGGGAATTCAAAAACAGAAGACTGATAGACATTAACCCACCCTGGCTTAGACTCCGCGGCCCAGGACAGGTTGAGCGAGAGCATAAAAAATGTAAAAACCCTGATTCGAAATGTCATTTTTTTACCCGTGACAGTGATAGTGACCTTCTCTACACTCACCTCACGAATTTGACTCAAAGTCTATAAATTTCAAACGCTTAACGGCGTCACTCAAGGATTATTAGAATGAATACTCCATTTCCACCATCAGAATCTCACCTCGACGGTCCCTTGTTTCGCAATGCTCTTCAGAACCTCGTGGATTGCGCAAAAATTATTAATTGCGATCCCAACGTTCTCGAGCGTTTAAAAAAACCTCGCAGATCCATAGTGGTTTCTATCCCTGTGCGCATGGATGATTACTCTGTAAAAGTTTTTACAGGTTACCGCGTGCAGTACAATTCCACTCTTGGTCCCTTTAAAGGTGGAATTCGTTATCACCAAAATGTGGATCTACCAGAAGTGGTGGGCCTTGCTGCATTGATGACATTTAAAAATTCTGTTTTAGGTTTACCCCTAGGCGGAGCCAAAGGTGGAGTCGCCTGTGAGCCTGGAAAATTATCAAGAACTGAAAAACAAAATTTAACCAGAAGATTCACCACTGAAATTTCTCACTATATCGGACCGACCCAAGATATCCCAGCTCCTGATGTGGGTACTGATCCACAGACAATGGCTTGGATGATGGACACCTACTCTCAGGAAAAAGGGGGCTACGCCCAGCCTGCCGTTGTCACTGGAAAGCCTGTGGAAATTGGTGGATCCCTAGGACGTAATCATGCCACAGGACTGGGCGTGGTTTATGTGGCTGAAAAAGCTTTCGAGAAAAAAGGCCGCACATTAAAAGATGCAAAAATTGTGATTCAAGGTTTTGGAAATGTGGGCTCTTTTGCTGCTCAATTTGCCCATGAACGTGGTGCCAAGATTATTGCTGTCAGTGATGTGAACGGTGGAATTTTTAACGGTGATGGTTTTGATGTGCCAAAATTGATGGACTACATGAAAGAAACCAAATCAGTAAAAGGTTACCCAGGTTCCACTCCTATTAGTAACGAAGCTTTACTTGAATTGGAATGTGATGCTTTATTTCCGTGTGCTTTAGAAAATCAAATTGATGAACACAACGCTGAAAAAATTAAAGCCAAAATCATCGTGGAAGGTGCTAACGGACCTGTCACAAACGTCGCCACTAAAATTCTTCACGACCGCGGGGTTTTCATTGCTCCCGACGTTATCGCCAACGGTGGTGGTGTGATCGTTTCTTACTTCGAATGGGTTCAAGATATTATGTCTTTCTTCTGGGATGAAGACGAAATCAACGGCCGATTAAAAACGATTATTACTAAGGCCTTTGAAAATGTTTATAAATTTCAGCAGGAAAAAAACATCGATATGCGCTTAGCTGCCATGTCTTGTTCAGTTCAGCGTCTTGAAAAAGCCATGTTACTCAGAGGACTTTATCCTCGATGATTAAGCCTTGGCTTTGGATTCCTGCTTCGCTGGCTCATGCGGTCAGCGATATTGGTGTCCAAGCCTCTGCTTTTTTAGCTGATGATTGGCAAGATCAACCCGAATGTAAATGGAAGCCCTTTCGCTGGAACGGTTTTGAATTTAAAAACCGTTTAGGCATAGCTGGTGGCCTGGATAAAAATGCTGAAAACATTCAAGCCTGGCAAAAATTAGGTGCTGGATTTTTAGAAATCGGCACGGTCACGCCCCTGCCACAAAAATCCAATCCTGGACAAATCATCGCAAGGGATCTTGAGCAAATGGCTCTTTGGAACAAAATGGGATTCCCCTCAAAAGGATACCGCTATGTTTCTGATGAAATTCGCTTTGCAGAACGAAACATTCCATTGTTTGTTAACATTGGAAAAAATCGCCAGACTCCCAATGATAAAGCTTTTGATGAATACGCCATGCTGACTGAAAACCTCAGAGCCCAAGCCGACGCTTTGGTTTTGAATATTTCTTCTCCTAACACAGCCGGACTCAGGGATTTGTTTAAAAAAGAATACTTGGAAGCAGGACTTAAAAAAGTTCTAAAGAAATCCATTTACACGCCTGTTTTACTTAAATTTTCTCCGGATATGACAGATCAAGAACTTCAGGAAGTGGTCAGAACTGCCATCGGAGTTGGAATTTCGGGTTTTATTATGACAAATACCACCACTTATCGTGGGCCCCACTCCCCTTTTCCCACTGAAGGTGGAGTTTCAGGCGCTCCGTTGCGGGAAGCCTCTGTGCGTTGTTTTGAAAAAGTCCAAGAGTTCGCAGGTTCTGAAAGAAATTCGTTGCTACTTGTTAATTGTGGTGGAGTCATGACATCTGCAGATGTTTTTGACAGACTGAAGCGTGGGGCTGACTTAGTTCAGGTTTATTCAGCCCTAGTTTTTAACGGACCCGGCTTTTTGAAAGAAGTGGCACTCGAATGGAAAAAACTCAACCACGTCGCACGAGATTAAAAAAAATCCAGTGGATACCTGTGGTCGCGGGGTTTTTAAAAAAAGACAATCGTATTCTTGTCGGCCAACGCCCTGAAAACAATTCCTTAGCCGGACTCTGGGAATTTCCAGGTGGAAAAATAGAACTCGGCGAATCACCCGAAGAAGCCTTAGCACGCGAACTGTCCGAAGAACTGGGCATTGAAGCCGAAATTGGGGAACTTAAACTCAGCGTGACTCACTCTTATAATGATGTGGGAATCGTCATCTTATTTTATGAGGTCCTTTTTTGGAAAGGTGAGCCCAAGGCCAAACATCATTTGATGTTAGAATGGATTTATCCTGAAGAACTGAAAGAAAGATCCATCCCTGAAGCTAATAAAAAAGTTTTACAAAAGATTTTTAAAGCACTGGGTGTTCCATGGCGCAAATCCTCTTAATCACCCGACATCTTGATGCTCAACTAGATTCTTTTCGTGCCAGTTTGCAATCGGAACAACAATCAGTTTCCATTGTCACAACAGCTGGTAACAATACTCGTAGCCTGATTGAAATCGTTTCCACTTACTTGCGAGTTAAACCAGACCTTATTTATTTCGTGCTCGCTAACGAAAAAACCAATCGCTTGGAAAAGGTTCTTTTCGAAACTTTGGGACATTTACCAAATGTGAAAGTAGCTGTAAGCTTTATGGGGCCCTTTCAAACCACCCAGTCCAGATCACTTAAGCGCTTGTTGCAAACAGCTGAGCTTTTGACTTTTGCTAGCCGCCAGTGCCTCAGTGATATGCGTGGGTTTTCGACAAAAGCAAAAAAACAATTTCGTGCCCTGCTGAGCCCACAGGTTCCCATTCAAGAAGTCAGTGAAGACTTAGAACCTGGTGCCACCGAAATCATTAAATATTTATCACGAGACAAAATCTGGGTGACCTTCGGCGATCCTGAGTATTTAACTCAACATGCTTCTTTTTTTGAAGGTATGGCCAAAGAAAAAACCTGGGTTTTTATTGGTGATCGAACCCACTGGAACTTCTCTAGGCATGAACAATTTCAAAAAATGACAGCTCTTTGGAAACATCAACCTGTTTGGTTTTCATTCTCAAAAGATATCAGTCTGTTGCAGTTGTTCAAACAAGCCGAAGTCTTTTTATTGGCTGATCACCGATTGAATCCGCTACAGCTCAGTCGCTATTCCCAGTTGGCGGCCCTTTCTGGTTTGTTTACAATTTTGGATACCCATCAAATCGAACCCCATTCCAGACTTTGGACTGTGGGTGAAAACTGTGAGCTGATCGAAAAAGACCAAAGTCGACAAATTTTTGAGAATACCTGGTTGAACAGACTGACTAAAAATATCGATTACAGAAAAAAACCCAGATCTTCAGCGCGAGCCACCGATGATCAGTTGAATGAATTCAATCGTTGGATTGCTAAAACTCTAGCTGAGCCTCGCCGGATCTGATAACCTAATTTCATGAATCCATCTCGTATGAGGATCCTACTTGTGGGATCTCGATTTCAAGTTTTAAGTCGCGCCTCTGATGGTGGATTTCTTTGGCCCATGGCTAGAAGCTTGGCCCGTAAAGGTCTTGATGTAACTGTTTTTTCCTCTAAAGGTTCAGTGGGAAAAAGCTTTATCGAGCGAGACGGAGTGAAAACTTATTTCTTACATAACTCAGATTCTCCTTATAAACATCTTTCTTTCGATGAAGCTTGTCTTAGAAAATTCACCGAACTTCACAATCAAAATCCATTCCATATTGTGCATGGCCTTGATAACGGTGCTTTGAAAATTGCCAAACAAAAGCATAAATTTAAAATTGGTGTGGCCTTCGATGTGGAAGCGACTCACATGAGTCAGATATTTTCTATTCTGGGTCGCGGCCATGAAACTCTTGGGTCATTACTGCAAATGGGCCTTGTTTTAACCTATAAATTTTTAACAACTTTTTTTTCCACAGACCGGGAATTATTATTAACGGCAGATGGAATGTTTGTGGCTCATCCTCAGCAAAGATACTTACTTGAAAGATATTATCTTTACCCTGATTTAAAAACATACACTTTGCCCTATGGTTTGGAACTCAGCGACTTCAAAGGCCTTGAAGATCCCATAGCTGTGAAAAAAAAATGGAATCTTTCTGAAACATCGCAGGTGGCAGTTACATTTTCGGATTTAAATGAAATCCAAGAGATCATGCATTTACTAGCGGGTTTTGAAAAAGTGGCGGTTAAAAAACCATCCTCTTATTTGCTGATCATCGGAAATGGTCCCCTGCTTAAACAAGTGGAGTATGAAATTTTACAACGAGCCCTGGGTAGCCGTGTTTTACTTTTAGGGGCGATTCCTGAGGATCAAGCCTTGGACCTTGTGGCTGTTAGTGATGTTTATATCAACCTCAGCTCTCGAACCACAGGCTTTGAAAGCTCTCTAATTGAAGCTATGGCTCAGAAGAAAGTCATTATCGGCTCTGAAGTCAGTCCTATTTCTCACATTATCGAAGACGGGGTGGATGGTTTTCTTTTGCGGCCGGCTGATAAAGAATCCCTTGCCAGCCTTTTGATTGAGATCTTCTCTGGCTCCATTCCTACCACTGAGCTAGGAGAAAGAGCCCGAAACAAGGTTTTGGAACTTTTTGACGTAAGAAAAATGACAGAACTCGCGATTAATGCATATCAGCAAATTCTTGTAACAGCCTCAGTCCGAGTGCCTGAAATAAATGCTTCGCATCAGCAAAAAGATTTACCTTTTTAATTGCGGCTCGTGTAGTTAAATTGAAGTCGATTCAATAACTTATCATTGAAAACTATGGGGAATAAATGACGATCACAAAAGCGGAACTGATCAATGTTGTCGCAGAAAAAGCGGGAATTACTCGGGTCAAAGCAGAGACCGTTGTGAACACTATTTTTGACTCCATGGTGGAAGCTCTCTTGCGTGACGACAGAATCGAAATTCGTGGTTTTGGATCCTTTGTGAACCGTGAATACAAAGCCTACAAGGGGCGTAATCCAAGAACGGGCGAAGTCATTGATGTGGAAGAAAAGAAACTTCCCTTCTTCAAAGTTGGCAAAGAATTGAAAGACGAAATCAATAAGTCTTAATCGGAAACAGCCTAACATTTTGAATTTTTTCAACTCCAAACATGGCCATAAAAAGTCTTTCAATTCCTAATGCGGCCCCAACCGATGGTGGCATTCCCGAATCCAAAGCTTTAAAAAAATCTTCGTCTAACTTGATGTCCAGCCCATCCGTTCTTTTTTTCAAATCGTTTTGTGACTGCTGCCTTTGCAAATGGGGATCATTCAGTTCATCAAAAGCATTGATGAGCTCCATGCCCTGCCAGTAAGCTTCAAATCTTCGAGCCCACCCGTCCGGACTGATTCTAGCTAATGCCGCTTGAAACGGCGGATAATTTTCAACAAAAATAAGTTCGTTCTTTGGGAAATGGGGCTCAATTTTTTCAAGCATAATAAGAAAAAATAAATCATCAATGGTGTAGGTCTCGTTTGTTTTTAAACCTAATTGATTGGCTAAATTTTGATAATCACTTCTTAACCAATCGGGTTTCAAATCAGCATCACAGTATTTTTTAAAAAGCGATGAAACCGAATAGCAACGCACTTGACTGGGACCTTGACATGGAAGTTTTTCTTTCAAAAAACCTATCAATTGAATCAGATCTGTTTGTAAAGTTTCAAGGCTTGCAAAACTGCGGTACCATTCTAGCAGCCAAAATTCAGGCTGGTGAAGGTTTGTGATTTCTGAGTTTCTGTAACACTTGGCCACTTCATAAATTCTTTCATAACCTAATGTCAGAGTTTTTTTGAGATGGATTTCGGGAGATGTGGGTAGATAACGAGTCTTTGCTTGTGATCCATTTTTCAACTGAGTTTCAAACGGCTGCAAACTGGGTTCTGTTCCAGGGCATTTTACCAAACTAGGTGTGGAAATAAGTAAAAAATTTTGTGACTGAAAATACTCATGCACATAAAAAAAATACTGTGACCATTTTTTGATGAATTCATTCGGTTCAGAAAACAGGCCGGGGGCTAATGCTTCAGCCACCAGAATCAATCGATCTTTTTGGTCAACAGCGACCCAATCGTCTTTCTTAAATTTTTCGTATTCCGGTTGATAGACAACTTTTAAAACAGCTTGTGATTGCAAAGTTATAACTAACTGAGCACCTCGAACTTCAAGACTTTCAATTCGTCCGTAGGATTTCCATTGGGGATCAAAAGCAGGATAGTTCATTACTGAGCACTCAATTGGTCTGGCAAAATTTCATCAGTAATTACACTTCGAACCCGATTGCTTATAAGTAATTGATCTGCTGCTGCTAAATCGTTAACAGTCCAAACCACTTTTCGGTTAGCTGGGATATTTTTGTAGTGATCTAAATCTTCCCACCTGACGTGTAGAAGATGGGGTTTTGCTAATTTCAAAAAAGTCATTTCCCTAGCTAAATAAGGGACATCCTGTTGTTGGGAAACCAACAAGGCCCTGGGAACCTGAGGTAGCAGTTGATGCATCCAAGAAAGTGAAAATGGATTAAAACTAGAAAACAAAACCCGGGATTGATGATCGGGGTGAAGTTTAAAAAATTCCACTAACTTTTCTTCTAAGGCGTACTGCAATTTAGTTTCATTTTTGATTTCAAGATTGAAATATAAATTCTTTGAAGAATGAATAAACACTTCTTCAAGTGTCGAAACTGGCGCTAAAGATTTTAATTTTTCAAAACTGATTTCTGAAATTTTAAAAGCAGTATCAGTGTCAAGAATGAAGGGATCATGAAAAAGAACAATTTTTTGATCTGCCGTTAGACGAAGATCGAGCTCGACGATAGCAAATTTTTTACTATCAGCTGCTTTTATAGAGGCAAGAGTATTTTGAGCCTGCCCGTCAACCCAATAGCCCCTGTGAGCTTGCAGTAACGGAATAGGAAATGTCAGTTCTTCCAATGAAGCCCAGTGATTTTCATGAAATGAAAAATTCTTTGATAAACGAATCATAACTGCTAACCTTTATACATGTGGAAGTTGCATCTCGCTATTGTTTTTTTCTTAATCCCCGCCTTTACATTTGCCAATGCCTGGTCACAAAAAGTTGTGAAAACTCACAACCAAACAAAACTAGCTGAATTGTGTAAAAAGGTCTCGAAGCGTATTCAAACGAAAGTTTGTAAATCCATAAAAAAAGAAGATTTAGAAGCTTCAGATAAAATGAAATGGGCTTTTGAGGATAAAAAGACCATTCGACTGAAATATAAAACTGCAACGGTTCGACTTCGAGCCACAGATGAACCTGGAACTTTCCTTGTGAATCGTAAATCCCTGTACTTAGAAGAGGTTGAATCGGATAAGGATCTAAGCAAAAAATTAACGAAGTTATTAGGCGAAGAAAATTTAGCTGCATTAAATCCGGTCTTGTTATTTTTGTTTCATAATTCCGAACATCAGACCTGTTTTGAATCGGATCAGTCTCTGAAAAACTGTGCCCTAGTCAGTCAATTCGAACGGGCTACCTTTGATAAAAAATCATCACAGAAAACCATGGATCAAGGCTTAAAATCCTTTGAAAACTTTAAAAGTAGCATTAACTACTTGTCTCCCGCTAGGGCCCTGGCCCTCAACCAATGCCAATGCGAAAAAGGACTTTGTGGAATGGATGCCAGCCAAACCACAAAGCCCTATGATCAGTGCACCAAATCGATTAAAAAATTAAAAAAACAAACCAAAGATGTTGCCGGTTTTACCCAGTACTCAGAGCAAGTTCTTTCACTGTCTACAAAAGGAAAATAAATGAAATTTGTAACACTCTTATTAGCAATTTTACTACCCTGGATGGCCTTTAGTCAGGACTCAGCTCTTGAGGTCATCGAAGAAACCACCAAAGAAAATTTAGTTAAAGATCCAAAACCAGTGCTCAGCAATTTGCTGGGACTGGGCTTGCGGGTCGGACTGCCTCACCCCCTCAGCTTGTCTGCTAATTATTATGACTCCACTCGTAATTGGAGCGCTGAGGTCTTATTGGGATCCGCAACGCTTTCCTATCAGTCCACAGATGTAAAAATAGATAACTATGAAATTAATTTTCGCTGGCATCCTCAACAACAAGCCTTTTACTTGGGACTTGGTTACGGTCAACAAAACATTGAGATCAAAGAAAGTGATGTCATATCAGGCCAGACGGTCAATGGTGTCCTCGAAGTCGAATCACAATATCTGAAGCCCACAATTGGTTGGCTTTGGATGAAAAAGAATTCCTCATTTTTCTGGGGCTTCGAACTTGGTTGGCAATTCCCTAGCAACGATAAATCGGAATTCACCACGAGCCAGGACTTTTCAGGAGACCCTGATTACGACAAATTGGTAAAAGACATAGATGACATAGGAGATCAATTGGGAAAAACTTCAGTACCCAATATTGGTCTCATTAAATTAGGATGGTTCTTCTAATTAAGGAGAACCCCCCTCAATGATGTGGATCCATAAAATCACAGAGAAAACAACTCATCGCCAGATCAAAAATGAAAAGCTAGAAGAAAGCGAAACCACCATTGACCGGGGTGCAAGGGTTGAGGTTTTTGAAAATGGGGTGATTGGCTACGCAGGCACTCAAGACATATCTTCAGAAGGCTTAATAAAAGCCGAACAAAAAGCCAGGCGCCTTTCGGTCGCTTCACAAAAAAATCCTTTGTTTCGTTTCTCCGAAAACATCAGGCCTTTTGCAAAAGGTCAGTATAAATCTCCCATCCAAAAATCTTTGGATTCCGTCAGCCTTGAGGCTTTAATGTCGCTACTGATTGATTGCACGAAAGCGATGAAGACCTCTGATGAAATTATTCTTAGGCAAGCCGGTGTCACCATAGTCGAAACTGAAATCCATTCCACGGGTCCCCAGGGCCACGAAACCTTGCAAAATTTTTCTGTTATTTCTTTGAATTTCATGGCCACGGCTCAACGAGGTTCAGAGGTTCAGTACCGAACTTTACATGGAAGAAGTGCTGCTTATCAAATTGGTGCCGAGCTTTTTTCAAGGCATCGTTTGATTCCCAATTGTGAGATGCTGGGAAGGCAAGCTTTAGAACTGCTGAATGCTGAAAATTGTCCCACTGACCAAGTGGATCTGATTCTAGCGCCTGATCAAATGTATATCCAAATACATGAATCCATAGGACACCCCTTAGAACTTGACCGAATCATCGGTGATGAAAGAAATTTTGCAGGCTGGAGTTTTGTACAACCCAAAGACTTTGGAAATCTTCAGTACGGATCCAAACTTATGAATGTCACTTTTGATCCCTCACGTTTCGGTGAACTCGCCAGCTACGCTTTCGATGACAGTGGTATGAAAGCAGAGAAACAATTTTTGATAGAAAATGGAAAATTGGTCAGGGGATTAGGCGGACTTGAGTCTCAAGAAAGATCAGGTTTACCAGGAGTTGCGAATTTCCGATCTTCTAGCTGGAACAGAGCCCCCATTGATCGAATGGCAAATATCAATCTGGAAGTGGGTAACACAGAAACTGAAGAGATGATTCAATCGATGAAAAAAGGACTGATCGTTCACTCGAATCGCTCGTGGTCTATCGATGATTACCGGGATAAATTTCAATTTGGCTGTGAATACGGACAATGGGTGGAAGACGGCAAGATTAAAAAAATTGTGAAGAATCCCAACTACCGAGGTCGAACTCTCGAGTTTTGGCGAAATCTTGCTTATGTTGGGAAAGACAGCGAAACCTTTGGCACTCTTAATTGCGGTAAAGGAGAGCCCTCGCAAATCATTCGTGTCGGGCACTCTTCGCCCTATTGTTTATTTAAAAACATTGAAATTTTTGGTGGAGGTTAAAATGAATTGGAAATCGAGCCTTCAACAATCGTTCGAAAAAAATACAGACATGATCTTACAGAAATTAGATGGTGAAACAGAAGTTTCTTTTTACCTCGAAGCTGAGGAAAGTGAGTTTGTCAGATTTTCAAAAGGTCAAGTCAGACAAGCCACAGCCGTGGATCAAGCTGAAGTGAATTTAACAATAAAAACAAAAACAAAAACCAGTAAAATTTCTTTTCCCATGACAGGAGTTATGGCTGAAGACCGTCAGCGATTTTTACTTTATTTTGGAAAAATTCAAAAAGAGCTTGAAGCCTTACCTGAAAATCCCTTTCCCATTCAGTTTGCAAGTTCCGGTCAAAGCTTCACCAACAAAGAAGGCCAAACACCCAATGCTGAATTTATCATTGATAAAGTAAAAGCGGATGCTTCCAAAGATGATTTTGTGGGCTATTTAGCTTCGGGCCCCATCGTTCGAGCTGTTAAAAATTCGAAGGGCACTTATCATTGGTACTCAACGGATCTTTATTTCGTGGACTACTCCCTTTTTGAAGGCCAACAAGCTGTGACAGCCAACGTGGCTGGTAGCCGTTGGGTGGAAGCGGATTGGCAAAACTCACTTTCAGAATCAAGGGCCTTTCTAGATCAAATGCGAAAACCTAAAAAGGTTTTGCCGCGTGGCGAATACAAAGCCTACTTGGCTCCGTCAGCTGTTTCAGAACTTGTATCCACTGCCAGTTGGGGAGGTTTCTCACAACACGCTTTCCAGGTTGGACAATGCGGACTTAAACAAGTTTTTGATGGCACAAAAAAACTTTCTTCCATGATCACACTCAAAGAAGATTTTACTCTAGGCCTGTGCCAACCTTTTAGCTCAAATGGTGAATTGGCTGAAAACACGGTCACATTGATCCATCAAGGCGTTGGTGAAAAACTTCTGACCTGCTCAAAATCAGCTGTGGAATACAAAGTTACCTCCACGGGTGCCAATGATTGGGAGCATGCTCAAACCTTAGACTTAGCTAAAGGTCAGTTGTCGAAAGAAAAAATTTTTAAAGAAATAGGTACGGGACTCTATTTATCTAATCTTCATTACGTGAATTGGTCTGATCGTCAGTCGGCGCGAATGACAGGAATGACTCGTTTTGCCTGTTTTTGGGTCGAGAATGGTGACATCGTTGGACCTTTACAGGACATGCGCTTTGATATCAGCTTGTATGACTTGTGGGGATCGCAACTTTTAGCATTGACTGATTTTCAAGAGACATCGGTGAATAACCTGACTTATATCAAACGTGGGCTTGGTGGCACTCGATTACCAGGAGCCTTGGTTGACGGATTTCGTCTCACTTTGTAATTTTCTTAAGACCAAAGCTTGATTTGATTTTTTCTCGAATTCGCTGTAGTTGTTAACTAGAAATTAACAATAGGAGATTCTATGAACGCGATTACAAAATTAATCGAAAATCTGTCTCAGAATACAAATGTCAAAAAATTCCTAGCTGACTTTGAAAAGCTCAGCAAAGACCTCAAAGTTCTGCAAGCTGACTTGAACAAAAAACTCAATTCTGAAAAAGAGCATGTGATCAAAAAAGCTCGAACTGAATACGGCAAGATTCTTTCAAAAGTAAAAACGGCTGAAAAAGATCTTAACAAAGAAGTCAATCAAGCCATTGTTAAAATCAAAAAATCGGCTGACCAGGTTGAAAAAAACTTGAACCAGTACAAAAAGAAAGCCAATCAGCAAAAGATGAAAGCTGAAAAAATTTTGAAAGCAGCCAAAACTTCTAAAAAGAAGGCTCCTGCTCGTAAAGCCACGACTAAAAAGAAGACCACTCGTAAAGCTTAAGTCCCATCAGTTTCTGTGCTGTGGCAGAGTTCCTTTGCCACAGCCATTTTGCCACGTTCCTACCGCAAAGAGTTAACCTCTAGCAACCTTTGAAAAATCAGTTATATTAAAGCTTCTCTTCGATGAAAGGCCTTCTTTATGCCGTTAAATCCTTCAGTCCTATCAACAAAAAATGAATTCCACCAACGACACATTGGCCCCAGAAATGATGATGTCAATTTGATGTTGAAAGAGCTCGGTTTTTCAAGCCTTGATGAAATGGCATCAAAGGTCATTCCAAAAAATATTTTTGCGCAAAAACCAATGACCTTAGGTGAAGGACTTTCTGAGTTTGAACTTTTATCAGAGCTCAAAAAGAAAATGAGCAAAAACAAAGTCATGAAATCTTTAATCGGAATGGGTTACGCAGGAACCATCACTCCTAGCCCAATTCTAAGAAATGTATTTGAAAATCCTAATTGGTACACAGCCTACACTCCTTACCAACCCGAAATTTCTCAGGGTCGATTGGAAGCTTTGCTTAATTTTCAAACTATGGTGTCTGATCTTACAGGAATGCAAATCTGCAATGCCTCTCTTCTGGATGAAGGCACCGCTACGGCTGAAGCCGTGGCCATGGCTCATGCTCTAGATAAAAAAGGCACATCTACTCGGTTTTTAGTTTCTAAAAACTTACATCCGCATATTTTAGAAGTTTTAAAAACAAGGTCCACTCCTGTGGGCTTTGATATGGTCATCTCTGAAAATGAAAAATTTGATTTCTCTGGTGGTGCTTTCGCTGTTGTTTTATCTTATCCGTCTACCACTGGTTCCGTGGAAGATTTAAAAGCGATTGTGGATCAAGCTCATTCGGCCGGTGCACTGGTTATTGTGACCACAGATCTATTGTCATTAACACTTTTAACTCCCCCAGGTGAATGGGGAGCTGACATCGTTGTTGGAAATTCTCAAAGATTTGGTGTTCCCTTCGGCTTCGGTGGCCCCCACGCAGCGTTTTTAGCCACTCAAGACGCCCACAAAAGATTATTGCCGGGTCGCCTGGTGGGTGTTTCCATTGACTCCCAAGGTAAGCGCGCTCTTCGTCTGACTTTGCAAACACGCGAGCAACATATCCGCCGCGAAAAAGCCACTTCCAATATTTGTACAGCTCAGGTGCTGCTTGCAAACATGGCCAGTTTTTATGCTGTTTATCACGGACCCCATGGTTTGAAAAAAATGGCAGAACGTGTTCACGCATTAACTAAAATTGCAGCCCACCAATTAAAATCACTCGGCTTCAAATTAGAATCCAACAGTTTCTTTGACACGTTAAGTGTCTTAACTGACAGAGCTGAAAACATTATGGACGAGGCCTTAGATCTGGATATCAATCTGCGACTTCATTCAAAAAACAAGGTGGGTTTCACAATTGACGAAACTTGTGATTTAAAAACTGTTGAAAATATCATTCAAGCCTTTAATCACGGAAATCCTGTTAGCCTGAAGCTTGAACAAATTAACGAAGAACCCAGCTTTGATGTAAAGCTTAGAAGAACTTCAAAATTTTTAACTCATCCTACTTTTAATTCTCACCATTCTGAAACCGAGCTCATGCGCTACATCCAGAATTTGCAAAGCAAGGATATCACTCTCACTCAATCCATGATTCCACTTGGATCCTGCACAATGAAATTGAATGCAGCCACAGAACTGATACCGGTTTCTTGGCCTGAAATTAATCAGCTTCATCCTTTTGCTCCGCTGGAACAAGCCATTGGACTTTTAGAAATGATTGATGATCTAGAAAAAAAATTATGTGACATCACAGGCTTTGCAGCTGTTAGCTTACAGCCCAATTCAGGTGCCCAGGGCGAATACGCAGGCCTACTTGTAATCCGAGAGTATCATCACTCTAGAAAACAAGCACACAGAAAAATTTGTCTCATTCCTTCCAGTGCCCATGGAACAAACCCAGCCTCTGCCGTGATGGTGGGTTATGACGTTGTCGTTGTGAATTGTGATGCCAACGGAAATGTGGACGTGGCTGATCTTAAAATGAAAGCTGAAAAGCATTCTGAAAATTTAGCAGCTCTAATGGTCACCTATCCTTCCACTCACGGAGTGTTTGAAGAAGCAATCACAGAAATTTGTGACATTATACATGCTCATGGCGGACAAGTTTATATGGACGGTGCCAATATGAACGCCTTAGTCGGCGTATGTAAGCCCGGCGAATTCGGTCCAGACGTCTCTCACATGAATTTACATAAAACTTTTGCCATACCCCATGGTGGTGGTGGACCCGGTGTAGGTCCAATTGGTGTTCGAGCTCATCTGGCTCCGTTTTTACCAAGACACTCCATGGTTCCTGAAATGGGCTCTAAAACCGGAGTTTCTGCTGTGACATCAGCGCCTTGGGGAAGTGCTTCGATCTTGCCGATCTCTTGGTCTTATATTTCCATGATGGGCGCTGAGGGCTTAAAAAAAGCCACTTTAATTTCAATATTAAGTGCCAACTACATGGCAAAAAAATTAGAAAAGCACTACCCCATTCTTTACAAAGGTAAAGAAGGTATGATTGCTCACGAATGTATTTTGGATTTAAGACCACTTAAGAAGACCAGTGAAATTGATGTCACAGATGTGGCTAAACGTTTGATGGACTTTGGTTTTCACGCTCCTACCATGAGCTTTCCAGTGGCAGGAACTTTAATGATTGAACCCACTGAAAGCGAATCCAAAGCTGAAATGGATCGATTCATTGATGCCATGGTGACCATTCGCCTTGAAATCACTGAGGTTGAAAAAGGACAAGTCGACAAACAGGATAATGTTTTAAAAAATGCGCCTCATACAATGGAAGTTTTAATGAATGACGAATGGAAACATTCTTATTCAAGACAAAAAGCAGCTTACCCACTTCCATGGCTTAAGAAAAACAAGACCTTTGCTAGCGTTTCCCGCGTTGATAATGCCTACGGTGACAGAAACATAGTTTGTTCTTGTCCACCAATGGAAGAGTACCAACAGAACGTTTAGGAAAGTGCTATTTTCTTTTCAGGATCAAAGAAGTCAGCTGGAAATCTGACTTTCGAGGTCGGAATTTGCAGCTGGTCTTCTACAAACTTAGGTACATGACCTGTTGATTTAATCACATCACCAGACATATGGAAGATGTGATTCAGAATGTAGTTTTCTCCGTCACGACCTACAATCTCTGCTATTTCAGAGATTTGTCTTTTGCCTTCAAGTGATCGACCAGTTTGAACAATAAAATTGATGGTGCCTGCTATATCCTCTTGAATCATCTTCAGTGGAGCGTCCATTCCCACTCTTAAAACCATTGATTCCAATCGTCTTAACGCATCTTTTGCCGTGTTAGCATGAATCGTTGTCATACTGCCTTCGTGACCTGTGTTCATCGCCATCAACATGTCCCAGGCCTCAGTGCCGCGGCACTCTCCGATAATAATTCGGTCAGGACGCATTCTTAGAGCATTTCTTAAAAGTGCATCCATTCCAAGACCAGGATCGGATCCGATGGCAGGTCGAGTTTCCATGCGAACAATATTTTTAACCTTCAACTGCAACTCAGCAGTATCTTCAATGGTGACCACTCGCTCGCGAGCTTTGACAAATCCACTTAAGATATTAAGAAGCGTAGTTTTTCCACTGCCGGTTCCACCACTAACAACAATATTTTGTTTAGCTGCCACCGCTTGGCTTAAAAAATAAATGGCCTTAGCATCAAGATGCCCCATGGCAACTAGCTCTTGGTAAGTTTTTGACTGATTTGTCGGTTTTCGAATCGTAATCGAGGGTCCATCCAAAGCCACTGGTGGGATAACAATATTTAAACGAAATCCATCATTCAACCGGGCATCCAAACAAGGTGACTTACGGTTTAATTCTTTTCCTGTAAAAACAGCAAGAGCCATTACAAATCTTGTAAGCGAATCATCATCTTTAAATTTGACGGGTGACTCTTCAATGACACCATTTCGTTCAACAAAAATGGTATGCCAACTGTTAACCATAATTTCAGAAACAGTTGGATCCAACAGCAAAGGCCTGATGGGCCCGGCTTCCGTTCGCCAGTCTTGATTAATCATGGGTTGCACGGGTTGAGACATGATTAATTATCGACAGAAAATCATATAAACTTGATCTCGACCAAAGTTGGTGCAACTAAGCAGCTGTTATGCTAACCCAGTGTTATGAAATACCGACATTACCAACTTCCTGATTCTTTACACCCTCGAATCCTACAAATTTTTAAGGATCAAGGTTGGGACTGGAGTCCTAAAAAAATTGCTGATGATATTTTAAGACTTTCTGATTTTTATATTCAAAATCCCAAAGCTGTTACTCCTTGGGATCAACCTTGGGCACAAAAAGCATTACTTTGCTACTACTGGCCTTTAAATACATTACGTTTTCAATCTGTTTATGACGAACTCCAACAGTCCGATTATTTTAGCGGTATTGATCAATTCATCGATTTTGGTGCCGGGCCAGCAACAGCCGCTTCAATTTTACATGAAAAAAAACAAAACGTTCTAGCCGTTGAAACATCCTCTGTTCCCCAGAAGTGGTTTCCTGAAATTCAGTGGGCCACACAGTTTCAAGTTCAACCTAAATCCTGTTTTATTCTTTCCTATTCTTTAACAGAAATGAGCCAACTCCCTGCACAAGCTTTGAAAGCTGATGCACTTATCATCATCGAGCCAGCCTCTCAGGTTGATGGTCGAAATTTACTTCATTTAAGAAAAAATTTGCTTGATCAACAGTATTCTGTTTGGGCTCCATGCTCTCATCAAAAAGATTGTCCACTTCTACTTCACTCAAAATCTGACTGGTGCCATGACCGCATTCATTTCGAAGCACCTGAATGGTTTTTACAAATTGAACATTTTTTACCTATTAAAAATAAAACGCTCACCATGAGTTACTTGGCCGTTAAAAAACAAGCTCCCGCACAGCCAGAATGGGCACGCTTGACCGGTGACTTGATGAAAGAAAAAGGGAAATCCAGGCAACTGATCTGCCGAGGTCCAGACCGAGAATTTCTAGCATGGATGCACCGTGACGGTGACGCACCCGAGTTTTTTCGTGGTGAAAAAGTTCTTATTCATGATTTTGAACATAAATCGAATGAACTTCGAGTCAAATCCATGAAAAGATGGGTACGCTAAGCAGTTTTTTATTGAATTACTTAAATTAAAAGTTAGACACTTGTTTAAACACGAAGGAGTCTAAAACTGCGTAAGCTCGCACTGTATATTTCTATGACTGCTGACGGAATGATTGCAAGATCAGATGGCCGAACAGATTGGATTTTAACTGATCAAGATTACGAGTTCGAAACATTTTTTAAAGATGTCGACACTCTTATTATGGGGCGAAAAACTTTCGAAAAATGTTTAAGCCTTGGACCCTGGCCCTATGACCAACTCCAAACCTATGTTTTTTCTAGATCCTTAAAAAATGATTTTGGCTCATCAGTTACCGTTGTTGATCGTGATCCCTCCACTTTTATCGAAGAACTTAAAGAAAAATCAGGCAATAAAATTTGGCTTGTTGGTGGTGCAGAAATTATTAAGGAATTGATGAGTGAAAACCTGGTGGATCAAGTGATTTTCAATATTCACAAAGAAATACTTGGCCAAGGAATTCAACTTTTCCCCTTGGCCATGCACTCTATGTTTTGGACTTTGGAAAGCAGTCAAGAGTACCCTTCCGGCGTTGTGCAAACTCGCTATGTGATGAGCCCTTAATTTTTGTGATTGACGACCAGCCTATGGGTTTGATTCTCTCGGTGCATGCAAAGAACACCCCTCTATAATGATCATGTTAAATTGAATGCTAAAATTGTCGAATTTGCCGGCTGGGAAATGCCGATTCAATACTCAGGTTTAAAAGAAGAACATCTTAACGTCCGAAAAAATGTAGGATTATTTGATGTCTCCCATATGGGTGAGATCCGGGTTAAAGGTCCCCACGCAATTAAAACTTTGCAATGGTTAACAACTAACAATGTGGAAGCTTTGGAAAAGGGTCAGGCTCAGTATTCACTGCTTCCCAATTCTGATGGTGGCCTTGTTGATGACATTATTGTGTATTGCTTAGAAAAAAACTCTGACTATTTAGTATGTGTTAATGCCTCCAATGAAAAAAAAGATTGGGAACATTTTCAAAAAAATAACCAAGGGGCCGAACTTATAAATGAAAGCTCAGCTTGGGGACAAATTGCTGTACAAGGACCCAAAGCTCAAGAACTCATCGAAAAAGTCACTGGCATCAAGGCTTCAGCGATGAAGCCCTTCCAAACTCAAAGTATGAAATGGCAAGGGTCAGAACTTATTTTTGCCTCCACAGGCTACACAGGCGAAAAAGGTGGAGAAATCTTTATTGAATCCTCATCCACTTCAAAACTTTGGAATCAATTATTAGAAAAGGGTCAAGACTTAGGGGTCCTTCCCATCGGCCTCGGTGCTAGGGACACACTTCGCACAGAAATGAAATACTCTTTGTACGGTCACGAAATCAATGATGTCAGCAACCCCTATGAAGCAGGCTTGGGCTGGGTGATCAAACCCGCAGCCAAAGATTTTTTAGGAAAGACTCCCATTGTGACCCGTAAGGAACAGGGTTTGACGCGAAGCTTAATTGGTTTCAAAACCATCGAACGTGGCATTCCCAGACAGGACTACACTCTGCATGACCTTGCTGGAAATAAAATTGGCTTCGTGACCAGCGGAACTCATTCCCCTTCACTGGACGCGGCCATAGGAATCGGTTATGTTCAGACTCAATTTTCAAATTTAAGCACTGAAATAACGGTGGACATACGCGGGAAAAAAATTAAATCCATCGTCTGTAAAACACCTTTTATTAACAACTAAGGAGCTCGACCATGGCTTATCATATTCCTGAAGACTATTATTACACCAAAGAGCACGAGTGGGCTCAGGTCGACGAAAACATCGTAACCGTTGGTATTACAGAATTTGCCCAGACTCAGTTGGGTGAGGTTGTTTACGTTGACCTTCCAGAAGAAGGTCAAAAAGTGACTCAAGGAACATCTTTTGGAGTTGTTGAGTCCGTTAAAGCGGTCAGTGACCTTTACTGCCCTGTTTCTGGGACAGTGATTGAAGTGAACACGACTTTGATGGATGACCCTGCCTCATTGAATGATGATCCTATTAATCAAGGTTGGTTGGTTCGCATCGAAATGGACAGCGAAAAGGAACTCGCAAACCTTATGCGAGCTCCTGAATATAAAAAGTTGATTGCCGACAAGTAGTTTATCGTTTAGTTTCAATTCTTCAAAAGTGCCCAGTTGGTGTAATTGGTAGCCACGCCAGGCTTAGAATCTGGTGCTTCACGGCGTGGGGGTTCAAGTCCCTCACTGGGCACCACTTTTGATCTTTACTGACATTTCGGAATCAACTCAAAACTTCCCGTCGATTGATGAAGATTAGCTTTGGCATTATCAATAGCCAAACTTTTATCAAAATTATATAGACCACACTCGTAACTGAATCCTTCTCCTGTTTTTGCTACAGAGATAAACTCACCGGCAGAATTTTTAAAAACAGCTGATTGATTGCATTGTGCATAAGCTCTGTGTCCATAAAAACAATCTGATCCTCTGGCCGAGCATTTAATCTCTGATACCGCCTGTAAACAAACTGTCCCTGCTGGTAGTTGTGCTTGAACTGCTGTAGCTAGCATAATAAGGGATAAAATCAATTTCATAAAAACTCCTTTGTTTTTGTTAAACCGAATTTAGATGAATTTGCTTTTTATCTCTAGGGACAAAAAAGTGTCAAAAAGTTAGACAAGAGTTACTTCTCCATCTCCTCGATGAGTGCAATCATTTGATCTTCAGTAAGACCGCATTCCACTTGTTTTTTATAAGCTAAAACTGCAGCTTCGCTTGGCGTTTGTGCTTGCATAATTTCTTGAATACAACTGTAAGCCTTTTGCACCTCAGCTTGGTTGCCTCCACTTTTTTCATCACAACCAATCAAGAATAATCCGATTATAACTAATATTAAGTATTTCATTTCTATAGCCTTTCATTTTTTATGGTCAATCGATGATGGGTCGAAACCTGAATCACAGAGCCATAGGTTATTTTTAAATAAATTCCGAATGTATGTTTTAAAAGATCACAAATTTCCAAGCTTGTAGATTCTTTCGGAAGCCGAACGATGACAAAGCCATCGACAATACGAATACGAACTTGCTGAGTTAATTTTCTTTCAACCTTTCCGTTCTGTATCACTTTTTCAACATGCACGAAGATCGGCCCGTCGTGATTTTCACCCTCAAGTGGAATCTTCCAAATTATTTCATGATTCCACTTGGGAATGTTCCAAGGAGCCCCCAGCATTGCTGTGAGGGCCTGAACATTGGTGTCGATGGCATCCGTCAGCCTTTCAATCAATGGAAGATGTATTAAAACATTAGGCTGCGATGTCAGCTGCAAAACTTGGTTGGCATCACTTCTAATTGCACTTCGCAAGTTTGAAAATTGGCCTAACTGACTAAGCTCACCACAGTCAGCTTTTAAGTCATGAATATCCTGCGCACTTATTCCCTGCCTTAAAGAGGCCTGATGGGACCTCAAGCATCCCACCAAGCTGAAACTGAGAATAAAAACCATTATAAAATTATTCATAAATTGTCCGATCGAACGCATCCAGATTTCTTTCTATTACAAGCTTTTGAATGACAGTGACAGACCTTAAATAAGTTCGAAATTCAGATATTTCTTTACTTGTCAGTTGGTGACTATTGGCTTTTTCAATAAAAGCACCGGATTCCATCTTTTTTTCAATTTGTGAAAGTTCTGCTTTAAGATCTTTAGTTGAAAGTCCTTTATAATAAGCTTCCAAATCAAAAAAATCTGGAACTTCCTGTTGCTGATCATCGACTTTTTTGATTGCTTCGGATTCATTGGTTAAAACCTTATTGAGTATCAGATGTTGGCCTTCTGAAACATGGGCTTTCGCCAATGGAGATTGGCGATCACTTTTCTTATAAAGAACAATAACAACAATGATAACTAGAATAAAAATAATTAGTTTTTTCATAGCAAATTCCTATTTTAGAATGAGTTTCATTTTTACAGGTTGGCTTGTTCCATAGACGGATGGAATTTCAAAGGACTGACTATTTTTTTTCCATACTGAACTCAAATTCAAGTAGCTATCGACGAATAAAAATTCCATCAGACCATCAATATAAGTTTCAATTTTATCATTGGAATTAGTCGGGTTCTTGACTAATTGACCTGCTATTTTAGTTCCTAATAGAGCAGCCTGTGATCTGAATGATCTTGGTTTTTTCAATATTTCTGTATAAGCATCAGCAATGCTGTTATATAGATCTTTGACTTTTATGTATTCGTCATGATCAATTTTTGTCATGGCTTCAACAACAAATGAAACCTGTGCCTGACCGCTGATTAAATCACAAGCAGTATCAAGACTTGTGACTTGTAATTGTAGTTCATTTCTTTTTTGAATCAATTGAACTGGATTTAATTTTAACCCCAATGTTTGAGACAAATGAGAAAATGACTTTTCTGAAACTTGAAGCTCTAAATTTCCGACTGAGGAATAGTCCAAAAGAAGCTCTTGAGTTTTCTGCGTGAAGCCTGGAAGATGATCTTTTGCTGCCACTCGGTCAGAAATATCACTCAAAACCCGTCGGCCCTCATCACTCAGAATATCACTATCCATGGTTAAATTTGTGGAAATTTCTGCGACAAAATTTCGCCCTAGGCTATTAACCAAGGGTCTTTTTCGCACCAAATCCCAAGCCCAGGCTCGGTCGACTTTAACCTGACCATTTTGGTCGTAAGTCAATTTGTGCAAGTCCTGGCAGGCTTTAGTTAACTCAGAGTTTGTGTTTACTATTTTTGCCACTGTAGAGGCAAGATAAGGGCTTTGCCAAAACTGAGCTTTTGCCCAGTGAACATCTGCCCCCAGGGCAGATGTCGTTAGTGTCATCATTAACATTATATTTTTTAGTGTTTTCATTTTTTAATTCCTTTTATAATTTTTAGGGGTTGTAAATTGTGATCCAAGGTTTAGAAGTCACGAGGTCGCGGCTCCAGGTTTCAGTCACTTGAATATCTTGAAGACTTGTTATGTTGGTTGCTCTTGAAGATTTGCCAAAAACCGAGTCAAGCACATTTAAAATCAGTGCGCCCCCATTACAGTAGACGTTTGTTGGGCAAACTTTTTGTAATCCTTCAGCCAATACAACTGCGCCGTGAGGACCTGGTTTTGCAGCTGCTAAAACACTATTTCGATCGATCAATGTTGGTATTGCCATATTTGCAATTCGTGTAAATATTTGGTGTCTTAAGTCCTTTTCAATAGCCAAACGTTGCTCTTCAGTTACAGAATTCGATGCATCTTGTTGGGACCAATCAATTGAAAATTCATCCTTGAATTCATTTCTTTCATCCACAGACGAAGAAGTTCTTGAACTGAAAAATCCACCTCTTTTTTTGAATTGGACAATTTTTTGATACAATTTATGCATATTGTACTTGGCCGTTACTTTTAGATTAAAAGTCGTTGGAAAATCATAAGTGACAGCTAAGCCATACTTCATTGATTTCACACCTGGGTCATTTTCAATCCCGAAGTCCATAGGTTTTAATAGCGGACAAGTTCCAATTAAACTTAAAGCAATGTTGGCATTGAACGAGTCAGGATAGGAATCTAACTGAATGGCTCCTACACTTCGTCTACCAGGCAGATCAAAAGATAATATAGCATCCTCTGATGGCAAGTCCTGTAAACCAGCAATACTAGGATATACATTCACATTTGAAGTTTGGATTTTTTCAAATGAGAATCCTGTGTTACTAGCTTTTAATGTTTCTAAATTTTTATCCCAAGAACCTGTATATTTAAAGCTTGCACGAGCGCCCATCAATTTTCCGTACTTAGAATAAAGTGTTTCAAAGTGATTTCTATTTTCTGAAATTAATTCGAAAACTCTCTTGTTCTGTTTTTCAAAGAAGCTCAAATTCTCTTTTGCTCTTTCGACAGCGTTTTTTCGACGTTCATATTCACGAACTTCTGTTGACCGAGAACGAGCAAAGGCTCTTCTTTCTTTCATAAGCTCTCGTTTTTCAGTCATTAGATTTTTTGCTTCATCTCGCTCAAGAGTGCAGTCTTGCTGACAATCATTCAATTTTTCATAGAGCTCTTCAATTTTGGCTTCGATATCTGAAATTTGAGAATCCATATCAACAAGCTGTTTCATATCTGCAGAATCAGTATAAAGGCCCAGCTCTGTATTCGCTTTAATCACTTCTTGTACTAGCTTTTCAGATTCTTTAGATTTTTGTGTCGCTTCATTTGTCAGCTCAGCATATCTTTCGTTGAGCTGTTTAACGAATCCTCTTGAAGCCTTGAGATCCTCACAAAATATAACATTGGCTGTAATCGTATGAAGATCACCGACTTGGGCTTCAGCGGTATTGGGTGGCAACACAAAAACTTTATTGGGATCCGTATCATCCATAACAATGTTTGAGTTTGTGTTGTTGAGAATCGCTGAGATTTTTGTGATTTCTTTGGGGTAAAGCGTGGGTGCCGCATAGGCTTGGCTGGATAGCCAAGCAGTAGCTCCGACCACCACTTTTAAAAATTTCATGTTCTGTTTCATTTTAAGTTTCTCCTTTAATTTTGAGAGTCTCGCTTTGAGACACCCATCGGTTGTGAAGCAGAACCTAAAGCTTTTAATGCGATGCATATAGATTTATTAATTTAAAGTTTAAGTTAATAATTAATTTTTTTGTTAATAATTTGATCTAAGTGTCCGATACTAAACAAGTATGAGGATCTACGATTTTTTACAATATAAGCCCTTTTTATTAGAATTTATGGCTTCATTTCCCAAAAAAGGCAGAGGTCAGGCTCTGAAACTTTCTAAATATTTAGGGGTCAGTTCTGTTGTGATCAGCCAGATTCTAAAAGCCGATCGCCACTTCACAACCGAGCAAGCCTTAAGCATTACTGAATTTTATGGTTTTGACGAAAGAGCCACCGAGTACTTTCTTAATATGGTCGCAAAAGATAAATCAGGGACTCATCAATTGGCACAGCACTATTTGAAGAAACTTAAAAAAATCCAGAGCGAAGAAACGCAAGTTAAAAGTCGAATCGTGCAAGCTCAACAATTGACTGAAATTCAAACCGCTCAATTTTATTCCAATTGGTTTTATAGCGGAGTTCGTCTGCTCAGTTCCATTCCTGAATATAAAACAATAGATGATTTTGCATCTTACTTGGGTCTCAGTCGCGCTAAAGTACGCGAAGTCGTTAATTTTTTAATCCAACTGGGCCTTTGCGTAGAGGAAAATGGATCCATCACGATGGGGCCATCCGCAACTTACTTGGATCCGACATCTGCCTTTGCGAATAACCACAGAAGAAATTGGCGCGGCAAAGCCATTGAAAAAATGAGTGAGCCTGCTGCCAACGACTTATTTTACACAAGCCCCATGTCTCTATCAGTAGCTGATGTTAAAAATATTCGAAAAGATATTTTAGCGTTCGTAGGAACAGTTTCAAAAAGAGTGGCTGATTCCCCAAGTGAAACAGTGGCGTGTCTAAATATTGATTTATTTGAGTTCTGAGGGAAAGTTTTTATTTAATTCTTGAAGCGCATCTAACAAATGTTGTTTTGATAGAGCTAAGGCTTTGCGCTTATCTACTCCAAGCTCAATAGGAATAACAAACTTATAATAAAATTGCTTAGCAGAGTAACGCGAGGATTCAAGTTCATCTTTAATTGGATTGTTTGATTCATTAATGAAAACATTATCGACCTGCATCCATGCTTTCTTTACTAGCTTTAAAGCTGCTTCAAATTTCTCATAATTTTCTCCGACTGAACCCTTAAAAAAATGAGGATATACAAAGTCTGGCATATCATAAGTAAGATCCATTATTAAATGCCCTAGTATTTCATTAATTTTGTTTTGATCGTGTTCACTTTGAAGAATAAAATCTAATTCATCAATTTTACCGATAGCAGATTTTATGTTTGTCTTTACTTCTTTAGAAGTTGAAATTGGCTCTAAGAATGCTTCATATTTATTAAGTTGGCTTTCAAATTCGCTAATTACCTTTTTTTGCTCTTCGTCATTATCAAATTTAAGCTTAGTTGCTATTTCCACAATTAACTCAAGTGCCTTTTTGAATTGCAAATTTTTGGGGAATGAAGAAATCTTTGATAAATCTATGCAAATCTCATTTTTTTGCAAAGACTGTTCAAAGCTTGGACAAGAATTAATATTATGAATAATAATTGAATATTTAAAAATGTAATCTCCAAATGTGTGCAGTTGAAGATCCATTTCCTGAAGTGGACTGTACAAATCATATTCATCTTTAAAGTTTTTAAATATGAAAACTGCATCATTAAAGGCCTGCCACGCTGACCTATTTTCATCTGATATATTTTCATTCAAATTGATGTCGGGAAAATTTCTTTGCAATGAAATGAGCCCTGATTCTAAATTGTCTTTAACTACTGCGAGAGGAAATTTTAAATTTTCATTCGACGGATGATCAGACATCTGAGCAGTCACAATATTGGTATAGTTTGCATAGGTATCGCCAATCGCACGAGGCACAGATAATATTTTAAAAAAGGAATCGTTTGTGACATTATTTTTGGAGATGAATACACGGTGTAGCACTGACGCCGCTTCCTTTGCTTTAGCAATGCTTTCAGCTAGTTTCCAAATATCTTCACCAATTGCTCCAAAGTAAAACTCAGTGCCACGAAAGTATTCCATTTCAAAAGTTAAACTTACAAGAGCTTGATAGACTAATGGCAGTAATTTCTCTTTAGATTCATTTTTTTTCAGCAACAGAATAATTTGATCAACTGATGAAATTGCACTTTTGAGATTGTTTTTAATAGCAAGTATCTCTTGATCCTTATCATAAAAGGTTTTGTATTTAGTCAATTGATGATTGATATATTTATGTAGCTTTAATGCCTCTGTCTCTTTAAAACCTTCTAGGTGAGCTATCTCGTGAATCAAAAGTCCAATCATCTCTTTAAATAAAGATTCTTTTGGAATTTTTCTTAAGTTTTCTATACTTAAACAAACATCAGCTCCAATTCTGTGACTACTGACTGATGCATCTGAGTGTCGATGACCTTCAGCTGCACAGGGTCCCTTTGATTTCCATACAATATTTCCTTTTTTAAATTTTTGCTTAAATAATCCTTCGGGTGTAATAATAGGAAAGATCTTTTTTTGCTCTTTATGATCCCAACCTTTTGGATAAAAAATCTTCATTGCCACTGGATCAAGTTCTGAATTCCTTAAACTTAAAATGATGTCCCGTATTGGATTAACTTTGTAAAGTTCATCTCCATTAATATCTTGTATAGCAACGATCGCACTTTGAACGGCAAACCTGACTTCTTCCTCGGTACTACCCAAAGCGTCCCCACCACCCACATCCTGCCCACCCTGTGGGGTAGCAGTCGCCTGGGGGGCTGTTGATTTTGAGGGAGTTTTGTTACAACTCACAACCAACATCGAAAACAGAATAAGGATTAGGATTTTCAACATATCGGTAAAGACTGCACAATGGAATCCACATTGGTTTCCAATTCATTGAAGCTAATGCTCTATAGCTGTATCAATTTTAGTCACTAAGACACAGTTTGCTTCTTATCATAAGTATCCAGAAAGACATATCAAACCCCAGAATTACAGACTAATAATAGGAATGCTAAATGCTCAAATTAGAAAAAAAAAGGTGGTTATCGTTGGGGCTGGTTTTGCTGGTCTTAATGCTGCCAAAAAACTATCCAATGAAGATAACCTATCCGTTATTTTGATAGACCACAAAAATCATCATTTGTTTCAACCCTTGCTTTATCAAGTTGCTACGGCTGGTTTAGATCCCTCAGATATTGCTGTTCCAATTCGGGGTGAATTCGCTGAAAACTCCAATGTGGTCGTTCATTTAGCAAAAGTGGAATTCATTGACCTAGAAAAGCAAAAAGTGACTTTATTAAATTCCGCAGATCCAGTGGATTATGATTACTTAATTTTAGCTTGTGGTGCTCAACATAGTTATTTTGGTAATCACAGTTGGGAACAATGGGCACCGGGTCTGAAAACCTTAGAACAGGCCACTGAAATCAGGCACCGAATTCTTTCAGCCTTTGAAAAAGCAGAAAATGAAACAGATCCTGAAATGCAAAAACGCTACCTCAACTTTGTCGTTGTTGGTGGAGGACCCACAGGAGTCGAGTTAGCAGGTGCTATTGCTGAAATAAGTAGAAAAGTATTAGTCAACGATTTCAAAGTCATCAACCCTGCCTTAGCCCAGGTTTATCTTTTTGAAGCAGGACCAAGACTACTAGCAGACTTCGAACCTAGTTTGTCCGCAAAAGCCAAAAAAGATTTAGAAATTTTAGGGGTCACAGTTTTAGTTAATCAAAAAGTGGAAAACATCACGCAACATGGTGTTTTTTATTCTGATCAATTAATATCAAGCGAGTCTATTTTTTGGGCAGCTGGAGTGCAGGCTAGACAAATTCCCACAACTCCAAGCTTACAGCAAGACAAAGCAGGCAAAGTCTATGTAGAACCCAATTTAACAATTAAAGGTTTTAGTAATGCTTTTGTTGTAGGTGATATGGCTCACGTTGAAACCACTGAATCAAAAATTGTACCTGGGGTTGCGCCTGCTGCCATTCAAATGGGTCTGCATGTTGCGAAATCTATTGTAAAAAATAAAAATGAAATATTTCACTATTATGACAAAGGTTTAATGGCCACCATCGGAAAAAATAAAGCTGTTATGCAATCACCAGGAAAATTTTTTAAGTTTGATGGTCGTATCGCTTGGTGGGCCTGGTTGTTAATTCACGTTCTTTATCTAGTCGGGTTTCGAAACAGACTATCTGTTTTATCACAATGGGTTTGGAGTTATTTGTTTTCAAAACATGGCTCAAGATTGATCACAAATTCAACCTGGGAAAACAATTAAAAAAATTTTAACTCAATTGAAATTTTTTAAGCACTAAAACTGGTATCAAGTAACCATCGTTTAAACCGAAGAAGACGTCACAAACATCTTCTGAGGTCACAATGTCAGTTAAAGAAAATATTCTTAAAAATTTAACTCCAACTGATTTAGATAAAAAATTTAAAGAGCTTCTTGATTGTCTGCCACCATTTGAAGAACAAGAACTTTTAAAAGCTAAAAATTGGTTTGATGAAAAAGTTGATTCCGTTACCCAAATTGTAAACGACATTGTGATTGAAAATGACGAGCAGGAATTGGTATTTCAATTATCAACGATTTGGTTGCAACTGCGTCTTGAGTGGAATCTTTATAATCTACAAATGCAATATCAAACGATGACGCTTGGGCAAGCAAAGCCTTGGCTTATGATCAAAGGATCATGTTTAAGTTATTTAGTCGAGTTATTTGAATTCAGTATCGATTCTTACCGTGTTTTTTGGCTCTCTAGATTAGCCACTGATCCTATCCAAGCCGTGTCGAATCGAATCGAGTTGGTCGATCGAATGCTAAGCATAACTCAAACCACAGATAAAGAATTACAAACTGTTACTAATGATATTATCCAGGTTCGGGATTATGTCAGTCGATTGATTACCTCTGAAGATTCCGTCAAGCAGTTTCACACCTATATTGAAGCCTTGCTGGAAAAGACCAGCACTCTTGTGCAATTTACAACTAATGATTTTAAAAATTGTATTGAGTCCAGTTTGATTAAAGGATTTGCAAAAGAATCTCTTCGTTTCGTACTCAATCATAATATCAATGGTGAAACATTTTTTTTAAGACCCGAAGTTTCCCAAATTCTTTTAGAAATAACCACAAAGTGGATAGGCAATTTGGTTCAAGTATCACTTGAAAAAAGTGTAGAAGAACGAGTTGCAGTGAATAAGTCACAACACGTTAACATTTCTTGGTCCATTGAAAAAAAAGAAGGTAAGATTTTTTTTAGTCTTATAGATGACGGGGCTGGAAAAAACCCATTAATTCTTGAAACTGATCAATACAGAAATTTACAGATGGCAGGATCTGTTTTGAATACCCCTGGTGAAGGTTCAAAATTAGAGATCTCAATGTGTGCCACCCCCATAAGCCTTTATTGCATTTCAAACATTGATGAAAATAAAAAAATTAAAGTGGCCTTTGAAGCTGATGAAATTTTATCAGTGGAAAGTCATTATAAATCCATTACTCATGCCTTCGGCCATCCCTGTGTGGTTTCTGATGCAAATGAAATGTACATACTGGTCGATTTGACTGAAATCTTTCAACAGTCACCTTTAAAAAAATCAACTTTTGTATTTTTAAAAACGAAAGAACCAAAATCAGGATTTCCTATTTGTTTGCAGCTTAGCTCTGTCGAAGGTTTTACCCATGCTAGTCTTGCTACTGGTGGGGCCCTTGCGCAAAGTCCTTACTCCCGTGGATTTTTTATTTATCGTCAAGAAGTTATAACAGTTCTAGATTCCATTATCATTGTACAAAATCTGAATACACAACGCCAAGAGGCTGCAGCATGAAGCCAACTTGGAGTGAGCTTATGGCTTGGGGTGAGATAACGACTGAGTACCAATCTGATGTAAATCAAATAATTGCAGTCAGAAGAAGTTATGAAAATTTGCAAACCATCATGAAAGATGGAAAGCAATCCATATACGGTTTGCATACAGGCTATGGGTCCAATGTAACCGATGCAGTATCTAGCCAAGACTGGAAAGATCACCAGCTTCATCTGCTCAATTACTTAAATGTGGGTCAGGGTCCCCTGTTTCAAGAAAGAGTTGTCAGACGAGCTCTGCGACTTCAAGCCTATAAAGTTGGATTGGGATATTCAGGTGTTCATCCAGAAACCTTTGATCTTTTGGTTCAACTTTCGAATTCAAAAAAACTACCTGAAGTTCCTATTTGGGGTTCACTCGGCGCTAGTGGTGACTTAATTCCCATGGCTCATGCAGTAGCTCCGTTGTTTCACAACCGAGACCCAAAAAGTCCAAGAGATGTGATTGCACTGGTCAATACCAATGCCATGATGGCAAGTTACGCCATTGAAATCGCAGAGACCACAAAGCAACTTTTAGCTTCAACCCATAAAATCACTGGACTTGTGGGATATGCATTAGGGCTGACTTCTGAAAATCAATCTCCTTGGAGCCTCAAAACACAAAATGAGCTTGAATGGGCTGATCTTTCAGCACAAAAAATCATGAACTTCAAAGAAGATTTCATTCATCAACACAATTTTCGATTTTCAGAGAAAAGAAGAAATCTGATACCAACTCAAGAAAAATACTCAATTAGATGTGCACCGCAGATTTTAGGAAATGCTGAGGAAAATTTAAATTTTGCAGTTTCTAAAATTCTTCGTGAAGCCCTTAGTGTGGCTGACAATCCTTTAATACCACAAAATTCCAATGATCAAGTCTGTCATGGAGGTTTGTTTTATACGTCCTATCTCGCAACAGCTTCAGACTTGATGAATGATATCATCTTTCGTTGTTGTGAAATCTTAGACCGACAGATTTTAATACTTATGGATTCCAATTTGAGCCATGGGTTACCAGTGAACCTCGAGATCTCAAAGTTTGACCACTGTAAAGGTTTACATCAACTTATTTCTAGTCTTTTACAAATATTAAAATCTAAGTCCACACCTAGTCGCAATTTAAGTTTTTCCTGCGAAGGTAATAATCAAGATGTTGTCCCATGCTCAATGAATGCTCTGCATTTAGTGAGCGAAAACTTAGTTGTTGCTCGAAAAATCATTGAAACCTCAGATTTTACCGCTCAGCGGGCCTGCTACATAGCCTCTGAGCAAATGGTGCCAAGTGACCTCACTTTACAAAAATTTAAATCTAAATTTCAAACTGAGATGGTCTCGGTTGAAGACATAAACAATAAAAAAGGAGAAACCTATGAGTTTCGTTGATCCAAGTGTATTAACAAAGTTAGCACAACTCACTCGTGAGGATGCAGATAAGGCACCATTCGGAGTCGTTAAAGTTGATTCAACTGGGAAAATTTTAATGTACAATCAGTACGAATCACAAATGGCTGGAGTCGCTGCAAGTGCAGCAGAGGGAAAAAATTTCTTCACTGAAATTGCACCTTGCACGAACAATCGCTTATTCTTCGGCAAATTTCAACAAGGCCTACAAAACGGTGAGCTTGATTCTGAATTTGGCTATACTTTCACTTATAAAATGAAACCAACTAACGTCACAATTCGCCTGATGCACGATAAGTCATCAAAAACGAACTGGGTATTTGTTCAGAAAAAAGCAGCTTAAACTAGGAGGTTTTATGGAATTTGATCAAACCGAACTTTTGATGGCTTTAAAAAGCCTCGAGTCTCAGCTTGTTTCTTTGTATGCAGAAAAACAAGAACATGGAGACCCCTCTGCACTTCATGAATCGATTCGAAATCTTGAGGCTCAACTTTGTGATATGTATGAAGAGCGTAGTCATTGGATTATGTCTCCTGCATCTGCACAAGCAGGCTTAGAAAGCTTAGAAGCTCAAGTCATTTCATTGACTGATGAAAAAATGGAGCACCAAAAAACAATTGAACGTTATCAACAGGAAATCCAAGAACTCAGACTCAAAGCGAAAGCTTTAGGTGCAGCTGTTTTTGAAGCTTCTATGTTTGGTAACGATCAATTAAAAAAAGTAGGATAAATCATGGAACCCTTTGAGCAATTAAAAAAAATAATGGCAGATAAGCTTAAATCACCAACTGTTTTTTTTAGTGCCAAAGATAATGACGTGCTTTCGGGTCTTGCTTTGTGGCGCAGGGCCCATGATCGTCGCCATGAATTACGTGATGAAGGTTATAAAAAAGGAGATCTCTATTTTTGTGAAAAGCCTAATGGGTTTGAGTTTCTTGTCGATTTAGTGGCCTGTATTGTTGGACAGTATCGATTTTTTCCATGCCATTCATTGACACCGGAAGAGAAACAAAAATCCATTAAAATGGCAGAAACAAATCCAGAGATCTCTGTATTTTTAGCAACTGGTGGAACAATTAGTCGAAAGATTGTAGGACTTTCTGAAACTGTGCTGATTCACCAAATGGAAGTTCATTCCAAGATTTTAAATCTCAAGCCTGAGGAACCCAGGCTTTGTACTTTGCCCTGGACACATAGCTTTGGCTTTGTTCTTGATTTACTCTTAGGAATTTATAATCAGCAAACTCTTATTATTTCTCGAAATTCCAGTGCTCAAGAAATATTGAAGTGTGTTGAAAATTATCAAATACAACATCTCGCCTGTGTACCCAGAGTTTTAGAAGCTTTAAGACAAAGAAACCAAAATACAGACCTATCACAAGTTCAGGTTCACTTCGGCGGTGCCTACCTATCTAAAGATACCTTAGATTGGGGAAAAACTGCTTTAAAAGAAATCATTGAAGGATATGGCTTAACAGAGGCAGGTCCAGGAGTACTTATGGATGGAAGACCCGCAGGTTGTGAAGTCCTGTTAAGGCCTTCTAAGTTCAATCAATTACAAGAGCTTTGGGTAAAGACTCATTATCCATGTTTT
Source organism: Bdellovibrionales bacterium Ga0074139 (assembly GCA_001464795.1). Lineage (GTDB taxonomy): Bacteria > Bdellovibrionota > Bdellovibrionia > Bdellovibrionales > Bdellovibrionaceae. The sequence continues at coordinate 153,214 of LNEB01000014.1, forward strand.
TGGAATAATAAAATAACCTGTGAAGAAGGATTTTTTAATACTTCCGATTTAGCCGTCCAAATTAACGACAAAATTCTGATAAAAGGTCGCGATTCTGATTTAATCAAAACAACAAATGGACAATGGATCAGTCGTTTTGATTTGAACAATGAAATCAAAACTGCTTTGGGATCCAATTACGTCGACTATGATCCAGTGAAACAAATAGTAAAGACAGTTGTTTCGAATCAAAATAGTTATACACATATAGATTCACAAAAAAAAATTAAAAAAATACTCGGCTTTGAAATTCATATCGAAATCTTTCAAGCCGATAATGAGTTCTGGAAGTCAGTTTCTGAAAGTCGCAAGAAAAGCATTGAAGATCACCTAAAGGATCTTAAAGTTGCTTAGATAAATTTAATACTAGGCTGGACTGTACTAATTTATAGCTAATGTCGATAATAGATTATGCAGTTTTGGACCGTAGCAAAAATCATAGCTTTATCCATAAGCCTTTATTTTTTATGGCGTGCTTTAAAAAAAGTTAAAGCCCAAAAAGATGATATTTCTGAAATAATGAAACTTTCAGAAAACCTACAAATGATGACTAATATTGGTGGCTGGCAAGTCGACATTGAAACACAAAAATCGATTTGGACCACTCAAACTTATAAAATTCATGAAATTCCTGAAGGAACACCCACTGGTGTTGCAATGGGAATAGAATTCTACACTGGAGACGACAAAAAAAGAATTGATCAAGCGGTACATAATTGTATTTTAGGCATTCCATTCAGAGAAGTTCTTAAATTTAGATCTGCAAAAGGAACTAATAAATGGGTCGAGTGTGCTGGAGAGCCTGTTTATAATAATGAAAACAAATTGTACAAATTGCGCGGCACCATTCAAGATGTAACAGAGTCTGTTAATTTAAAAAATCAATTATCTTTAATTCTTAATCACTCACCGGCTGCTGTATATGAATGCTTGAGTAATAAAAATTGGACGATGAAATATATTAGTTCATTTATTGAAAAATTGAGTGGCTATCCTTCGACTGATTTTATAAATGACCAGGTTCGATCTTATGCCTCAATTATACATCCAGAGGATTTAAAATTTGTCTCAAATACAATTTCAAAATCCATAGAATCATTAATAGACTTTGATATTAACTACAGAATCATTACAAAAAGCGGTGAGATCAAACAGGTTTGGGAAAGAGGCTCCTTTGAATCCAGCAGTGGAAATCTGATAGGTATTATTTTTGATCAAACCGAGCAAAAAAGTGTCGAACAGATGCTTACTGAATCACAAAAAGTCGCAAAATTAGGGAACTGGTCATTTGATCTCAAGACTCAAGAAATAAAATGGTCTCAGCAAATGTATCAACTTTTTCCTGAAAATCCTGAACTGGGTCCTCCTTCATTTGAAAAACATAAATCAACTATTCATCCTGATGATCAAGAAAGATGGAGCTCTACTGTTAACGAATGTATTCAAAATGGAACTCCTTATAAATTTCGATTCCGTGTTGTTCATCCTGACAAAACTGTTTGGCTAGAAGCCATAGGTAAAGCGACAAAGGATCCGAATGGAAATATCATCGCCTTAAATGGAACAGGTCAAGATGTCACTGAAACAGTACAAATTGAGGAATCATTAAACATTCAAAGACTTAAAAATATTCAAACGGCGAAGTTAGCATCCCTGGGTGAAATGTCAGCTGGAGTTGCTCACGAAATAAATAACCCCCTTGCTATTGTATCTGGAAATCTACAAATTTTACTTTCAAGTGCCACAGACAATGAAAAATTAAATAAAAAATTAGAAGTCATGCTTAAAGCCACTGAAAGAATAGCAAAAATAGTTCATGGTCTTAAGAAGTTTGCACGCATGAGTGATCAAAATGAAAGAAAACCACAGCTTTTATATCAAATTGTCCAAGAAACATTATACATTTTAGAAATCAAAGCGAAAATGAACCACACACAGTTGACTATGGAAAACACAAGCCAGTCACTTGTCTTTTGTAATCAACTTGAAATTGAACAAGTTATAATTAATTTAGTAACTAATAGTTTAGATGCCATTAAAAATTTAAATGAGAAATGGATTATCATCAGAATCTTTGATCAAGGTCATCAAGTCATATTACAAGTGGAAGACTCTGGATTGGGAATTAGTGCGAGTATTGAGAGTAAGTTGTTTGATCCATTCTTTACCACAAAACCTGTCGGCGAAGGCACTGGCTTAGGCCTTTCGATCACTAAGGGAATTTTAGATGATCACAAGGCAGAAATAAGTCTTAATAAATCCTCTGCTAATACTTGTTTCGAAATTCGCTTTCCTGTCCATATCGACGGCCTGAAAAATGCCATTTAAAATTTATTACCTTGATGACGAACCCGAATTATTAGAATTATTTGTCGATTGTTTCTCGGCTCCCGATCGCATGATTAAAATATTTACGGATCATTCAGCTGCAATAGCAGCCATACAAGAACTTTCACCAGACTTACTCATTTTAGACTACCGATTACCTAATACGACAGGTGATCATGTGGCCATGTCTGTGAATGCAGAAATTGCTAAAATTTTGATCACTGGAGATTTAGAAGTCGTCCCAAAAGCTCATTTTTTGAAGATTTTTAGAAAGCCCTATAATTTAAATGAGCTTCAAGATTTTATTAAAATACGTCAAAAAAATTGCTGAACTCCGAGACTTAAATTCATAGTGTCGTTTTTAATGATGGGCTTTGCATAATCAAGCCTAACTACAAACCGATAAAACTTAGGTAGAATGATTCTTACACCTGTTCCCACACTTGCTGCATGAATCTGATTAAGTGCAGAAAACTGATCAGCGACCATAGCAAAATCTAGAAAACCAATTGTTTGTATTAGAAAACTGGGTTTTTGCATAAAAAGATATCTGATTTCTGAGTTGCTCAATCCATAATGGCGAGCTGAAAATCGATTGTCTGCAAAGCCCCTGATTCGGTCCAGCCCCCCTAGATAATGCCAATACTGAAGCACATCTGTTGTCGTCGATCCTATAAGAATACGTTGAGCCAACTGCCAATCAGGTAAAACTGGCTTATAGTAGTTAAAACTAATGTCCCCTTGAACAAATGATTCCACTTTCGAATTAAGTGGCTCGGCGTATCCAAAGTAAAACCCCAATAAGGATCCACTCAATGATTGCGGATCGCCATTGATGCTACCAAACTCCAGTCCTAATTTAGTTATAAAGAGTTCTGTTTCGGGTGGAAGTGCAAGGTTAGACCCAATTTCATTTAATACTTCGTCAGATAGTAATCTTGTGGAAAATTGATCTTTATTGTAATCAATTGAAATTCTAGCAATTTTATCTTTTGCAAATTCTTTAAAGTAATCAGCATAGATTTTTTCTCTCTCTTGCAGAAAACCATTTTTAATATTAGGCCCACTTGTTTCTTGATCATATTTAATACGAATTCTTTTTGTATTCCAGTACTGTAAATCGATCCCCTGATCTTGGCCTAAAAATCTTGGGTTTTTAAACCAAACCACACCGGATCCAGCCCCTTCCAAGTTTTCGTACTGTAAGCCCGCTTCTAAATATTCACCAAAAATATTAGGGTCATAAACACCGACAGTGTATTGTGAAACACCACCACCCGAATTGACTTTTAATATAGGAATGGTTGTCCATTTTTCGGTGACTTGAACTACGAGTTGTTTATTTTGTAAATCTTGATCAATAAGTTGATAGGTAACTGTTGAAAATAAACCCGTTCTTTTGAGGCGACTGATTCCCTCATCAATTTGAACTAAACTTATCTTATCTTGGGGTCTTATTTTTAGCTCACGAAGGATCACGCTACTTTTAGTCTTATGATTGCCAGAAATCTCGATGGAGCTGACAGTTAGAACTTCTGATAAACAAACTAAGGGTAGAAGAAACAAGAAATTAACAATAAACAGGCTGACTCTTTGCATAAATAATTAACTCTCTTATCTCTCAAGTTGTCAACTTTCCTTCGATTTGTGTTAGTGTGATGAAATGATATTTGAACCAATAAATTTACATTTTGATATTCAACAACTTCAACAGCACTTAAAAGATCATGTGTTGGCCTTCGAGCCCGCTCAACAATCACCTCAATTTGGTGGTTGGTCAGTGCTTTCATCTGATGGTCATTATAAAGATGGTTGGCATGCTGGTTTTTTAGCCATAAAAGATGGCCTCACTGACGAACAAAAGCTTCAAGCCTTACAAAAATTAGGTGGAAAAAAAACTTCTGAATATGTTGTTCCCACAGAAATTTGCACGGGCTACTTAGATGAAGTGATTAAATCTATTATTCAAAATGGCTTTGAACCTAAAAGGGCTCGAATCATTAAGCTATTAGCCCATTCAGAATCTGTTTGGCATCGGGACTCACCCGATCATATTGACGCTGTTAGATTGCATATTCCTATTCTTACAAATCCGGAATGTTTTTTCGAAATTTCTAAAACTGATCGTCAGCACATTCCAGCTAACGGCCAAGCTTATCTAGTCCGAGTCAATCGACTTCACCGGGTTGTGAACCATGGCCCCACTGATCGCTATCATATGGTGATGGACGTGGTTGATAACCAAGGAATCAGTCAATTTCATAAACCCATTTCCAACTGACTAAAATTTTGACAGCTTTTAACATGCTTAATCCAATGTAATCCAGTTCCCCAGGTCCCTGGATTGCACTTCTATCCACCTATGCGATTGCTTTTATTGATCTCACTTTTTACTTCAAATGCCATGGCCATCGTCAATGGCTCAGTTTTAGACAATGAAGACTACCCTTCAGTCATTCGAATTTTGCAGCTGAGTCCCAAGGAAAATGATTATTCAAAATGTACTGCGACTTTTATTACAAAAAAAATTGCTATAACAGCAGGCCATTGTGTATTTGAAAATGACTACGTTTATTGGCACCAATCCAAAGATCAAAAAATTGAAGATATGAATAAAGCCAAGGTTATAACAAATTGGTATCAACACAATGAAAACCAACTTGTAAACCCCTTGGATGTTGCTCTGATCGAATTTCAAGAAGAAATAGGAACAGTGGAGTTCAGTATAGATTTCAAACCACGTGCTCATAGCATTTTAAAATACGTTGGCTACGGTTCAGAAAAAAATCCTTTTGTTGATGTGATGGCCTATCTAGAACGATGGACTGAGTTTAGAAAAAATTGGGGTCAATCAAAAATTTCAAAGGAAAGTGAAAATCATTATCTGTTACTTTCCAATGAAGCCAGAAGCTTTGCTGCATCTGGAGATTCAGGAGCTCCTTTAATTGAAAACGATAGAATTGTAGGAATTTTAAATGCAGCCGAAAGAAATGAAGTGGACGGCGAATACGGCGTTATTAATTATGTACTAAGACTCGATCATCCTTTAGTTCAATTTTTAATTGAACCCTATTTGAAATAAAAATAGGCCGTCTCGAAATTTTCAGTCAAAGACGGCCTTAAAAGACTTTGAACTCCTGTGTATGTATTCAGAACTAAAGAGTTCCAATCCTTGAGTCATTGTCTCGATCTTTAAAAAAAGTTGGCTTCGATGTGTCCCTGCTCTCTGATGTTACAGATATATCTTCTGCATCAGTGCGCTCTAGACATTCTTTCGCTTTTTTAACTTCCTCAGAAGAGTCAGTATGAACTGACAATAAAATACCGCCTGTTTTCAAAAAGCCCTCATAGCGCTTGGCTTCATACTCGGGTATTCCCATTCCTATTAAGGCTCCTGTGACTCCACCCACTGTGCCACCCACGCCTGCTCCAGCTAATGCTGCCATGATAGGACCTGCTGCAATGAAAGGACCCACACCTGGGATAGCTAAAGCACCAACTCCAACTAATAATCCTAGTGTTCCACCTACGACTGCACCCGTTCCGGCACCAGTAGCTGCACCCTCAGGAGCTTTTGTTCCTTTAGTATGAGCAAAATCCTGTGAACCTGCTCGGTCAGGCATGAGGACAGAAATTTCTGATGCGAAAAATCCATCTGACTTTAATGCATCAACAGCAATTTCCACAGCCGTACGAGATTTATAAATTCCTAAAACAGCTTTACTTTTTCCACTCATAAAAAACTCCTATTTTGTAATTGTTAACTCATTTGTGACCTTTGACGCCCCAGCAACGGAGTTGGCAAATTTCATTATGCTGTTCTGTTCAAATAAAGAACGAACAGGACCTTTCAATACAACACTTCCATTGGTCGTAATGATTTTAACGTTTTGTGCATAAGTAGAAAAATTCTTCTGCTTCATAATTTCACGCCGAATCTGTGCTGTAATCTGCATATCATTTTCGCTATTACTTTGTTGATCAGAAGTTAGTATTCCCACATTGGGATTTCCTTTATTAAAGTCTGAATTATCTGTGTTTGTCTGAGCAAAAAGTGCGAGCCCGAATGAGACAAACATGATCGACATTAATATAATGTTACTTTTTATTTTCATAGAGACCCACACTTTCTAGCAATTAAGCTCTGTCTGCTTTTTCGTTTTTGTTTTGTGCAGAACCAGAATCACGATTAGATTGTGGATTCATCAAAGGTTTTTCATAATTACTTTTAGAACCAATGCGTTGATCATCTTTTTCTTCAGAATGACCTGATTGTCCAGATGATGATTGATCAGATGAATGTCTTTCTTTCTTCTCATCTCTCTGCATAGATTGATCTTTTTGATTCTCGTGCTTCTTTTGACCATTAATTTCTGAATTCATAGTGACTCCTTGTTAAGTGTTTCTTTTTGTCTGAACTTGCAAGGTTTCAGCCATTCATGAAATGGCGTAGAATTGAATTTACTACTTCAGCAGGGGTATAAATCGCCATCGAGTCCAAAATTTACACTTCAGATGATATTTGAAAAATTCTCTGCTATAGAAGCTCAACTAACCCGATGAGGAGATTTTATGATTAAAATAGTTATGTGTTTATTACTAGGTGCAACATCAGTTTTTGCTTTGTCCAGACAAGACGCTCGAGTCGCAAAAGAGCGCATGAGCCGCTGCCAATTTAATGATGCTGTTTGCGCTGGAAATGTTTTGATTGATGCAATGGTAGCCAGTGGCAATAATCAAGATGGAACTCGTCCTCCCCGTTATTCTCAAGAAAAAGCAGTGACAGTTTATCAATTTAACAACTGCACAGGTGCAGTTCAAAGAACTGTCATTGTTAAAGAAGGACAACTTCAAGATGCTATTAATAGCTGCACAGCTGGGGATGCTTCTTTCAGTAATTCCTATGCAATTGACGGAAAGTGCGAAGAAGGCAGTTCATTTGGACCTTCTTCATCCATTTGCACGACGGCTGTTATTAAAGCCAATACTCAATTTTAGTCATTATTGAACATCAAGGATTTCATACTCAATGAAATCCTTGTTAGTATCCACAGTGATCACTTGGCCTTTTTTTTGCCCTAATAAAGCCCGGCCCAAGGGGCTTTGCCCAGTGATCACTTTAATTTTAGCTCCATTATAATCCAGAGCTATTCCCGCCCCTTTAGGCATCAAGAAAACAATCTGCTTTTTATCTTCGTTAGCAAGCTCTACGATTGCTGAAACCTGAACAGGATCAGTTGCGCTAAAATTACGGATTTGTAAACCTCGGCAATAACTAAGGGCTTCTTCGATTTCAAAAGCCCGTTTAGACTGAGCACCGGCTATATAAGAAGCTTCCAGTGCACGGGTATCATATTCGTTTTCAGGCTGGCTTTCTTCATTGGTGGCTGCCTCATGGGACGCCTTGGCTGCCTCTATTAATGCCTGTAAGTCGACTTCAAGGACTTCTATCATACTTTTTAGCAGCTGATTCTTATCGATTTTGTTCATTGTTTATACATATCATAGTTTTTTTTGAAATGAATCCCTGTCAAAAAAGTATCAGAGGAAAACTTGGCTTAAGACATGCAATATGGGCTTTTGAGTTCTATTTTAGGGTCAAAGTGACCCCAAAATTTAAAGTTTTAAGGAGTCTCCCGTGAAATTTCAGTCCTCTCTATCACTTGCCATTTTGCTTAGTTTCGTATTTCAAACTGCAGCCTACTCACAAAGCAGACCCATCAATAAGTTTCGGGCTCAGGCCACTTCTAGCCTGCCCAGCTTTCGCTACGACGACTATGATCTGGAAAAATATCAAAGCTTAAAAAGAGACGCTGATCGTAGACTAACTGATGCACAAAGAAATTTTGAATCAATTAACAGAGATTACAATCAGGCGGTCGAAAAAGAAAACCGTATTAATCAAAATCTCCAGCAGCAATCAAGACAATTAGAAATTGCTAAACGTGATGAATCTCGATTGCAAAATGAAATCTCTCAAAATCAGCAACAAATAGCTCAATTGGAAAGAAAAATACCCCAAATTAAAAGCGAACAGGACAGTTTGCAAAGCCAAGTCAATTCCACTAATCAAGTGATTGCAGATCTTAATTCTAAGCTTTCCCAGGCTACAACTGATGAAGAAAAACAAAGAATCTCTCGACAAATAGAAAGCCAAACCCAAGTTCTTAATAATTTGAACTCTCAGTTAACTGCCAAAGGCCGTGAACTTTCACAGTCTGAATCAGAGCTTGCAAAATCCCGCAGTGATTTAACAAGCAACGGCCGAAGCCTTGAATCCAAGCGCCGTGAGTCACAAAACTTAGAATCATCCATCAGTGATTTACAAAGGCAAACCGAATCAGCACGTAGGGAAACTCGTGAGCGCGAAAGAGCTCGTGACATCAGTCGTGACGAAGTTCAAAGTCGCTCACGTGAAGTGGAAGTGGCTGAAAGAAACTACAATCAAGTAGCTCGTAATATAGAAATCGCTAAACAAGTTTTAGAGGATCAAGCCATTGAACAAGGCTCTATGGACGGTCAGCTTGAAGGATCAGAGCTTGGAGCCTCAAGAGGATCCAGAGATGGACAAAATGAAGGAACTCAACGTGGCCGTGAGCAAGGGATCACCGATGGACGCAAACGTGATTATAACACTGGCTATGCTGCTGGCGAATCAAAGGCCACTGAAGATGCCATCGCGGAATCTGAAAAAGCAGCCCAAGTGAATGGAAAAAAAGATGGATTGGCTCGTGGGCAAACTGATGGTTTAGCTAACGCTTATAACTTAGGTTTAAACGAAGGCATTAAGCATGGTGAAGAAACTGGAAGTGACCGTGAGGCTTATGCATTAGGTCGAAAAGAAGGTGAAGCTGCAGGATTAGTTAAAGCTATCGATGATGCTAAACCTCAAGAGCCTTTGGGTTATGATGCTAAAGAAAAAGAATACCTCTCAGCCCCACTTAATAAAGTCATTGTTGGCGACTCTAATTTAGCTAAAAAGTTTGAAGGACTTCAAGGTCGATTTTCTGAAGAGGGTGATGATCGTTACTACAGACCTCAACCCGGAGTGATTCCCCATCCTAGATTAGAAACTTATTACCTCACTGCTTATGACCGTGCCTATAGAACGGAACTAAGTTCTACCTACAGATCTGTTTACCGCAGAGAGTATGACTCCAGCTACTCTTCAAGTTACAGAAGAAACTACGATGAAAATTACTCTAAACGTTATGCTGACTCTGAAAAATCAGGCTATGACACAGGATACAGAGACACTTATCAAGTTGAGTATGATGCGAACTACAGAGTTCGTTATGCTGTGATTTACAAATTTTATTATGATCAAAATTTTGAAAAATTTAAATTGGATGCGGCCGAAAGAGCACGTGGATTTAAAGATGGAAACAGAACAGCATCTAAAGCTAAAGGTTATAAGGAAGGCTTCCAGGCCAGTTACGCTGCCAACATCGAGATTGAAAAGCGTAAAGCCTTTGCTGCCGGACAAGCTCGCGCCAAGAACCTCTATGATAACAATGCTGTCATTCAAGTGACTTCCCTTGAATTAAAAGAAATGGATGTTGATGGTATAAATCGTCCAGGTGAATCCTTAGCAGTTGTCATGAAACTTAAAAATTTCGGACTGAAAGCAAAATCAGATTTACAGTCTGAAATCTTGAATGCTCAAGGTGCTTTAAGCCTTACACAGTTAAAAATGATGACTGGATCCATCCCTGCGCAAAGTGATGCAACAGTTGTAGTTCCCACCCAATCATTGGTAACAAGATCGGCTGTCGATGGCTCTAACTTACAGGCTACACTACAAGCTGTAAGTGGATCTATTGTGCATGCTTCTCAAAGAATCAGCTTAAGTGTTCAATATCCCACACTGACAAAACTGATTAACTTTGATGGAATTTTAATTCCAGGAGTGGCAACGCCAGTGAAAGTCAGAGTTCTCAATCGCTCTAAAAAAGCACAAAACTTAAACTTATCAATTCTGGTTGATAATTCAAAAGTGGAGCAATCACAAAATCAATTGCAAGCTCAGTTGCAAGCTGGTGAACAAAAAGAACTGAATTTAATTTTAACTGGAAAAATGGAAGCCAGGTTTGAAGAGTCTCCTCTTGAAATTACAACCACTCAAGGCAGCGATCAGTTTGCCATGTTTGAATCTATGAAAATGACCATCATTCGAAAACATACACCCACAGCTGATTCCAAGGGCCTGATTATTAGTTCTAACTTAGCACTTGGTGCTGGTAAAAAACTTTTCGGAGTGGACAAACTGGACACTTGGGATTTGCGTGTTGATGGATCCATTGACTCTATTACGAAAATTGCAAGCTACCAAAGCAAAGTCATTCATGTTCTCGCTGATTTGAATTCCGAAGTGGATGCTAAAACAGCTGCTGTTTTAAAAGATTTCATAGCCAAAAACGGATCTGTCATTGTTTGGGGTTCAAAACTGGATCGCTCACCACTAGGCCAAGTGATCATGCAGTCAGCAGGTGTTTCTGTACTGCAATCGCAGAATCTTAATGGACAAGTGATTGGAATTGAAAAATTAAACGGCCTTAACATGAATTACCAAGGCGAGATAAGTGTATTAAGAACTAATAGCTTAAAAGGTTCCTATGCTTTGAATTCTGCCTCTGGTGTTATGGGTGTTATCACATCAGGAAATGGTATCAGTGAAAGCACAGCACAAGTGGCTGTCATTGGACTCGATATGTTATCTTTGACAGATCTTGAGGTTCAATCTGTTATGAATAGAATTGATGTTTTAAGATCAAGTTTTGAAAATAAAATGAGATTAGCTTCTAATCAGCCGAACACTCAAATGGCACTGATTGTTCATGATCTTACAGATGAAATGGTCTCTGCAGAGCTACTAGGAACTGGCAACTTTTATAAAAATAATTCTGAAAAGAATAAAATCTTCAGAGTCGGTAAGCGCATGATTGGTGAAGCAGGAAGAAAATCAGCTCAGGCCATTCAATTGGGTAAAAGTTATGCACAGTTGATTAAAGTCATTGAAACAAAATTAAACAAAGAAAAATGGAGAGCTGAATTAGTATTAGACAAGCGTCATGGAAGTTTTGTTAATGCTAGAAGTATTAAGGATCTTTTCTGTGAAAATAATAGAAACAGCACTTATTGCCAAAGTGGTCCCAATAATTAATGCGACTTTTAATAATCCTTTTACTGAGCCCAGCCATCAGCTGGGCTCAAGTGCAAATAGCGCTGTTTGATTCAGGTTTGAATCATCCTCACGGAAAAGCTGTTCATCAGTTTTTAAAAAAAGAAATTTCGTTCTGTCAAACTTGTCAAATCCTACATCATGATTTTTTTGATCAAGATGGAAAAGTTGATATTCAAAAATTAGAGTCTCAGCTTAATGATTTGCCGGCTGGAATCAAAATCATTCACTTCAGTTGGAACGTTCCCTTTGAGGCAAAATATAAAAATGTGATCTCACTCTTAGAAAAAAAAATTAAAAATGGAATTTATGTTGTGGCTGCCAGTGGGGAAAGTCAGAACCCATCTGAAATAGCTCTTCCCGTCAGTGAAACTGTGATGGGTCGGGTCAAGGGAGTCATCCTTGTCGGAGAATTGAATTCCAAAGGAAGATTATCCAATTCTTCCTTCTTTGGTGATGAGATAAAAATCATGCACCCCAGCCAACCTGGACACCCAGGTTCCAGCTTTACAAGTCTATTAGAAACGGCCCGAATCGTTCGTCAGCTTTTTAAAGACAAATAAAAATCTAGCAGTTTTGTTGCACAGGCTTTTAACTGAGAATCCCAATCACGACGCAAATTTTGATCAGAATTATCGGTGACAAATTTAACACTCGAGATGGGAATATTAAATTCTTGGCTGACATGGGCCAGACTATAAATTTCCATGTCCATCAGTTGCCACTGCAAACTGGATTCTCCCACTTCAATGTAGTCAGCACTTGCACAGGTGACCTTTGAAAGATCAGTAAAGGTTTTTAACTTCAAAGCTTTTTGCATCCAAGGCAGGACGGGTTCCCTGCGCACTGTGGATTCTACTTCTAGTAAAGTTCCAATTTCAAAATGCCTGCTGCCAGCAGAACCCAAATTAAGGATGTGCTTGGGTCGCTTTTTTAATATTAATTGCGTCAGCTTCATTGCTGAATTGATTTTCCCAACTCCAGTATATTGAATCTCAATCCCTTGAGCTTCAAAGAGACCCTGGGATTCCAATGGTAAAGCCATAATCAGTAGAGTTTTTTCCAGGTCAAAAGGTGACATAAGTCTATCATGAGGTTATGAAAGCTGCATGACAAGTTCAGAATTAAGCCTCCACTCGCGAAAACTCTTAGAGCTCTGCCAAAGGTTGCACAACCGAAATATGTTAGCTGCGGCTGACGGAAATTTAAGTGTTAAATTGAACGATAATTTAATTCTTATTACTCCCTCTGGTCAGGCAAAAGCATTCATGCACCCTGATGATATGGCTTTGATGGATTTGCAAGGCAATGCCATCAAAGGTAAACCATCAACTGAAAAACTTATGCATCTGCAAATCTATCAAAGTTGCTCGAAGGCCAGGGCCGTGGTTCATGCACACCCTGTCACGGCTACAGCTTGGTCCATTGCAAAGCCTGAATTACAGCAACTACCTGCAGAAGCTCTTTCTGAAGTCATTTTAGCGACCGGTGGAATTCCCATAGCCCCCTACGCTAGGCCAGGAACTCAAGCCATGGGAGATGTTCTAAAAACTTTTCTTCCTGGGCATCGTGCTTTGATTTTACGTCGCCATGGAGCCTTAACCTGGGGTGAAGATTTAGAAGAGGCCTACCGAGGCATGGAAAGAATTGAACATTCTGCACAAGTTTTGATGGCGGCTCATCAGCTGGGGGGAATTACTGTTCTTCCAGATGAAGAAGTGAAACATCTTTATGCAATGAGAAAACATATCGGTGAGGTTCTGTTGTGATCAACTGTGAATCCACAGCACTTAAATTTCGCTATTCTTCTTCAAAAAAGTTATTAGAATTCGAACTTTTAGATCAAACTTTATTACCCCACTCTGAATTTTGGATTCAAATCTTAAACACAACTCAACTGATTGAATGTATTCAATCCTTACGGGTTCGCGGTGCTCCACTGATTGGAATAGCCGCTGTCTTTGGTTTGGCACAAGCCGCAACACAAACGAAGTCCACTGATGAGTTAATAAAGATATTTCAATTGCTTTATGAATCAAGACCGACAGCTGTCAATTTGATGAATTGTTTGGACTTGATGAAACCACTATTACAAGAAGGCACCGACGTTCAGAAGTATGTGGATAAAGCCGTTGAAATCTTTCATCAGGATGTGCAACTTTGTAATTCACTAAGTCACTACGGATCATCGCTGATTGAAGATGGTGATCAAATCATCACACATTGTAATACTGGTGGCCTTGCCACTGCAGGCCTCGGAACGGCATTGGGCGCAATCCTCCATGCTCATCATTCAGGAAAAAAAATCCATGTGTACGTCGATGAAACTCGCCCTTTACTTCAAGGTGCCAGACTCACAGCATGGGAACTGCAAAAACATAAAGTTCCCATGACTCTTATTACAGATAACATGGCAGCTCACCTGATGAGTCTTAAAAAAGTAACTAAAGCCTTTGTAGGCTCAGATCGAATCGCTGCTAATGGTGACTTTGCAAATAAAATTGGAACCTACGGATTGGCAGTGCATTGTCATTTCCACAAAATCCCGTTTTATGTCGTAGCTCCTTCCACAACCGTCGATCCCGATTGTCAAAATGGATCCCATATTCATATTGAGCTAAGAAAAAATTCTGAGGTCATGGGCTTTAAAGGTCATCTCGGAGAAACACAATGGGCCCCGGCAAATACATTATGTTACAATCCTGCTTTTGACGTGACTCCCGCTGAACTCACGTCGGCTTGGGTTCTAGAAACAGGAATTTTTTTAAAGAAACAAGTGGATCAAGGAATTTTTAAAAAAAGGAATCAATCATGATTGGTGTTATTGGTGGATCTGGTTTTGAAAAATTTGAAGCCTTCGAAACTCTTCAGTTGCTAGACAGAGAAACTCCTTTTGGATTAGCCTCAAGTGGTTTTAAAAAAGTTAAAATAGGAACTCAAGAGTTCCTATTTATGTCGCGCCACGGGGATCATCATGAACATTTACCTAGTGAAGTGAACTACCGAGCCAACGTATTTGCGATGAAAAAAAATGGTGTTACAGCCTTAGTTTCATTTAGTGCCGTTGGGTCTTTAAGAAAAGAATTCAAGCCAGGTGACATGGTTGTACCCTACCAATACATTGACCGAACAAAATCACTAAGAAAACATACTTTTCTTGGTGAAGGCTTAATAGGGCATGTTTCTTTAGCTGAACCTATATGCCAAAAAATGGCTCTCAATTTACAAGGAGCTTTTAAAGCTCAGGGTTTTGAAATTCATTACGGTCAAACTTATATTTGTATTGAAGGCCCTTATTTTTCAACGAAGGCGGAAAGCCATGCCTACAGGGATATGAAAGCTGATATTATTGGAATGACTAACTTTCCTGAATACGCCCTAGCCCGGGAAGCAGGACTACCTTACTTACCTTGCTGTTTTGTAACAGATTATGACTGTTGGGATGACTCAAGACCTCATGTTACTGTGGAAGAAGTTATAAAGGTGATGAAAGAAAATAATCAAAAAGCCTTTCAAACTTTGCAGTTTATTTTACAGCAAAAAAATATTTCTGAAGGTAGCTCGGCCTACGATGGTGGACTTCGTACTGGACTTTTCATGGCACCTGAACAAATTCCTGCTGACAAAAAACACTGGCTTCAAATTTTAACTGAAAGATCAAAATGAAATTTTTAATTTTAATTCTCTTTTCGAAGTTTACATTTGCACAAAATCAACAATGTTTACAACTCAACGGCAAATGGGCTGGTGATTGCATTTATCAAAGTCAACAATACGGAAATTTAGCAGGAGAAATTGAATTTCTATTTCAACAAAACTCGTGCTCTCAAATTTCCATTAATGGGAACCCGATGAATATTCCTGGTCAATTCAAAGATGAAGAAACATCAGGCTTTGATAAAACACGAACATTGCTTGATCTTTACTGGACTGACTATCGCAAAAATAAACTTGGTTATGATTATGAATACCACTTCGTAAAAAATGGGACCATCAAAGATGAGGTAAAATTAAAAGGTTACTTTTTCTTTAATGACAAAGTGCTTAACCTCGTTCAACAAGGCACTGTTGATCGGGACAAAGTCAAAATTATGTGTCGATTGCGTTTAAGCCGCTGAGTTCTGCTGAATTTTTTCAGCCAATGGAATTTGTAATTCAAAGCAGCTATTTGAAATATTGCGATTTAGAATGAGATGCCCCTTGTGTTCGATGGCTATAGACTTTGAAATACTAAGTCCCAAACCAGTTCCTTTTCCAGCTGGTTTAGTTGTAAAAAAAGGTGTCATCAGTTTCTCTTCAATTTCTGGTGAAACTCCGGCACCCGAATCCCAAACACGTATAATACCCATAGAATTTTGCTCTAATATTTCAATAAAAACTGTGGCTTCTGATAATCCATCAAGCGCATCGCGAGCATTATTTATTAGATTCATCACAACTTGTGAAACCTGAGCATAACGGCCGTAAACAACAATGGGCTCCATTGGGAATCTGAAATCTAATTTAATTCCTCTGGTGATAAACTGCTGGTGGGAAAACTCGATCGTTTCTTCAATAATTGTTTTGAGTTCTACATCAGCAAATGGATCACGACTGGCATCCCGTGAGATGGATCTTAAACCTTTAATAATTTTTGCAATACGCATGGAATATTTAACTAGACGGTCACAATAATCATTTAATTTTTCTTTTTCAATACTACCCTTTTTTTCTACTGTTGCTTTCATCAATTCTGCTAAGCCTACAATTACATTTAGGGGATTATTGATTTCATGTGCAATGCCACCAGCGGTCTCGCCCAATGTTGCAAGTCTAGCAGCCTCTGTTTGTCTGGCTCGGCTAGTTTGCAATTCAGATTCCAGCTGCTTCCGCTGAGAAATATCTCTTAAAATGGCAACAATAACTTGTCTGCCATCTTGAAATTTAAATGTGGTTCTTTTTGAAAGTGAAGTCATCGTTTGATTGTTATTAAATTTTAAAGATTCCTCAATTTCGATGGGGTGACCAGCATTAACCGCCTCTTCATCGTAGGCACGAATCAGCTGGGCCACTTGATGGTCAAAGATTTCAAAATCGTTCTTACTGGTCAGCTCATTAAGGCTTTTCCCAACCAATTTTGAAAAGGCTTGGTTTGAATAAATCCATTTGTATTCACTACTTTTCACGTAAATGGGATCTGGAATGGCATCCATGACCCCTTGAATAAATTCAGACTGCTGATGAAGTTTTATCTCTGCAGATCTTTGTGCGGTGATGTCAATGGCTGTTAAAGTTGCACCTATAACAGTATCAGACTCATCTCGGATGGGAAAAATATGATACATATAAAATTTCCACTCATCATTTGTAGTTTTGACTAAACGAATTTCACCATCAGTTGTTGATCCTGTTTTTAAAACATTTTTGATTTCAGAATCAAAATGCAATTTGCAAGTATCTGCCACTTCAGCATCTGAAAATAAATGTGAAGAGGTCCACCCATATTCTGAGGCTGCTGTATTGGCTGTGACCACTTGAAGACTTTGATCGACAATAATAAATAGATCTGGGGAATTTTGTATGACTTTCTGAAATACAGACAGTTTTTGATTTTCAACAGAGGTAAGAATATTCATATCCGATGAGAGTTTGAACTGATTATAGACATGCTTCGTCTTCTTTATTTGCCGCTGCAAAAAAAATGATAGTACAGCAACAGTTAATAGCAGAAGTGCATAAATCATACCTTATTAACGTCATATTGAAGCCTTATCTTAAGCTAGACCAAAGTCGATCGATTTAACTGTTTTTAGAATTTGCCGATAAGAGTAACAGAAATAACAAACAAGAAGGAGTCGACATGAGTTCCTATGATTACGCAGGTCTTTACCAATTTCTGCATCAAACCCCCGAGCAAGGTCTTCGAAAGATGTTGGTAGATCAAAAATCATTCACAGACCTACATTTCAATTTAATGCTTAAGATTGTTCGCGGCTGCACAGAAGCTGATTTTGCCATGCATGCTGAAAAAGCTGATTTTCCAAAAGTGAAAATGGGCCCTGCAGATCACAAAATAAAAGAAAAATTTTGGGGAGACCTGACAACTGTTTGTAGCTCTCGTGGGATTTTAGGTCCTGCTCAAAAAGCAGCTGCTTAGTTTAAAAATGAAATATGCTTATTTGGCTTTCGAAGATTATGAAAATGAACTTGAAAGTGAAATAAAGTTTAAAAAAATAAAATTGACGACTCAAATGGGTCGTCTTTTTTTTTCAGATGAATGGGCTACTTTTCATTGGGCCCAGCTAAGCCTGAAAAACTTCAAAAAGGTCAATTTCAAATCCATCAATGACGCTATTAAAATCTTAAAAGCAGAAAATCTTTATTGGGGGGCTTACTCTTACCAATTACACAGAAGAACAGAGTTGATTCAAAACGGTTTGCAAAATCGTAAAATTTCAGAAATTCCCTTTTTAGCAAAGCCTACAAATAGAAATTATGGATTTTGGTTTTTACTTGATAGCAATACTCTTTTGTATTCCGCCAAAACTGATTCTAGTCACCCGCTTGGTTTTGTAAGAATTAAAGAAGCCCTTCAGGGTCCACCCTCAAGAGCCTACCAGAAACTTTATGAAGCTTTAACAGTTCACACCGAACCTCCAGCGGCTGGCACTCAAGTTTTAGACTTGGGATCTTGCCCCGGGGGTTGGACATGGGTCCTGCACGAGCTGGGTTGCCAGGTGATCAGTGTGGATAAAGCTCCCTTGGACGATTCTTTAAATGATAAAAAACGCATCACTTATTTAAAAAAGGATGCTTTTAAATTAGATCCCCTATCAATCGAAAATCCTGAATGGTTATTTTCAGATATCATTTGTGAGCCAGAAGCTTTACTGGAACTTGTTTTAAAGTGGCAAAAAGCTTATCCAAAACTAAAATTTTTATGCACGATTAAGTACAAAGGCCCCACTGATTTCAAAACTACTGATATATTTGCTAAAATCCCTGGCTCGAAGCTCATTCATTTATGCTGCAATAAGCACGAAATGACCTGGATCAAAAACTAATTGACCAAAACTGAGGGGTTCGCTAACTGATGATCTCCAGCCGCGCGGGTGGTGAAATGGTAGACACGCAGGTCTCAGAAGCCTGTTCCGAAAGGTGTGGGGGTTCAAGTCCCCCCTCGCGCACCACTTCCGACTTGTTCCACCCCACAAAACTATTGCATTATTGCTCAAATGCTAACTCAATTAAGTTTTCATATGTATTCTAATTAAGAACACATAATCCAGAAATGACATCGGAGACCTAATATGCAAAGAGCAAACTATTTATTGTTTGGAATCGCAACCTTATTAACAGCATGTTCGACTGCACCGAAAATCAAGGAAGCTGTCCCAGTACAGAATAAAATTTTGCCGGTGGCACATGCACCCAAATTGATTCAGCACGCATCAGATTCAGTTCTATTGTTGATATTTGCAGATCGACCGAAAGTTACTAATTTATCAACGGAAAAGAAAATGTCTGACTTTTTTAACCCGCAAATACCTTTTTCAAATCTTGAGAAATATATCGTTGCGTCTCAAATCGAAGTCTGCAAAAAAAACAAAAAAATGACTCATTGTCCAGTCAGTCGTGAAATGTTGACTGCAACAGCTTTCCTTATGAAGGACCGAAAGCATCTGTATACGAACTATCACCCCTTTTTCGAATACATAAAAAAAATTATTAAAATAGATACAAACAAGGATTCTCCAAAAGTTACTGCGAACAAGATAGCTCTCGCTCGGTTACCGATTTTTTTGGTGAATAGTAAGGGACAGTTTCTTATTAGTCCGCACTTGAATACTGTGACTATATCTAATTTATCTTTGATGAATCTTTTCCCAAAAAATGAATCTGCTCTGCTAAGTGACTATGATTTTGTCGAGCTTGAACTTGATTCCGATCTTTCCGATATACTTCCTCTTGAAATTGCTCAAGCCGATGAAAGTGAGATCGTCTACCTTCTGGGTTATCCTACCGAGAATCCTAATGAATCAACTGATGGTTCTCATCTCAGTCTTCACTTTTCAACGGGGAAGTATCTGCCTTACGATCAAGCGGCAGAAAAACTTAAGTTGAGCCCAGTGAGTTTGTTATCAAAACAATTAGCAGATCTCGCAAACAATGCGACATTTTACTACGAAGGTAAGTCTGTACCAGGAATGAGCGGAGGGTCCTATCTCAATCGTTTCGGAAAAGTTGTTGGCATTCATCGCGGAACCCGAGAATCAGCAGAAAATTTGGAACTTTCCATCGGAATAAAATCACAATTTATGATGAGTTTTCCATTTTCTATAAAGAGTTACAAATGAGCCTCAATTTGAATTCAACCAAAACCAATCCATATTGAAACACCCGACATCTTCACTTTTCGAATCTTTCAACATACTAGAAAATTTTTGAATAAGATCTGTTATTTCTTGTTTAAACTTAACAAAATCACTTTTTGATAAAACCATAGGGCAAGTAAACATAAGCTCATCATTTGTTAAATTCTCGGACCGAAGTAAAGCCTGCAGTCTCCAATTTTGGTGATGTTTAAGAACATGTAATGAATCTCTGCTGACTAAAGTGCGAGCCGGACCCATTTTATACTTCCCCTTATTTTCCACTACCAGACCGACTTGACTTAAAAAATCCAATTTAGGAATCACTTCCACACGAGGTAATTTAAATTTTGATATCATCTGTTCAACAGTGATACCTTCTTTTTCAGTGTCACAAAAAAGACGAATAGCCGAGTAGAGAAAACTGGAATAAAAAATAAGACGTGCTTCTTCTGACAGTTCGGACTCGTGCTCAAATCTTTTTTTAACTTTTGTGGCTTCACTTTTAAGCTGTTGAAGTTTGTCTAAGATATGTTTTTTAAAATCGCCAGTTGCAGCTCTTTCCAATTGCACAAGATGAATAAAATACTCCAGCTCTAAAGTGGTCAGCTGAAGATATCGACCTAAAGAGAAAGCTTGTTCGATGGAAAGCTCTCGCTCTCCTTTTAAAATCAAACTCATCAAAGCCCCATGGATTTGGCAACTGGCGGCCCACTTGGACATCTCTCCATAGCCACCCTTTGGTTTCGTCTTCAAAGTCTCTTTTAAGTAGGCTCTATAGTTTAAGTAGTTGAAAATACTCATAATTATATATCGGCACTTAATGTTTATATCTTTACAAAAAGTTAAAACTTCTGTTTCTATTTTACAAAATTGATGTGGAATAGAGATTGGACGCAGTGCATAATTACTCCAAGTTGAATGATCAACTTAACAACAAACAAGGAGAACGAAATGAAAAAAGCAATCTTAGTAGTAATGGTAAGTTTAATGGGCGTAAACGTATTAGCA
Organism: Bdellovibrionales bacterium Ga0074139; assembly: GCA_001464795.1. GTDB lineage: Bacteria > Bdellovibrionota > Bdellovibrionia > Bdellovibrionales > Bdellovibrionaceae. The sequence continues at coordinate 174,124 of LNEB01000014.1, forward strand.
GCAGAGAAAGTCAGCTGTTTGGTCAACAAATTTGAAGGTTCCGTCTTCAATTTGTCGGATGACCAAACGATCACATTCAAAGGAGATCTCAAGTCTGGCGAAGCACTTCTGGTCGACAACAGTGGATTTGCACGTGTGGTTCCGGACACTTCAGCCATCTCGAAAAACAATCAGCTCTTCCAAGTAGCTGCATTGTCGAGTTTAGTTATCATAGGCAACGTCCAAAGCCAGACAACTGCAATGGGAAACCGTGGAGTTACAATTACAGATACAAAAGAAGGAATCTCTGTGACTTGCGGAATTACGGAGTAAACAAAATAAGCAATTTAGCCCCCCCCTCACACAACTTCGAGATGACAATAATGCCCCCATTTTGTGGTCTCGAAGTTGCAATTTTGGAGTGTATCATTATGAAAAATTCTGTCCTATTCATTTTAATTATTTTTGTCTTACGCCTCAATGCTTACGCGCAGCCTGTGCTGTCTCAATTTGGTACACAACAAGGTCAACACACATCTCAAAGTGTAAGCGAAAAACGTCTTGAATTCAAAAGATCAACACTGCAGAAGTCCTCAACGATCAACAGCCTGTCTCAACAAGAACAAAAATTTATTATTCAAAACGTACTTAAGAAAAAAGGTCTTATTAGTTCTGGCGGTGGTGATGCTGGCGGTGGAAACTTACTTGATGGTCGTCCAATTGAAAATTTTGCTTCGGACATGAGTGGCACACCTGAAATGATACAAGCAATTAGAATTGCCAACTTAATTGGTGATGTGAAATTTCAGAGCCTCAACAAAATCATAAAATCAATAGTAGAGAAAAAAACATGGTATCTCGTTCCCATCCACTTGCCTGCTCTGTCAGAAGATAAAATTGGAACTCCTTTTGCTTCAACCCAAGGAGCTCTGCAGGACTTTGAAGAAGTTTGGATTGATAAAAATCGTTATGATCTTATGAGTTTTAAAGAAAAAGTGATCCTGCTTGTTCATGAAATTTTTATGGGTCTTAAAATTTTCAAAAGTGAATCTATTTATCAACAATGCAAATGGGCAGAACCCTTTTATGAAGGTTGCCTAAAATTTGAAAGTATTAATTCGCGTAAGCCACTCTTACTGACTCCCTCTGACTACCAAGACATTAGAAAACTAGGAGCTCAGTTTTCCCGAAACTATGACCTATTGATGACATCCACATACCGAAACGAATTGATTGAAAAAATATCATCTCTAGTCTTTGAGAATGGTGGCTTTGATTCTCAATTTATAAAACCCTCCAGGTCTAATTTCGCTATTCGCAAATTTACAGGCCAAGATATTCTTAACGCAATTAAAAACCAATCCTCCGTTCAAGGCCTTCCTTTGTATTGTAATCACAAAATTGTCGAGGACATGGAAGATCATCAGTATCGAATGAAGTCCCATTCATTAGCAGAGATTCAACATTCTATAAAAGATGACAAAGTCTTATTCGAAGTGAAACTCAGAGACAGCAACACTAATAAAGTAACTCTTTATAATACTTATAATTTTGATATTGATACTCAACATACCAATTCTTTAACACTTGGGTTTGATTTAAATCAATCGGCATACCATTTTCAAAGCTTCGTCCAAGTTGATTCAAAATTAGATCGATCGCGTAACGTTGGAATGATTGCAATCGGACTAACTCCTTCGCTCAACATACGATCCTTAACTTTTGCAACTATTAATTGGCAAAAAGCAAATCAGATCAATCTTTACGACGGGAAAGACGTATTCAAATGTTTAGCAAATGAAGAGTACTTATGTGTTGGTGCTGATTGTATCAAAAACATCTTACAATAAAGGACTCAAAATGAAATTTCTTCTACCATCTCTTTTATTCCTAACAGCTCAAGCTTTTAATGCGTCAGCATCAGCTGAAAACATTTTACCACTCATGTTATCTTCAACTAAAACCATAGCTCCTCGTATTCAGAAAAAAGTAGATCAAGAATGGAAAACGGCATCAGAGATGGTCGTAGATCCCGAAATTTTAAGTCCAGATGAATGTGCTCTATTTCAAAAATACACATTAGATCTTTTAAAAAAAATAATTTCAAAATCAAAAATTGAATCACAAACAAAAAATTTGTTCTTTACCATGAACTGCTCAAGCCGAGAGAAAACAGCTCTCAATGCTTTTTTGATTTCTCGCACACTTGTATTGGATTCAGGTTATTTTGGTGCACTCACGACTGAGGATGCCTTAGTTGCACTACTTACCCATGAACTTTCTCATCATCTTCTTAAGCACCCAGAAGTGACAATGCAATTCAAAGAAGAACTTGAAAAGCTCAAACTAAAATATGATCCTGAAGGTGATGAGCCATGGCCAGGAGAATTACTGCCTGATCATCTTCATCAGATCGAAAAGGAAGCTGATTTGAGCTCCATCCGTCTTCTCGTTAATGCCGGTTACTCTTTGAAAGGGATTCATGAGCTGCTTGGTATCCTTGAAGAACCTGAAACTGTCAGAGACACTCACGACTCTCCAAATAATCGAATAAAAATAGTCGAAGAAAGTGCTTTGGAACTTGGAGTTAAAGATTCTTTGACTCGTCCATTTCCTAAAAATGTACAGCAGGCTATTAGGACTTATTTCTCATCTTCGCAACCAGATGTGAGAGTTAAGAAAAAGGCCATGCGTACGAAAGTACTTTAGCTTAGAAATTTAAACTTAATATGACTAATATATAAATTAGTAACTAAAACAGGAGATCTTGAAATGAAAACAATAACAAAATTAACCCTCGCAACAGCTATCTTAACAATTACAACTGCAGCTCAGGCTTTTGTAGTTCCATTCGAAGTCAGCAAAAATGGTGAATTTACAGTTGGATATGACAGCAGCTCGAACTCAAAAATAAAAAAAGAAATAAATGTTGAGTTTAACACAAAAGACAATTCAAAAGCACGAATCATGATCGATGGAGTAGATTTAAATCAAGCAGACCGCGAAGGTAGCAAAATTTCGGCTTATGCTAAAAACCCCGTTCGATATAACTATTACGTTGTTGATCTGGCTCCACTTAAACAAGACGACAGAATTATGGCTGGAAAATCAGGTGCCTCTACAACTTTTTGCCCCGCTGACAGTAATAGTCTTGTAAAAGCTTATAAGGGCGATGGCTCTATGGAAGTTTTTTGCGCAACTATTAAATAGTGCGCAGATGAATTTATAAGTTTTTGAACAATGGGGTCGAATTGACTCCTACCACCCTCTTAATTAGTCTTAAAACATGCTCAAATTAATCATCGCTCTTTGTTTATTTTTATCCAGTTGCTCACATCCGCCAAAAGCGAAACTTAATTCTAAAAGTGTTTCTGAACCGGTTATTTTACAAATTAATGAAACAAAAAAGGTAGAGGAAGCTTATCCGCTGACCCCTGAAAAACGTCAAAATCAGACTGACTACAATCCGGTCATGCCAATTGGAAGTGGCTCAAGCGCTGACATTGCTTTGCTTGGTGCACTGCTGGGAATTTTTGCAATCACAAAATCCAACGAACCACGCAAAGACTTGCGCGGCACCTGTATGTACGGTGAACCCGAAGTCATGATTTCTGCAACTCCATGCATTCACGTGAAAGTAAAACTATTAACTCAAGACAACCGAATCGCCTCTGAAATGACAACCAATGAAATGGGTGACTTCCGCTTTTTTGTTCCAGCTCACAAAACTTACAGCTTACAAGTGATTGATAGAAAAGGCCGAAATGCATTATTGCAAAAGCAAGTGGGACGGTCTGATTACGTTACTATTTTTATTAAGCCTTAATGGCTGTTATTGCCCAGATCCCAAAATCGCCTGTTTCAACTCTTCATTTTCAAAAGGCTTTCTTAAATAGCTATTCACCAAAGGATTAGGACCAGCCGTTAAATCGATTAAGTTTTTGTCAGTGGGATCACCAGTAATAATGATACAATTCACACTTTTTGAAAGACCAATTTTAACTTTTCTTATCAATTCATGACCCTTCATTCCCGGCATGTGCATATCAGTGATAATGACATCGAAATCATTTTTAACCACCAAATCATAAGCTATATAACCGTTTTCAGCTTTGACCACTGTGCAACCAAAGGCTTCAATATCTTCTGCTATAAGATCTCTTAATATGGGCTCATCTTCGACAAGAAGAACTCGAAGACCTGTACCATCCAAGTTACTTTCTTCATCATTTTTTACATTGGAAATCAATGTCTGGTTTTCAGCAAAGCTAGGAATACTATGCTGAGCCTCAGGAAAAATAATTCGAAACTGAGATCCTTTACCTAGCTCGCTATGAAACTCAATTCTTCCTTTATTATCTTCAACTAAGCGCTTTGTTATAGATAAACCTAAACCCGTACCTAAACCAATAGGTTTAGTTGTAAAAAATGCTTCAAATATTTTCGGATAAATGGATTTATCGATGCCGGTGCCCGTGTCAGTAACTTCAATTACAACTTGTAAATCAGTATTACGAGTAACACTGACTCCAATGATTTTTTGGGATGATGTCATTAAAGAATCTTTTGCATTCGAAATTAAATTCATCAAAGCTTGCTGAATTTGTCCAAAATTGACATAAATATAAAAATCATTAAGTGGTAAAGTATAATTAAGCTGAACTTCTTCTTTTAAATATATTTCTTTAAGTAATCGAACCAGTTCTTCTACTAAATTACGTGCCGAATAGGATCCTAACGATGTGTTTTCAGTTCTAGCAAATACACGAAGTCCATTGACAATGTTTCGAATTCTTAAGGAAGCCGAATCCTGATTTTCAAAAGAAGTCTTTATTGCATTTGTCATCAAACGAGATTCTTCAATTTTTCTTTTTAAATTTTTCTGCTCACCCATGAGGATTGCAAGCGGATTATTAATTTCATGTCCTACACTAGCGGCTAGTTCACCGATGGAAGCTAATTTTGCATGTTGAAGACTAACTCGACGTTCTTCATCTAATCTTTGTTCTGCTAAAGAAATGTCAGTGTTATCAATATTAACACCAATAATTCGGTAAGGCTCACCTTTCGAATTTTTAAAAATTTTACCTGAAGACCTAATATACCTTACTTCATTATTTCTTAAGATTCTAAAATTAAGGTCATAGTTTTTTCCTTGTTTAATAAATTCATTAAGGGAATTTGGAGCCGTTAGTTTGTCTTCAGAAACAAGGAGAGATACCCAGCTATTATAATTTAAAGGTTCTGAAGAATAATCAATTCCATATATATCATACATTTGCTGGTCCCAGAAAAGCTGATTAGAATCAATTTTCCAATCCCAAATTCCAATTTTAGCTGCAGAAATAGCAAGACTCATTCTCTCCTTTTGCAATTTTACATCCGTCACATTGACTAAGCTTAGAACATGACCTTGATGCTGACCTATGCTGCTTAGATAAGGATAAATATGACATATGAAACTTTGATTTTTTTGAGTTTCAATTTCAATTTGCATTGAAACTTTATCACCTTTTGATATTTTATTTTTCAATTCACTTAAGTGAAGACCAAACTCAAGTTCGAAAATGTTTCTACCCACATCACTTTTTCTTACAAAAAACAAACTTTCTACGACTGGTGTTATTCTTCGAATCAGCCCTTCTTTATCTAAAAAGATAAAACCGACATCTGTGGAATTAATAAGGTTATTCAAATCATTATTAATGGACATTATTTCATCTATTTTGGATTGAAGTTCAGTGTTGGAAGTATAGAGCTCTTCATTGACAGAGTTCAGCTCTTCGTTTGTAGACTGAAATTCTTCATTTGTTGTTTGAAGCTCTTCGTTTGTGGTTTGAAACTCTTCGTTTGTACTTTGAAGTTCCTCGTTGGCCAGTTGCAACTCAGTCAGAACACTTTGCAAATCCATTTGAACTTGATCTAATTCCACTTTTAGTGAATTTATAACATGGGAATCAGACTGGGAACTTTGAATAATGACTTCATTTGAAGTTTGCAAAAATGATCCCATTTGACAAATGAAATAGCCTCTTTGATCAGAACCTTGAATCCATTTTGTCGAAAAAGTAACTTCAGAAATAGTATGTCTTTGATTTTCAAACTTGAAACCTTCAAATTGTACAATACTTTTAGTCTTTTTGGCCTCAATCATTGATGATTTCAAAGCAAAAGCTAATTTTTCATTAATAAGGGAAGTAACAGAAGTTGTCAGCAAACCTTCCGAAGAACCTTGTAAAATTTCTCGAGCTTTTCCAAAAACAGCGTGTATTTCGTAAAACTCATTAACGATCAAAGAATCAGGATACAGTATTGAAATTACATCATTGAGTACGTTACCTTTTGTTAAGCTTCTGTCAGATCTGTAGCTATCTTTTTGAATAGCTGGTACTTCGAATGTTTTTGGAATTTTCCAACTTGTAATAAGCCTTCTGTCCAAGTGGACTGTCTTTTTATACAACCGCCATTTTGGATGAATAATTTCAAAATTTTTCTGCAAGAAACCCAATGATTCAGAGGGTCCCAAAACTAGAAGTCCACCCATTTTTAAACTAAATACTAAATTAATTAATGCTAAATTTTGTGCATCAATAGTTAAGTAAATAAGAAGATTGCGACAAACGACCAAATCGATACCCGAAAACGGAGGAGAGCTAACCACATCATTTTTAGAGAAAATGACTAAATCTCGATATTTCTTTTTTAAAACGCAATGGGAATCTCGCTTGTCAAAATATTTATCAACCAAAACAGGGTCAATTTTTGCAGTGGATTCAATCGGGTATGTGGCACGTCCGGCAAATGCTAGATTTTTCAGACTCAGATCAGTCGCAAAAATTTTAATTGGGTTTTTAATTTTTCTTAAATCAAAGCTTTCTTGAACCATTATTAAAAGTGAATAGGCTTCTTCACCGCTTGCACATCCAACAGACCAAATTCGAAATTCTTCACTTTTTGTAGGATTGTAAGCATCTATTTGATCTTTAAGTGTTTCAAAAAATTCTGGGTCCCTAAAAAACTCTGTTACGGATATTAAAATATCTTCAAAAACTAAATCAATTTCTTTTGGATTAAGCTTTAGAAAATTGAGATAATCATCGGCTTCTAAATAATTTTTAGAAATCATTTGTTTTGCGATACGGCGACATAGAGTTGTTGGCTTGTAGTCCCTTATCCTAAAAGCATTGTCCTGGCTCAGAAGATCTTCAAAACTTTTAAGATTCGCTTGAATTTTTAGAAAAAGGGAATGACCAGTGTCAGTCTTTTCAAGACTTGATTTTGTAATTTCTGAAAAAACATCAGAGGCTTTTAATATTTTTGAATAGTAACCACTTTTTATAATGGCGTTTGGTAGTTCTGGATATTCAGCTTCGGTGGGTTCTTGAACATAAACTTCACCCCCCGATTCAATAATATTTTGACAGCCGATTTCTCCACTACCCATAGAGCCTGATAAAATAATACCTGTTGATTGAGGACCGTACTCTTTTGAAATGGACTTAAAAAACTGATCTATTGCGTACTGATAAGTATTGGCTTCAGGTAACAAAGCTAATTTAAAAACACCTAGCGTAATTTGCGCTTGGAACCCTGGTGGGATAAGATAAATTGTATTTTCTTGAACTATAAGATCATTTTCAGCATTCACAACAGGAAATGAAACTTTTCCTGACAACAGCTCTTTCATTAAGCTTTTAGAATTAGGATCCAGATGCTGAATTATAACGTAAGAAGTGGGTCTTTCGAGTACTTCTATTTGGCTTAGTATTTCAATTAATGGCGACAGACCACCAGATGATGCACCAATACCTACCACTGAAAGCTTTTTAAACATTCGACCTCTATTAAAGAACTATGGGTGATCGCAAATGTGAATACAAGTCATCATACAAATCAATATTTTGTGTTGAGCAGAATAAAATTGAACAAAACTCACTATAGTATAACAATAGTACACAGTTACGCAGCGAAGGGCTCAAAAAATGAGTCCCCAGATTTTATCTCATTTACATTAAAATCAGGCACAAATGCAGGACTAAGGATTATCAGCCATAGCATCGTTGATGAACTTGATTTGTCCATCTAACGAATGAACCGCTCTGTTACTCTCGGTTCTGTTAGCTGAAGAATGAATTCCAACGATCAAAAGCTCTTCGCCGTTTTGAATGATCAAAGGGCCTCCGCTCATACCCACATACGTAGAACATTCGTGAGTCAGAAAATTCTGGCTAGGAAAAATTCAAGTATACCAATTAAACTCACAGGTAAAGTAGCAAACAAGTTTTCTTAATGTTTCAATTTGAGACTAATTCCAAATTGCAGTCCCTTTGGTGGCACTTCCTTTGCGTAATCCATTTATAGGTTGGCTGCGGTTCACTTCCCTTTCATAAGAGAAGTTTTCCCTGGCAAAAATTGCGTAAATGACGCCTAAAACGTCATCGGAGGATCAATGTTACGTTTACTTTGTCTTATTTTAGCACTTCATTCGTCGGCTGCTTATGCCGCCATCTCTGAGCTGAGTGGCTTTGATATAAGAAAAAAAACTGAACGCTATGAGCTCATGTTAGGCCCCGAAAATGATCTTTTAGAAGAACGAGATCTTGTTGTTTTCAAAATAAGTAATTCAAAACGTAAAAAAATTTTTAGTGGCAGCGTAGTCTTCACTCAAGAAGATCCAACCAAAGATATCGAAGCCATCTATAAAACTGAAAATCTCACCTTACAGCTTGGAACCCTACAGCCCAATCTGGATAAACGAACGGGTAAAAGAGTTATAGTGGTGAAAATGAATCCCCTTGATCCCAAGCGAAAGACTTTGGTTTTTGAATCCAAAGAAGTGCTTAATTCTATAGAATAATGACCATTTTTGGCTTTTGTTCAAACCCTATACGGTCAACAAAACCTAAAGTGGCTTATATTAACATCGAAGCGGGTCCTAGAAGTGCAATGATTTAAAGATTAGGACTTAGGAGAAATTTATGAAATTTTTATTGTTGGCTCTATCTGCATCACTCTTAACAGTTGGCTGTTCACAGCCCAAAAACCGCTTAACTGATGATAAAAATACATCTTACCAGAAAAAATTGGCCAAAGAAAATGCAGCTAAAACAGCCTCTGCTCAAGAAAAAGTAGTTTTAGACCTTAAAACTCCTGAAGGCACTGTACAAATTCCAATCGACACAAACTTAAACAAACCAACAGTAGCAAGAACTGATGAAGACCGACTTCCTGAAGTGACCGTGCCTAAGCCTGCTGTTACTGGCGCGCCTGTTGTCTTAGAAAAATCAGGTGCTGCATCAACAGCTTCTGCAGCTGCAGAAGTCACTGCTCAGCCAGCTGCTCAACCAGATACTCAAGCAGCTTCAGAGGCAGCAACAGCACCGGCCGAGGCCGTACAAACACCTATTGATACCGAAAAAAGTCGTGAAAAAGCACAAAAGGACATCGCTGCTGCTGCAGGTGTTGATCAATCTTACAAATTAAATTTTGAAGAAGTCATGTCTTTGTTTAAACAAATTTTTTTAGTGATTCCAGATCAAGCATCAGTGGTTAATTCAATTAGACTTTTCAACTCTCCTGAATCAGGATTGGATCTTAGCAAATTAGGTTTGAAAATTAATGGAACTGAAACAGGCCTCGATCTTGGAATTACAAGTGAAGACAAAGACCTTGTTCTATTCAAAGACGTAAAATTCAAGTTTGGAACTCCTGCGTTGTTGAATTCAGATGGCATTCAGCTTTTAACAGCCTGTGCTGATGAAAAATGTACTATTATTTTGATCTCCTTTACAAAAGTAAAAGACGGCAATGTTTTGTTTAATCTTCCTAACTTTGTGAAAATAGAAAATAACACCCTGACAGCTGCTGGCTTAAAAACAGACGCTGAGTATGCTAAAGAGGCCGAGGAATTTGCTAAGAAAAATCCTTCTCAAGCCGGTTCACAAACAAGTGCTGAAGAAACTAAGCCAGTACCTGCCCAAGAAAAGCTCAACTTGTTTGAACTTAATTCTGTCCGAGAACAAATCACTCGCACGGGTTTAGTAAAAAGTGACGACGAACTGAATCGTCTTACAACATCATTCATTTCACCTGATCTCAAGATGGATCCAAGTAAAGTGGGAGTTGCTTTTGGCGGTGATGCAGAAGTTCTTCACCTGATTATTGGATATGACAATCAAGCTATTGCTGAAGCAGGAGATTTAAAATTTCAGTTCGGTACAGCAATTAAGAGAAACTTGGAAAACAACTTCGTATTCAGCGGGATCTGCAGTAATGAAAAGTGCGAAATTATTTTTGCAGCCTTCACAAAAATTGAAAATGATAAGATGGTTTTTAATCTTCCTTTAATATTAAGAAAATCAAACAACCAAATTCAAATGGTTGGCCTAAAAACACCTGCTGAGTATGAAGCTGAAGCGCGTGAATTTTTACAGTCTGAACAAAAGAAATAAACTCTTGAGCTATTTTCTACGGAACCATTTGGAAAATAGCTCGGCATAAAGCTCGCGAACAAGATTAAATAGTTCAGGGCTGGATCCCGTTTCTTTCAAAAATTGAACTCCAAATTCAAACTCATTTTTAGTGGCTTTAGAAAACCGAACATGACCGTACTCAATAAATTCAGCACGAGCTCCAATTTTTAACTTAAGCCCGATGTGGGATCCCATATCCCACTTAATTCCTTGGCTTATTTTTAAACTACAACCACCCTCACTAATATCCACAAGCTTGGCTTGTTCGCTCATTCGGTGACCGTTTAATTCAAACACTTGCACATGAGCAGGGTAATTAGCTGGCAATCTTAAGCGAAAACTTTGTCGTCTTTGAACTTTATAAAGGGGTCCTTCGATGACCACAAAAAACTCTGTGCCTGTATCTAAAACAAAGGCCTGAGAAAAAAAACGATCCCCATTATGATTAATCTGAATTGACAGTTGTTCCTGCGTAAGTGGTCGCATGGAAATAGGATACGTTAGTTGTAATTTGAATGGTGGAATCCATTTTTTGACTTTTGTCAGTAGTGTTTTTTGATCAGTGAATTTTATAAATAAGTCAGATTGCTGATTCGCAAATTCAGAAAGTAATTGGTCTCTTTCTGCTGATCTTGGTATCATTTGAAAAATTTTTTGATCCATAGTCATTTCTCTTCATTTTAGAAGTGTTTAACTGCATAATGCAACGATATGAAAAGATTTTTAATTCTCCTCACAATCATTTTTGCCCCGGGCTTTCTACTAGCAACGACAAGCACGCTGTATAACATTAAAGCCTCTTCTATTGACGGAAAACCTGTTGCAATGAATCAGTACAAGGGCAAGGTTCTAATTATTGTGAATACAGCTTCTCAGTGTGGCTATACCCCACAGCTAAAAGGTCTAGAGGCAATCTATAAGAAGTATAAATCAAAGGGACTAGAAGTATTGGCTTTTCCAAGTAACGACTTTAAACAAGACCCTAGCTCGAATACAGAAATCATGTCCTATGCTCAAAAGAACTTTCAGGTCTCATTTCCTTTTTTCGAAAAGAATTCAGTGGTCGGAGCAAGCCAGCAACCGGTTTACAAATATTTAACTGATAAGCAACCTGCTACGGTTTTTAAAGATGTGGCATGGAACTTTGAAAAGTTCATTGTTGGTAAAAATGGCGAAGTCTTGGCTCGATTTCCATCAAGTACCACACCCGAGTCCGAACAGATGATTGAAGCCATTGAAAAAGCTTTAGCTAAAAAATAATTTACCAATCTCCCAGGCGAACAACTTCAGTCTGCATTTGCACTCCAGTTTGTTGAAACACTGTGCTTTGAACCTTCATCATCAAATCCCAAGTATCTTGGGCTGTTGCCTGTCCAAGATTAACGATAAAATTACAATGCTTCTGAGAAACCTCAGCTTCACCTATGCGTTGCCCCTTAAGACCACAACTTTGAATTAATTGTGCAGCTCTATGGCCGGGAGGATTTATAAAAACTGAACCACAGGATGGCATATCTAAAGGCTGCTTAGAAAGTCGATTTCTATTGGCTTCTTTCACTTTTTTTAAAATTTCAGAATCTTTGTTGGAAGAATATTTGAGCTTTGCTTTAATAATCACACCTGGCTGCCAACCGTTACAATGACGGTATTGCCAATTCAATTCAGAATGTTGAAACTCAACTTCCTCAAAACTATTATCTAGTCTACGTAGCACAGTAAAAGAATGAACAATCTCGCCAAATTCTTTAGGAACAAAAGGCTCTGAGACACCTGCATTCATTACAATCCCGCCACCGACGTCACCAGGTAATCCAGCTAAAAACAAAGCAGCAGGAAGTTGATATTTTAAAAAAACTTTTAATATTTCTGATTTCGCTGTGCCACTGAGACAGTGGATATGAATTTCGTTCTTTTCTTCTAAAACCTGGACTGAAGAAAATTTTCTTAAACTGATTGTAAGTCCACGGATTCCTTTATCTGCGATTAAAACGTTTGTTCCACCGCCCATAAATGTGACAGATAACTTTTGTTTTAATGCCCAAAGCCAAGCTTCTTTTAATTCATCAACATTCGTTGGGAAACATAAATAGTCGGCGCTACCACCGATCAACCAAGAAGTATAAGGCGCCAGTTTAACATTTTCTTTTATTTCAATCATAGTGATTCAAGAACCTGCATGCCAATTTTCCAACCATCACCAGCACCCAAAGTTACAAATACGTCACCTGGTTTTAAAATATTTTTTATATTCTGAGCTAATTGTTCATCTTTTGCTAAATAAATTTTATTAGCATGTTGAACTTCTTCAACTAATCTTTTTGAGTTGATTCCTTCGATGGAGGTTTCACCTGCTGGATAAATATCAGTTAAGATAATTTGATCACACTGAGAAAAACATTTTGTAAATTCGAACCAACAACTTTCTGTTCGACTAAAGCGATGGGGTTGAAACATGACAACAATTCTTTGCTCAGGGTATTTTTCTCTGAATCCAGACAAAGTGGCTTTTACTTCTGTTGGATGATGACCATAATCATCATAAACCTGAATATTGTTTTTTTCGCCCTTAAACTGAAATCGACGGTCAACACCTCTGAATGACTTAAGACCCTTTTGACAAACATCGAATGAAATTCCGGCAGTTAATCCTATAATGATTGCAGCTGTTGCATTTAAAGCATTATGTTGTCCTGGCAAATGGCATTCAAAATTTCCAAGAAGCTTTAAGGATGAATTTTTCTTATCTGAGACGAGCAACTCATAATGACCCTTTTCACCTTTAATTTGATAATCATTATTAGCACCAAATCCATAGGTCACAATTTGTTTAGGATAATTTTGAAAGGTTTCATTTATAATAGGATCATCACCACAGACTATCACTTGCCCATAAAAAGGTGTTTTCAATGCAAAGTCTAAAAAGGCTTGTTTCAGATTATCAAAACTTTTGTAATGATCCATGTGATCCGAATCAATATTTGTAATCACAGAAATTTCTGGTGCTAGCTTATGAAAACTTCCATCACTTTCATCAGCTTCAGCAATCAGCCACTCGCCTTTACCAAGTACAGCAGTGGAGCCAATATTTTCAAGTCGACCACCGACAACAATTGTAGGATCCAATCCTGATTCAATAAATAAAGAAGACACAAAACTTGTAGTGGTTGTTTTACCGTGTGTTCCAGCAATGGCTATCCCACGCTTTAGACGCATAATTTCAGCTAAGGCTTCAGCTCTGGGAATTAATGGAACTCCCTTTGCCCTGGCTGCCATAATTTCAGGATTTTTCATACTGATGGCGCTCGAGTAAACCAAAACATCTGAATGCCCGATTTGACTTTCATCATGCCCAATGAAGACTTTGACTCCTAGTTTCTTAAGACGTGTGGTGTTGGCATTTTCTGAAGCATCACTACCTGTGACCTCTGCACCCATGCGACTAAAAAGTTCAGCTAAGCCACACATTCCTATGCCGCCGATTCCTACAAAATGAAATTTAGAATTTTGAAATCGCAAAGTTTACCTTTCGGTCATGAATTCTTTGATCAAAGCCTCTGCCATCGTTTCTGCTGCTCGAGGAGTATGAAAGCGATGAGCTTTTTGCCCCATCACCATTCCTGCTCTGGGATTATTTCTAATCTTTTCAAGAACTGAAAGCAACTTTTCACCCGTTAACTCATTCTGTCGAATCATGTAAGCCGCATCTTCTGCAACTAAGGCCTGGGCATTTTTTGTCTGATGATCATCAGCAGCCCATGGAAGTGGTATAAAAATCGCTGGTTTTCGACAAGCAGAAACTTCAGATACAGAACCCGTACCAGCACGACAAATAACCACATCAGCCCACTGTAAATGCTCAGCCATTTCGTTTAAATATTCATAGGGTTGAATAAATGAAAGTCCAGCGTAGGCCTGTTTCACCTCTTCAAAATCATGAGTTCCAGTTTGATGGCGAATTTCATAATTTGAAAATTCTGTTTTCATTTCGACAAAAGCTTTTTTTAAAATGGTATTAACTGTTCGAGCTCCTTGGCTTCCACAGAAAATTAAAATGTTAAGTTTCTTATTTTCAATATTTTTTTGTGCGTGTGATAGAGCTTCAATTTCACTACGAATCGGCAAACCCACTCTTTGAATTTTTTTAAAACTGAGTAAATACTTTTTAGCATCATCAAAAACCAAAAATATTTTATCTACAAATGGAGAAAGCCATCGATTAGCAAGCCCTGGATGCGCATTGGGTTCCCATACGGCTGTCCAATGACCCATCAGTGCTGCTGTTAATACAACGGGTCCTGACACGAATCCACCAATTCCCAAAACACACTTAGGCTTAATGGTTTTTATTATTTGGTAACAATTCCAAATGGCTTTGGGCATTCCTAGTAATGTTTGAATTTTACTTAAAAGTGAAGAGCCCTTCATATTCAGCTTACCAACTTGAATCGTATGAAAGTGAATCTTCTCCTTTGGTACGATCTGAGCTTCCATTCCATCGGCGGTGCCTATCCAGTGAAATTCAGTACCTGGATGCATTTTCTCAAAAGCTCTTATGATGGCAATTCCTGGATAAACATGGCCACCGCTTCCTCCACCCGTTAGAATTACTTTATTTGATTTCATACTTTATGATTCCAATATTTTTGAAATACGAGTGCGACTTTTATCTTTATTTAAAATTTCAGACTCTAATTTTAAAAACAGTCCAAACAGTAAACAACTAGAAATCAAAGAGCTTCCACCGTAACTCAAAAATGGCAATGCCATACCTTTGGTTGGCAAAAGTCCCATGGACATCCCAGCATTGATAACTGTCGTAATTCCAAACACCAATGCTAGCCCCAAACAACTTGCTTTTAAAAATCGATCATTGGTTTTCATGGCCAACTGAAAACCGCGGTAAACAACAAAGCCAAACAAGCTCAGAACAATAAAAAGACCTATAAAGCCCATCTCTTCGCCTAAGACTGCTAAAGTAAAATCGGTATGAGCCTCAGGTAAGAAAAAAAGTTTTCCCTGACCTTGCCCAAGACCTGTACCCCACAGACTACCTGAATGAAAGCTCAGCATACTTTGAATGGCTTGAAAACCCTTCTCTTGCGACTCGGACCAAGGATCAAGAAAGGCCATAACCCGTGCTTTTCGGTACGGAACAGTCATGACAATAAAATAAAATGCAGGAATCAAAGAAAGAACAGAACCAATGATGATGCTCCAAGGAAGTCCAAAAATAAATAGCAGTGAAAAGCCCACAGCTGTTAACAATGCAAACGTTCCGAAATCAGGTTGTTTAAGCACCAACAACATGGGTATTAAAATGAAAGCAGACCAAGTCAAAATTCTTTTGGGGTTCATTTCGTTGGACCTAGCAATTAATGTAGCCATTAATAAAACAAAACCAATTTTTAGAACCTCGGCTGGTTCAAAGCGAAGTCCAAAAGGAAGTTGTATCCATCTGTGGGCTCCGCCGACTTTGACTCCGATACCACTGACCCAAGTCAACAAAACCAATGCGGAAGATGCCACCCAAAGTGTCCAACCCCAATTTCGAATCCATTGAAATGAAACTTGAGTAACAGCATAGACTACGAACAATCCGATGGCTGAAAACAAAAGCTGCTTTTTAAAAAAGAAGAGTCCATCATTATAGGTTTCAATCGCAAATACATAGCTTGAACTATAAACTTGAACTAACCCAATACCCATAAGCGCAAATAGAGTCAGTAATAGGCTCGAGCTTAGGGTTCTGTTCATATATTATTTTGAACCCGTTTTAGCAGGTGCAGCTGAGCCTTCTTTAATCCGGCAACAATAAACAAGTCCTGTGACATCAGCCGATGTTTTATAATCAGTAATTGTATAAGGCTTATCGAGATCACAACGCTTAGCCATGGAAATATTCAATTCTAGTTCCACTTGACGATGCTGTTCACCATTGACGAACTCACATGCGAGGCCTGATGAGGCAACAACACGGTCGCGCATTTCTAATTTTTTTGTATTTGAAGAACAACCGGTCACTAACAGAGTTAACAACCCAACCAAAAGAACAAAAAGACTTCCTTGTCTTTTCATAAATACCTCATTTTTAAAGAATCAATTAAACTTTTTAACTATCTCTTTAAAATATTCGCCTCTCTCTTCATAAGAGTCAAACATGTCAAAGCTTGGGCATCCTGGACTTAGTAAAACCGTGTCACCAATCCTCGACTTTTGGTAAGCGATTAAAACAGCCTCTTCAAATGTTCCAATTAAAAAACACTCACTAAAATCACCTAATTCACGATTAATTCGCTCTTTGGCTTCGCCAACTAGAATCAGAGTTTTTACTTTTCTTTTAATCATGGCCCTAAGAGGCTCGAAGTTTATGTTAGTTTCCTTACCGCCCATGATTAAAATGATGTTCTCTTCGAATGTATCTAAGGCTCGAAGGACTGCATGCACATTGGTGGCCTTGGAATCGTTAAAGAAGTTCACTCCGCCGACTTTTCGAACATACTCAATCCGGTGACCTAGACCTTTAAAGCTATCGATCACTGACTGAATGGCCTCGTGCTTGGCCCCGTGCTCACGAGAAACAAGAATGGCAGCCATGATATTCTCGATGCTGTGACGACCACGCATTTTGATATCTTTTACGGAATAATGCTCTATTTCTGGAC
Source organism: Bdellovibrionales bacterium Ga0074139 (assembly GCA_001464795.1). Classification (GTDB taxonomy): domain Bacteria; phylum Bdellovibrionota; class Bdellovibrionia; order Bdellovibrionales; family Bdellovibrionaceae. Next base: position 191,237 of record LNEB01000014.1, read on the forward strand.
CAGTTCTAACCTTGATGTCAGTTCCAATATTTACAGCTCCACCGATATTCATAATCTGAGGCTCTAGGGCTTGTTTGCGTGAAAAGTAAAAAATTCTTCCACGTTGAACAGCTGGATCTCTTGCCAACTCTACGACTGCATTATCATCAGCATTTAATATTGAAGTTGTGGCTTGATTAGTATTTTTAAAGATTTTTCTTTTTGCGTTTACGTAATCTTCCATGGATCTGTAACGATCTAAATGATTTTCAGCTAAATTTGTGAAAACCACATTCATCGGATTAAATTGATCCACATGTTCAAGCATAAATCCAGAAACTTCTACGATCACCACATTCGCTTTTTCAGGCGCACGAAGATAATCAGTTAGAGGTTTGTCGTTAGCTCCACCCACCCAAGCTTTAACCCCTGAATGCACTAAGAAAGATTCAATCAGTCTTGCAACTGAAGTCTTACCATTTGTTCCTGTAATTCCAATCATGGGCTCTTTGATGAATCCTTGAGCAAATTCGAACTCACCCGTGATTTTTGCACCTTGGCTTTTGGCATATTCAAAAATTTTAAGGTGAGAAGATACCCCAGGAGAAAGAATAACTAAGTCTTGTTGAAGAAACGTCTTAGGTGAATGAGAACCTAATTCAAATTTAATTGGTAATCCATCAACGAGTTCTAACTGGGCTGAAAGTTCTGGTTTTGATTTGTGATCAGTCACTGTAACTTGAGCTTGATGCTGGGTCAGGAAATGACAAAGTGAAACACCCGTCTTACCAAGGCCCACAACTAGAATACGTTTATCTTTTAAATCTGCAAATTCACGAAACATGTAAACCTCTTTTTTCAGTGAGTATAAAAAATTATCTTAATTTTAGTGTAGCTAAACAAAGGACCGCTAATAGTATGGATATGATCCAAAATCTGACGATAATTTTTGTCTCAGTCATACCGCCTAATTCAAAATGATGGTGTAAAGGAGCCATTTTTAAAATTCTTTTACCCGTCATTTTAAACGAAGCCACTTGGCCAATAACAGAAAGGGCTTCCACAACAAAAACCCCACCCAGTAAAATCATCAGAAGTTCATTTTTTGTCAAAACAGCCATCATACCAAGAAATCCACCCAGTGATAAACTGCCCACATCACCCATAAAAACTTGCGCTGGATAAGTATTAAACCAAAGAAAACCTAAGCCCGCTGCCACAATACAAGCCGCAACTGGAGCTAGTTCGCCAGCCCCTATGATGTGGGGAATCTGCAAATACTGAGCAATGGAAAAATGCCCGACGATGTAAGCAAATAATCCTAATGTCGTTGCTGAAATAATAACAGGAACAATAGCTAATCCATCCAAACCATCGGTTAAATTAACTGCATTTGCAGTCCCCACTATGACCAAGGCACCGAAGGCGACATAAAAATATCCAAAATCAAAAATTAAATTCTTGAAAAAGGGAATGTGCACTTGTGTTGTGAACTGATAAAATTCAATCAAAACAAAAAGAGCGACTGACGAAATTAAAAACTCAGCAAGTAAGCGAATTTTTCCTGATAAGCCTTTTGTGTTTTTTTTGCTCACTTTTAAGTGATCATCAATATAACCAATTAATCCAAATCCCCATGTCACAAGCAGAGTGGTCCAAACAAGGGGATTCGTCATATCAATCCACAAAAGCACTGGAATGACTAAGCTAAATAAAATCAGTCCACCGCCCATAGTTGGCGTGCCTGCTTTTTTCTTGTGAGTTTGTGGTCCATCATCACGAATAGATTGACCAAAATGTTTTTCTTTTAATTTTCGAATGTACTGAGGTCCCCACCACAAACAAATAAAGAATGTTGTGAAGAAAGCTAAAAAACTTCGAAGAGTGATGTAGCGGAAAACATTAAGAGGAGAAAAACTGTCGGAGAGTTCAAAGAGCCATTGATAAAGCATTTGCAAATAACTAGCACAAAGTCTTGTTCACAATCAAGAAAAAAGTTCTAAATTATTGAAATCACTTCTTTTCTTCGAAATCCAAAGGCTCGCATGCCTCCAACATTCTCTCTAACTTTAAGCCACGTGAAGCTTTGAAAACTAGAAAATCATTTTTTTGAATATCAGAAGATAGCTTTTGCGCTAACTCGATTTGAAAATCTCTCTCAAGGAAAGTGGGTCCGTTGAAACCACTGGCAATAAGACCTTTTCTAAAACTTTCCACATCTTCACCGTAAAAGAATACTTTACTAAATCCAGAGCTTCCGACTTGCTGACCCAATTTTTCATGCAGCTCTTGTGACAGATCTCCCAATTCCCGCATCTGCCCAAAGACTCCAATTTTTCTAGAGGCCGTGATCGTCTTCACATTTTCTAACAAGGCTTCCATGCTGTCAGGGTTCGCATTGTAGGCATCAAACAAAGCTGTTGCTTCAGATTTCAGTTTTACTTTTTGATTTCTTCCCCAATGAGATCTGCAATTTTTTAGACCAGACCAAATTTGTTTTGCAGTAAGCCCTGCGGCCAACGACAAAGCAGCAGCTGCCAATAAATTAGTTAAATTATGCTGACCAAAGATAGGGACAAAAACTTCTCCGTTAACCCCTTGAATACTTCCTTTGATTTGAAGGCCCTCAAAACTGACAGATACCAGTTCGAACTGCACATCTGCTGATTCTTTTTCAGAAAATGTCAATGTGGGTCGCTTGGGATTCCTTTGTTTCTCTTGGAGGTACATTTTCTTCGTAAAAGGATTATCAATATTAAAGATGGCCACCGAGCGTGGATTCGAGTGCAAATAGATTTCCTGTTTTGCTTCAGCAATTTTTTCTTGAGTGCCAAAAAATTCAATATGAGCTCGTCCGACCATTGTGCAAACCACCACATCAGGTTCAGCAATTCCAACCAGCTGTTGAATCTCACCTTTGTGATTCATACCCATTTCGATCACTGCCACTTCATGTTGAGGCTCTAAATCAATAAGTGAAAAGGGAACTCCCCAGTGATTGTTAAATGAGCCTTGGCTGTAGTGTACGTTTTTAAATTCTGCCAGAATTTGAGCGGTGAATTCTTTGGTTGAGGTTTTTCCATTCGATCCTGTTAATGCAAGAATTTGGGCTGTCCTATTTTTTCGTACCCAACGTCCTAAATTTTGTAAGGCATTTAAAGTGTCATCGACTTGGATGACCGTACAAAACTTTAAAATATCTTTCTGTGAATCTGGAATATGACTGACAACTAATGCTGCAGCACCTTTTTCCTGAGCTTGTTTCAAAAATTGATGAGCATCAAAAGCTTCACCTTTTAAAGCAATAAATAATTGTCCAGTTAAATCTTTACGGCTATCAGTACCAACGCTAGAATAAGTGGTCGCAAACTGACTTAGTATTTTTCCACCAATGGCTTGCTGAATTTGCTGTAAGCTAAAAGGGCTCATCTTGGGACTCCTTGTAAGACCACATCATAATCACTAAATGGATGCTGAGTATCACCGATAATTTGATAATTTTCATGGCCTTTGCCAGCAATGATAATAACGTCATTTTCATTAGAATTTTCTAGTGAATAATAAATAGCTTCTTGGCGATCAGAAATTTTTTTGTGATTATTTTTGGAAAATCCTTTTTCAATTTGGCTAATGATTTCTTCAGGATTTTCAGTTCTAGGATTATCAGATGTGACGACCACATGATCACAGTATTTTTCTGCGATACGAGCCATCATTGGACGTTTTCCAGGGTCTCTGTCACCACCACAGCCAAACACACACCATATTTTAGAATCTTTTTGAATCTTATCTTTAGTTTGTTTCACAAGCATCAGTACTTTTTCCAGTGCATCCGGCGTATGGGCATAATCCACATAGACCTGACGTTTTGAAATGGGAACTTTCTGCAAACGACCCGGAATACCTTTAAATTCCATCGCTTTTTTGATGACTGGCTCAAGATCAACTTGAAAAGATCCCACAGCAGCTAAAGCAGCCACTGTGTTGTACACATTATGAATTCCTAGAAGTGGAGTTTCCACATCGTATTCACCCATGGGAGTTTTTAGAAGAAACTGTGTCCCTTCCCAGCTAAAATCTTTAATACTCATTTCAAAGTCGCAGTCTTTTTTCCCGTAAGTCCAAATGGCAGTCCTGTCAGAAACTTTTAAACTTCTGCCATAAAAATCATCTGAATTAACGATGACCCGAGTTCTGGTTTTTTGACTTTTCCACATGAGATCCGTAAATAATCTTTGTTTAGCTAGATGATAATTCTTCATCGTTTTATGATAATCCAGATGATCACGGCTTAAATTTGTAAATATGGCAACGTCATAGTCAACTCCCTCGACGCGCTTCTGATCAAGAGCATGAGAAGAGACCTCCATAACGGTAGCTGCCGCACCTGATTTCTGAAAATCATGAAGTCTGTGCTGCAAGGAAATGGGATCAGGTGTAGTGAGATTTGTTTCCCAAATTTTATTTCCTAAATGATGATCAATGGTTCCCATCACTGCAGTTGGAAAACCTGCACAATTCATAAAATATTCAGTTAAATAAGCCACCGACGTTTTCCCATTGGTCCCCGTGACACCAATCATTTTCATTTTTTGAGAAGGAAACTGTAAGAATCTTGAGGCCAACATAGAGCAAATTCCTCTTACATCTTGCACTTGCAAAACCAGACCAGAATAATCTTGGGGAATTTGTTTGGTCTCTGAACAAACAATGGCGATGGCCCCCTTTTTTATGGCATCAGGAATAAAAAGATGCCCATCATGAGAGCTTCCTTTGATAGCAAAAAAAACGAATCCCTGTTGAACCTGGGAAATATTCAGGGCAAGGCCTAAAACTGGCATAGAGAGTTCATCAGTTGAGGCTTTAAAATTGAAATATTGAAAAAGCTGTTGCAAGTTCATTCGTGAAAAGTGTAACACAACTGATATGAAACTCAAAACATTCGGTCATGTTCAAGATCCCTCTGCTACTTACGTAATTCTCATGCACGGCTACGGAGCCGATGCGCAAGACCTTCTTCCCTTATCAGAAGCCATTCCGACGAAAAAAACTTTTAACTACATCTTCCCTGAAGCTCCTTTGTCGATTCCACTCGGCCCCCATTGGACGGGTCGAGCTTGGTGGAATATTGATATGGCTCGCTTACAAAATCCCGGACTTGAACACGATATTTCACAAGAAATTCCTAAGGAACTTGCTACGACTCGCAAGTCTGTTACAGAAATGATTCAAGCTTTGAACGTACCCACAGAACAAATCATTATCGGGGGATTTAGTCAGGGCGGAATGTGCGCAGTGGATCAGCTGATAATGTCTGGTCATAAGTTTAAAGGCTTAGTTCTGCTTTCCTCTGCCTTGATTAACAAAATTGAGTACAAAGCAAATATTAAAAATATCTCGTCAACTCCTTGTTTTATCAGTCACGGACAACAGGATGCTGTTCTTAAGATTAAATTTTCAGATCAACTACAATCACTACTTAGCAATCAGGGCCATCCCGTCGAAAGACATACATTTCAGGGTGGTCACGAAATTCCATTTCCGATTTTAGAAAAACTAGGACAATTTTTAGATAGAATTTAATTTTATTCTAGATAAATTGTTAAGGTTTCTTCACTGTTCAAATGATCCCCGTAGGCTGGCCAAGTCTGCTTCACATGCCCTTGCCCTAGAGCTTTGATCTTTATATTTTTCGATTCTAATTTTTTCATCGCTTCACGCAAACTTAGATGCATCAGATCTGGAACTGTTTCTTGCTCTGTAGAATTGATTTTTTGAATAAAATCAGTTGAAGAAATAAGGCGTTGTCTTTTTTCAACTGAAACAGTTTCTAATTTTTTAAAACTGTTAGGTCTATAATCATCTTGTCCTAATAGTGATGGTGATAACCCTGCTTTACGAACAGCAAAGCTTGCAATTCGAGAAAACAAAGGGGCTGCTACTTGGCTGGCGTAATAGGCTTTTTTAGGATGATCAACAATGACATAGATGACGTACTCGGGCTTATGAGCAGGAATCATCCCAGCAAAACTTGCAATGTAAGCTCCTGGTTCATAACCTCGGCCATTGTGTTTTGCTTTTTGAGCCGTTCCTGTTTTTCCAGCCACTTGAAAACCAGGCACTCGCGCTGGAACACCTGTAGCACCCTCCTGAGTCACAGCCGTTAACATCATCCTCATCGATTCTGCTTGTTTCGCATTCATGACTTGGCGAATGATTTCGGGCTCGTGCTTCAACTCTTCACCCGTCTCTAAATTTTTAATTTTATCCACTATGTAGGGTTTTCTAAGTTTACCGTCATAGGCCAGCGCTGCGTAAGCATTGGCCACCTGTAAAGCTGTGGCTGTCATTCCTTGACCAAATGCAATGGTGGCAGTTTGGTGATCACCCCAGGGTAGCGAATGCATAATGCCTCGCACTTCTCCTGGCAAATCAACACCAGTTCTTTCTCCAAACCCAAAAGTAGACAGAGCTTGTCTGACTTCATTGGAACCCATTTCCAGTGCAATTTTACTGGTTCCCACATTTGATGAATACGCTAAAATTTCACTGACAGAAATTTTGCCGTGCTTTTGTTTGGAGTCAGACTCACGAATAGTTCTATTGCCAATTTTCATGCTGCCCATTTCACAATCGTACTTAGAATTGGGTAGCAAGCGTCCATCGGATAGCCATTTTGCAACAACGAATGGCTTTATAACTGAGCCTGGTTCAAAAAAATCAGTAACAACTCGGTTTCTTCGTTGATTGGAATCCAAAGAAACACTTGCAATGGCCCTGACTGCAGAAGTTTTAGCATCAAGGATAATCCCCATGGCACTTTCAGCTTCAAAGTCTTGAATTGTTTTATTCAATTCATTTTCTAATTGATATTGAAGTTCTGAATCCACAGTCAGATGAAGCTCATGACCTTCAGGATTTTCTTTGAATAACAATCCTTCTGATACCAACGGACGCCCCCTGGCATCCCTTTTCACTGCTACCTTTTGAGAATTTCCTTTTAATTCTTTTTCGTAGTAGAGCTCTAAACCTTCTAGGCCTTGACCTTCATTACCTAAAAATCCAATAACTTGATTCATTAGTTTTTCATTCGGATAAATTCTTTGCCATTCTTCTACAAAATTAAGTCCACGGATTCGATAGGCCTTTATTTTTTCCATGCGACTGGGTTCTATTCTTCTTTGTATCCATGTGAATCTTCTTTTTGAATCTTGAATTCTTTTATAGATAAAGTCAGGGCTGACAGATAAATGTTTGGCGATTTTTTTGGCTACTTGTCGTTTATTTTTCATAATCGAGGGATCTGCATACAAAGAGTAAGCAGCAGTGCTTAAAGCTAAATCTCGACCATTGTAATCCAGTATGGGGCCACGCCGTGATGGCAATGTGACGATAGTTTGAAATTGTCTGGCCTTCAATGTTTTCAGCTTTTCATTGGGCAAAAACTGTAGCCAAGCCGCTCTAAGTACAACGATACTGCCAAGCAATAAGAGGAAAAAAAAGACAATCAATATTCTAGACTTCATTCGAAAAGCTCTCCCACTTCAGAAGTTTCAACATGATTAGGAAGCATGATAATTTGATGGGACTCTGCTTTTTTTAAAGTGAACTTCTGAGAAGCCATTTTTTCTAGAAAATAGGGTCTTGTGTTCTGAGCAAGTTGAATCTCTAGTGTCTTTTTTTGCTCTGCTATTTTTCTAGATTCACTTGAAACTTTTAATAAACTATAGCCTAATCTGCGCTCTTCCATTTGAAAGAAAACGATTGAAAATAGGGATAGAATTATAATTCCCACACTGATAACAGGTTTAAACGAATCAACTTTTTCTGAGCTCATCCTTGAACTCTCCTTTTAAATAAAAGCTTTAATGCCTTTCAAAAACTCTCAACTTCGCACTTCTTGAGCGAACATTTGAGAGCTGTTCTTCACGCTCGGCAACAATAACTTTTTTGTTAACGGGCTGACCTAGATCTGAATTCTTAAAAATGTTCTTAACAATACGGTCTTCTAAAGAGTGAAAAGTAAGAACAGCTAATCGACCTTTTGGATTTAAAGCTTTCATAATCTCGGGCAAAGTTTGCGATAAAACTTCTAGCTCTTGATTAACTGCTAGTCTGAGTCCTTGAAAATACAAAGTAGCTGGGTGAAAGCCTTTTTTTCTCCAGCCTTCAACACGCTCGATGAGTTGAGCCAACTGTAGTGTTGTTTTATAAGGTGCTATTTTACGGTCATTAACAATTGCACGAACCACTCTGTAAGGACTACGAACTTCTCCTAAATTTTGAAAAATTTGAATAAGCTCTTCTTCAGAAGATTCATTGATAATCATTTCCGCAGTTGCTCCGGTTGTCGTATTCATTCGCATGTCCAGTGGTCCATCACCATAAAAACTAAATCCACGGTGAGACTGATCGAGTTGTGGCGAACTCACACCTAAATCCAGTAACATGATATCAAATTTCCCCCACTTTTCAGAGGAAAACTGTGAAAAATTTGCATGCTGGACTAAAAGACAGCCCGACTGGACTTCAGTCGAGAATTTTTGTTTAGCAAATTCAACTGCATCAAGATCTTGATCAAAAACAACGGCTTTAAAATTTGGAATTAAATTTTTTAAAGCTTGGTAATGTCCGCCTCTTCCAAATGTGCCATCAAAATAGCGAATTTCAGAGGAGTTACCATGCAACAAAATATTGTTTTCCTCGGGCCATAAAAGGCCCGTTACTGGTTTAAGTAAAACAGGAATATGATCCTGGAAGATTAAATTTGAAAGAAGTTCATCACGACTCATGGTTGTTGGTGAAGATAGGGATTATTTCATTGAGCGTCAATGGAGTTTACATTAACCTGATAGTGATGAATATCAATTGTCCCAAGTGTGGGTTCACTCAGCCTCAAGACCAATACTGCGCCAAGTGTGGTATCGATATTACGACCTTCAAAGCTCCTCCCCAACCAATGCTTAAACAATTAATGTCCAGTTTGCTTGTTCAGTTGATGCTGGTCTTCTTCATCGGTGGATCGGCTGTCTTTTGGGTGCAGCAGAATTCATTAAAAAAGACAAAAGCTCGTATTGAATTTCTAAAAGGTACAAGCCTTCAAGTGCAGTCAGCGGCTGGACGAAACCAGTTCGAACAGCAACAACAATCACAAGTGGAGACCCCCTCCGAAGTCACGGATTTAAGCTCCCGTGGATTTCTTGCTACAAGCTCTGAACCTGAACAGAAAGTAAAACAGGAAGTCACAGTGTTTTATTTGCAGGTTCCAGAGGCCACTTTAAACCTTTGGTTACAAGAAGAAGTCATAACACGATTTGAATCATCGGATCAGTTGCTCATGGGATATGTTCAAGATCTAAGCAAAATTTTAGCGAACACCCAGTATCAAGTAAAAGTTCTAAAATCAGAAAATTTTCCTCTTGCTGCAGAACAAATTTATGCTTCTCAGCTCTCATTTCCCCAAAAGCAACAAGAGGGAGAAATCAGAAATTTAGCTTCTCAAATGGATGTCAACGCCTATGCTACTTTAGATTCGATCAGCGAAGACTCAATTCGGGGCCAACTCGAGGTCAGCTTAGACCAACAGAACTCATTTCCCATTCAGTTTGAAATGGGAAAATCCTCTGCAGTTGTTTTAACGGGTTTTTCTAAGCTCAAAGGCATTGAAAAATCTCCCGATTCTGAACTGATGGTTGTCTTCAGCTTAAAAAAATGATCTGACACTTGCACAATCCAAGTTCGGAGCTCCAATATGTTTCAAAAGCATTTTTACGGTCAGCAAGTTCAATTATTAAGCAGCCCTTTTTTGAATGGAATTCTTGCTAAACTCTGTTCTCCCCAGACTTTTCAACCTGAAATTAATCGTCTCGTGCAGCTACTGTATACTCATTTAATTTCAACTGTAATTGATCAAGAGTTCGAAAAAGAAAAAGTCCACATTCCAACCCGAATGACAGCTTCCCATCCACAATCCTTATTATCCACAGAACGAATCAAATCGGATCAAAGTGTGGTTTGTGTTAATTTAGCCCGAGCTGGAACCTACCCTTCTCACGTATGCTATGACTTTTTGCACGAGGCCATCCCCCAATCACAAATTCGCCAGGATCATATTTTTGCCTCACGACTGGTTTCTGCCGAGCAGGAAATTAGCGGAGCCGCTTTAAGCGGTTACAAAATTGGGGGTGGAATTGATAATGCCTTTGTTTTGTTCCCTGATCCCATGGGCGCCACAGGAACCACAATCATCTCGTGCTTGGACCATTACAAGAAACACGTAAAAGGGAGTCCTAAAAAGTTTATAGCTTTGCACTTAATTGTAACTCCAGAGTACTTAACCAAAGTCACAACAAGTCATCCCGATATCAGTGTTTATGCCCTCCGAGTTGATCGTGGACTTTCCTCTGCAAAAGCCCTAGATTCGATACCAGGCGAGTTCTGGAACGAAGAAAAGGGACTCAACCAAAATGGTTACATCGTACCCGGTGGCGGCGGATTTGGTGAAATCATGAATAACTCATTTGTGTAAAGGCTTAATATGAATCCAAATCTTTCAATCAAACCTTATCTAACAGAAGAACAAATTGAAAAAAAAGTGGCTGAAATTGGCCAAGCCTTAACAGATAAATTTAAAAAGAAACAAGTGATCGCAATTTGTGTTCTTAAAGGCTCTTTTATGTTTTATTCTGATTTGATCAGACAAATTGATGCTGATATTTCCTGCGAATTTTTTGGTGTTTCCAGTTATCACGGAAATACCTCTTCTGGTGAAGTCAAAGTGACATTGGATTTATCAAGACCCATCGAAGGTAAGCATGTACTGTTGATTGAAGACATTATGGATACTGGCATCACTATGAACTATTTAAAAAATTCATTACTTTCTAGAATGCCAGCCAGCTTAACAACAGTGGCCCTGTTAGAAAAGCCTGCCGCCTTAAAAGTTCCATGCAAATTGGACCATGTGGGTTTTCAAATCAGTAACGAATTTGTCGTAGGCTACGGCTTGGACTATGAAGGTTACTACCGCAATTTACCATTCATAGGCCAAGTCCAAAATTTCCAATAATTACTGATTCACCTCTATAAGTATCAGGTCAGAGATTTCACTTTGACCGGTTACTTGAATTTTCATTCCATCCATGATGGCCATAGAATCACCTTTATTTAAAACATGATCATTCACTTTTACAGATCCGGATCCAACGTGAAACCAAGTTTTCTTACCGTCTTGAGGTTGGTATTGAATTTCTTTGTTTTTTTCTAGCAAACTGGCATAGACCCAAGTTTTTTGGATGATCTTAAGACTTCCGTTGGTCTCATCTGGTGAAATGATCAGTCTTAATTGATTCAGCTTTTCATTTCGATCGAACAGTTTTTGAGCATAGCGAGGTTCAATTCTGAGCTGACCTGGTAAAACCCAAATTTGCAAAAGCTCGACACTTTCAGTTTTGCTTGGATTGTATTCACTGTGCATAACACCCGTACCAGCACTCATAATTTGAACTTCGCCCGCTTTAATTTGTTCTTTGTTTCCCATAGAGTCTTTGTGCTCAAGAACTCCACTTAATATATAAGTGAATATCTCCATATCCTTGTGCTTATGCATTCCAAATCCCGAATCAGGAGCCACGATATCTTGATTGATAACTCTGAGGGTGCCGAACTGAATAAATTCAGGATCATAATAGGAGCCAAATGAGAATGTATGGAAAGAATCGAGCCATTCATTTTGAAATCGCCCGCGCTGTTCAGATTTTCTTAGTTGTAACATGATAAACCTCTTTTTTTAATTTTTCATAGCTAGCATGGGTTTGAATTTATCAAAGTAAAAATACCCAAGTGCTATGTGGATAACCGCTAGTACTAATCCCACTGGTAAACCTGAAGGATCTAAAAATGCATGCATCGCAATAATATTTAACGTGATCGGAGCTAAAATAACCAGTGCAAGTGGCGTAAATAAATTAAGCAGTAACAGGGCACCACCTATGATTTCTGTTATTTTAATAAACTGAAACATATAGCCAGACATGTAAATAGCTGTGGTTAATTTTGTCATTTCCTCAGACGAGGGTGGCTGTGGAATGAACTGTAAGAAAAAGTTCAAACCAAAAATAAAATAGATAAGACCCAAAATAACTCGAGAACCTGTTTTTGCATACTTCATACTAAAACTCCTATGTTAGTGAATCAAGATTAGCGAAAATAATGATCAAAAAAAACAATAATTATTATATTAACATGATCTAAATAATAGATTATTATAAAACCATGGAAATTCATCAAATTGAGTGCATTTTAGCTGTCATTGAAACAGGAAGCTTTCGCTCTGCTGCAGAAAAACTTAATAAATCGCAATCAGCCGTTTCCACTGCCATCAAAAACTTAGAAGAAGAATTAGGTCTGACTCTGTTTGATCGAACACAGTATCGCCCCAGTTTAACAGCTCAAGGGCAGAATTTATGGCCCCAGCTAGTTGCATTTTATCAACAAATGGGAACTTTAAAAAAACAAGCCTATTTCATGAAGCAAGGCTATGAACCTAAAGTCACTATAGCTGTTAGTGCTCTTTGGCCTGAAAAAAATCTTTCCTCATTTGTGACTCAGTTTAATGAAAAATTTCCGTTTACCGAACTTATTATTAAGCAAGAAATTTTAAGTGCTGATGAGATTCTTAAATCTGGAGAGGCTGACATTGCCATCAGCAAAGTTTTTGATGAATCCGATGAGTTTGAAAAAAGAAATATAAGTTCGTTTTCCATGGTGACAGTTGCTACTACAAAAATACCAACCCATCAGTTAGCCCAACACAGGCAAATTGTTTTAAAAAGCAGTTCTAAGCGAAAAGCGGGTATAGAGCCCGGTCAACCTCAAATAGGGGTTTACAGTTTATCATTGAAAAAACATTTAATTATAAGTGGTGTGGGATGGGGTAATTTACCGGATCATATGATCAAGGACGAAATAAAAGCTAAAAAACTTTTTGTAGTGAAACCTGATGTTCATCACGTTCCCATCCAGTTAGCATGGCAGAAAAAGAAAAATTTGGGACCATGCTTGAAGTTTATCATCTCTACTTTTGAGAACCTTTAGGTTCATCAATTGTTAAATTATCGGATAAGCTGACTCTCTCTTGGTACAAAAACTGCAATTTTTCTCGGGCCACACTGCAAGTTTTTTCCACGTCTAATTTCATTTTAGAATTTTTTTGAATTTTTGAATTCCTAGATAGCAACTCTGGTTCACACAAAGAATAAAATTGACCCCGATATTGATCAAACAAATTGGAACCTTCAAGCGTAGCTAACTCGACTGCCACTTTCGTGGTTGAAAAGGATCTTATTTGACAGGTTTTTGTAATACTGGAATCAAAGCCTACACATAAAGGAAGGGCTTCAGAGGCGCAATCTTTCAAAGAGTGACAACCATTGGGTAACTTCAATCCAAAAAGCAAAGGCTGGCAAAGAAACTGACCTTCTTGGCATTGCATCTTTTTTCGGTCAACTCCTGGTATTTGAAAATCCTCAGGTAATTGAGTGGGACCTCGGCATCGGTCTGTGCTGATAATCCAGCCAGCAAATAAACAAAGGGGCTCTGCTCTATAAGCTTCTGCTGCAAGAATCTCTGATTTTTTAAAATCAGATTTTAATTTTTCATTTTCCAAGGCCTTTGCTTTTTGATTTCTTTCTTGTCTTTCCAATCGTCTTTGTTTGATCACAGAACGAGAAGGTAATTTATAATTTTCCATCCATTCTTTGTGTCTAGCCTCTGCAATTTTTAGCTCTTGCTCACGGATCACTTTTTCTTTGTTTTCCTTATCTAGTCTTTTTTGTGTTTCACTTTGGATCCATGCTGTATTTTCTTTTTTCGTTTTTTCATTGGCATGGTAAGTATTAAATCCATTCCAAATTTTATGGGCTTTTCGGTAGTCATCATTGTTTCTTTGGTCCGTTGGTGTCGTGATCGCTATTTGCCGGTATTTCGCATACTGTTCTTCAGTCATTTGAATTTTATCTAAATATTTCATTAGATACATATCAGTTTCATCAATACTGGCTGAAAATCGACTCTGTTGATATTCATTCGCCATGTAATCAGAGGCCTCACTCATTTCCACAATTATTTTTTGCACTTCGATAAAGTAGGAGATTTGCTCTTTCTCAGTCAGCTTTTTTAGATCCTCTGATGATAGAAAATAGGGGGTCTCAGCGAATACGCTGCTCGTGAAAATCAAAAATGCAGTAATCAAGAAAATTTTCATAACTTCATTTCGACATAGACTCACAATGTCTAAAGTCTTTTTTCACGCTAGAACTGGATTTTCGTCCAGTTAGGACCTCGACGCGCTCTACCCGTAGTGTTCATTTGTTGAATTCAACACTTAATATCAGATAATTATGAAAATCATTTGGGGGCCTTCATGCAGCAATATCACGAACTACTTAACCGTGTCCTTACGACAGGAACAAAAAAATCAGATCGCACAGGCGTCGGCACTTATAGTGTTTTTGGTCATCAAATGCGCTTTGACCTAAGCGATGGTTTCCCCTTAGTTACGACGAAAAAACTTCATACACGGTCTATTTTTCATGAACTCCTTTGGTTTTTAAAAGGTGATACTAACATTCAGTATTTAAAAGATAACAAAGTGACCATTTGGGATGAATGGGCGGATGAAAAGGGAGATCTAGGCCCCGTTTATGGTAAGCAGTGGCGTGCTTGGGAAGCTGCTGACGGAAGGCGAATCGATCAGATTTCTAAAGTCATAGAACAAATTAAAAAAAACCCAGATTCTCGGCGCCATCTTGTAGTGGCTTTTAACCCTGGTGAAGTGGATCAAATGGCACTTCCCCCCTGCCATGCTTTTTTCCAATTTTACGTGGCCAATGGAAAATTATCCTGTCAACTTTATCAGCGTAGTGCTGATGTGTTTTTAGGTGTTCCCTTCAACATCGCAAGTTACGCTTTATTGATTCATATGGTGGCGCAGGTTTGTGATTTGCAACCGGGTGAATTTATTCACACCCTAGGTGATGCACACCTTTACACCAATCACATTGAACAAAGCCAATTGCAATTAACTCGCACGCCCCGGCCATTGCCACAAATAAAACTCAACCCACTTGTGAAAAATATTTTTGAATTCACTTATGAAGACATCGAGATCCTTGGTTACGATCCCCATCCTACAATTAAAGCCGAGATCGCCGTATGATATTAAGCCACATCGTAGCCGTAGATAAAAACTGGGCCATTGGGAAAGATAATAAACTTCCCTGGCACTTACCTGAGGATCTGAAGTTTTTCAAAGAAACGACTTCCGGAAAAATTATGATTATGGGACGAAAAACTTTTGATTCACTGGGAAGACTACTTCCAGGGCGTATGCACATTGTAATTTCCCGCACTCCCATTGCTTCCAGCAATCAAAATTTGCAATATGTCTCATCATTGGAAGCTGCTGTCGAATTGGCAAAATCGATGATACCAAAATGGCCCAGTGAGGTCTTTATTATGGGCGGAGGAGAAATTTATCGTCAGTCATTAAATATAATCGATCGCCTTTATTTAACCCAAATCGACAAAATCGTAGACGGTGATACCTTCTATTCCCCACCATCATTTGATTTATTCAACTTGGAAAGTCAAAATCACTTTAATACGACCGAAAGTTTTACGATTTCTAGGTACTGTAGAAAAGTTTAACGCTTTTAGTTTTTCTACATTTTCTTTCGAAATCTCCGACAATAAACATATGAATTCAGAAAGATATGAAACAAAAGAAATCGCCCACATTGAAGTTTATGGTCGCCACCGTGGAACAATGGTTGCAAAACTAAGAAACATATCTGTTACCGGCGCTTTTTTTGAAATGTCTCAATCTGATTATGTACCAAAACAAGGTGATATGCTGTGTGTGACGATTCACCTGGGGTCACTCAAAAAATCCCATGTTATTCATGCACAAGTGGTCTGGAATCGCGGATTGGGCTTTGGTGCTCAGTTCATGCCTAAAGAAGAAATCGTGACCCGAATGATTTCCAGCAAAATGAACGCCTAATCTCTTACCTTAAGTCCAGTTTCAATTTGAAACCAGTGACCATAGCAATCTCAAAATGATCAACTGATAGGCATCTTCTGCCAGGAGGGCCGATATGTCAGTGAAATGGATTTTACCCCTGTTTTCATTTTTGTTTGTTTTAGGTTCAACTAAAATTGCCACATCTGGCTCATCTGAAATGATGACTCTAAAAATTGCAGCAAAAAATAGCTTCGAGAGAACTTTGGTTTCCAACACAGGTGCTTCAATTGAATTCGTAAAAGATAACTACATTATCGTTAGGGCTTTATTAGAGGAAAAAACGGCCATAGAAAAGCTAGGACTTAAAGTTGAAGTCGAATCAAGCTTATCAAATCTTCAGTTTCCATCCAAAGACTCTGAATATCATGACTACACAGAACTTGTGCAAAAACTTCGTCAGATGAATCAAAAATTTCCCAACTACACGAGCTTAAAATCAATTGGCAGAACTATTGAGGGCCGTGAAATTTGGGCTTTAGTCATTAGAACAAATCCCTCTACAAGTGTATTACCACAGGCTGTTTTTATGGGTGGACACCATGCCAGAGAGCATCTATCCGTTGACACTCCCCTTCGATTAGCTGACTGGGTTTTAGAAAGTTATGCATCTGAAGATGCGCGTATTATGGCCTTACTCGATGAGCGTGAAATTCACATTATTCCTGCTGTTAATCCTGATGGATTGGAATTTGATATATCAGATGATCAATATAAAACATGGAGAAAAAACAGAAGAAGAAATTCTGATGGCACTTACGGTGTGGATTTAAATCGAAACTATAGTTACAAATGGGGCACAGGGGGATCGAGTTCGAATCCTAGGTCTGATACATTTAAAGGACCTACACCATTTAGTGAGCCTGAAACTCAAGCCATACAAAGTTATGTTAAATCATTAACGAATGCGAAAATTCTTTTATCATTCCATACTTTTTCAAAACTAATTCTTTACCCATGGGGTCATACAAATGATCGCATAAATAAGGATAAAGATCTTCAAGTCTATCAAAAGATGGCGGAAAAAATGTCCACTTGGAATGATTATCGCCCCATGCAATCCTCTGGCCTTTACATTGCCAGCGGTGACACAACGGATTGGGCTTACGGAGAGCTAGGAATCTTTTCCTTCACTTTTGAATTAGATCCTAAAGAGCAATGGGAAGGTGGATTTTATCCTGGAGATGAAATTATTCAAAGCGTTGTTGATAAAAATAAAGAGCCATTTTTATTCCTTCTTGATTACGCTGATGACCCTTACAGAGTTCTTAACTTTGGCATTGGCCGATAATTAAAATAAATTAACTGTTGCCTATCAGCTTCACTTCATTCAAGAGCGAGTTGAAGTGATAATTAGCTGCGATTAAACTTCACAGAAATAGAAATTCAAGGCATAGTCAAAAATGACTCATATAACATTTCAAGAAGGAAGGTATGAGCATGAACGCAAATACGTTGGGTGTGAACATGACAACAGATACCAGTAGTAAAACAAAAAAGTCGAAGACAATGCTTCAACTTAAAGCTCCAACTCAGGAAAGATCACGACAGACTGTGTCTACTATTCTTGAGGCCTGTGAACGCATTATGGTTCGCGAGGGTTTCTACGGAGTCACAACTGATAAAATTGCAAAAGAAGCTGGTGTCAGCATTGGTTCACTTTATCAATTTTTTGGGAATAAAGAATCAGTCGTTTCTGCTTTAATCCATGAACTTATTCGCCGCGACAGTGTCTATTTCCAAGAACGAATTACTACGATTCATCAAATACCTGAGGATCAAAGAATTCATTTCTTGATTCAATTGGGCCTTGAAATATATTCGACTCAAAAAGATTTACGACAAAAAATCCAAGGGATTTATCAGTATCTAGTTGATCAGGCAGAGTTCAGAAAAATCATATCCGTTTATACCGATTCTTTTGCTGCACACATTCAACCTAAGAACAACCGTGAGGCACGAATGATGGCAAAACTAACAGTTTCGGCCTTTATTGGACTTATGGAACAGGTTGTTTTAGAAAATCCGAACTTCATGCAAGACCAAAAGTTAGTTGATGAAATTAAACGAATGTTTTTAGACTATCTTTGTAAGTAATGTTTTTCTAAAATTTCATCCATCACTTCTCTGGCTAGACTGGCATCACCTGGCCCATTGTAGATAAAGACAAACGCAGATGAACTTTGCTGATGATCAATGTATCCTGCCAAGCTTGTAACACCATTAAGTAGCCCTGTTTTGGCCCTTACTTTACGAAGCATTTGTTTATCTTTGAATCTTTTCTTAAGAGTGCCATCAACTCCACCTATTGGTAACGAACTTAACATTTCTGGTTGAGTAGAAAAATTATGCTTGTGGTAATCAAGTATCTTCCACAGTGCAAATGTTGAGATTCGGTTTTCTCGTGTTAAACCAGAGGGATTTATAATTTTAAATTCATCATTACTAAGTCCTAATGATTTAAGGTGTTGCCTGACGACTTCAATGCCTTCTGACATTTTTCCCTGTGAAGACTTCGTTAAAGCCAATTGCTTCGTTAGCATTTCTGCCACGTAATTATTAGAGAACTTATTCATATCAGCTAAAATCAATTCGGCAGGTTTGCTTTCTGATTCTGCTAATACCGTATGATTAGAAGAAGCCACACCAGTTTTAATGTTGCCTTTAACTACAATCCCTCTTTGAGCCAGAAAAGATTTTAAATTGTGTCCTGACCACAAATCAGGATGATTAATATTAGCAAAAACAACATGCTCTTTGATATTTTTTCCGATTTTTCCTCTGACAGTGAATATTTCTTTTTTTGCAGAACTATCCCATCTGCGGTCCACATCGATTGACAATGCCGAACCTGAAACAGTTTTAACTTGGTTGATAAGGGTGTAATAATCTGACTCTGGATCTAAAATAACTTTTGCTGACGCATTTTCTGTTGGGCGAATGTAGACGTTCAGTGAGTTCCAATTAAAAGACATGGCACCCACAGGAGCATCGTAAGCCCGGTCGACCCTGACACTTTCACGTGATGAATCAAAACGAACAGAATCAAACAACGAATCATCCACAACAACCGAGCCTTCGATCACTTTGATACCTGTCCTTGCAAATTGATTGGCAAGAAACCACATATTTTCTGACACAAAGGAAGGGTCACCGCCACCCACGAGATACAAATCTCCTTTTAAAACTTGTCCTTCAATTTTTGCAGGGCTTGATAAGCGAGTTTTAAATTTTGTACCTGGTGGTAAAAATTCAAGAACTGCAGAAGCTGTCATGAGTTTTGTTATCGATGCAGGAAGCATCATTTGATCTGAGCGATGACTAAGAATGGGCTTTGCTTCGTCATTGGCCCAATAAAATGAAAAGTGATCGGGATTCATTTTTTTTGCCTTAATCAGGCTTAAAGACCAGTCACTGGAAGCATGGGCTTGGTCGATAAAAAGCTGAGATAATACGATCACGGACCAGATAGAAATAATTTGAATGAGTCTCACTAGCCATACCTTTCAAAAAGAATTAACCTCAAACGATGAGCATGAACCGAAAATTATGGTTTCAGGTGTACATACCTGTCCCTTTACTTATTCTGTTAGATTCATGGAGTAAAAGTCTAGCGCTACATTACTCTCATGGACAAGAAGGACCCTTCGGTCATTTCTATTTAATTTTTAATCATGGTGCCATGCTTGGTTTATTTTCAGAATTACCCCCCACATTAAGAATTGTTTCACTTTCAACCTTTGGCGCTTTAATTGTGGGAGTTTATTTTTTATTTCAATACCTGATTCCTGGAACACACATGAAATTGCGTGTGGGCTTGTCAATTTTATTGGGTGGAATTCTAGGAAATGTTTGGGACCGCATCCGTTACGGGGCCATCATTGATTTTCTAAAATTTAACGTGAATACCTACGTGAGTCCTATTTTTAATATTGCCGACGTCACACAATGGGTGGGCTACGGAGTCATCGTTTATTTTTTTGCACGCGAAGGTCAATCCTTGTGGCCAGAAAAAAATTCTCGCAAATCTTTTATGGTCAATGCTCCTTTTCAAAAGCGCTTTAGTTTATTCTTAGCCTTTATTTCTTTGATTCTAACCGGAATCTTTGTCGTTTTTTGCTACACTTACTTAAGGGTCACTTTACAAGAATTGACTGCCGCTAATAATCAAATCGTACAAAAATTTGTTAGACCCTTTGCTATATTAATTTTAGCATTGGGTTTTGGCTTTTCATTGTTAATTTATATCCTTGGGGGATTGTTTTCACACCGCATAGCAGGACCCATTTATGCTTTTGAAAGATTCTTGAGGGAAACCATGAAAGGTCAAAAATCGTCGTTTCGTGTCAGACAAAGTGATGAGTTCAAACATTTAGAACCACTGGCCATTGAAATTTCTGAAAAGTTTAGCTCTCTGACTGAATCGGCTCTGCTTCAGACAAATGCTGAAGATAAAACCGCTTTTTTGTCGAATCCAGAAGACAAATAGCTGACAAATAATCTCCGTCTGGATTTCTAACTATCCCCAATGGAAAAATAGGCCGCATCTTGTTAGCATGGGAGCCTTTATTATAAAGAATGTTCAGTTTCTTTTTTAACTCTAACGCTTCTACAATAGCTTGATGAGCCAATGACTTTGGAAACTTCAGACTGTAATAAGGCCATTCGATTTTCTTTTCTTGAAGATCTAGAACCGTTTGGATTGATGCATCCTCTGGTAATTGCTTCAAGCAGTGAAGTCCCACTTCTAAGCAAGCTTTCGCATCATCCGAGGCTCTGTGAGCCGTTCCACCATCAATTTTTAGATACTGAACAAGTGTTTGCAGTTTGTGGTTGATCGTTCCTTTAATCAACTTACGTGATATCAAGCTTGTACAAAAGACAGGCGTATGGGGAAGCTGGAGTCCATGCTTTTCATAACTGTAGCAAATAAATCCCATATCAAATGGTGCATGATGGGCCATAACAATGGAGTCTTTCATAAAATCAGAGATTTTATTGATGACCGATTCCATTGGCGGACAACTTTCGACCATTTCATTGGTAATGCCGTGAATTTTAATTACAAAGTCACCCATAGGAAAACGTGGCTTAATTAAAATTTGCAATTGATCTACGATTTGACCTTGAAACCATTTTACGGCACCAAATTCTACGATTTCACTGCCAACTGGGTAGGCTCCCGTTGTTTCAGTATCAAATGCTACCAGTGGAAAATCTGCCCAAGGTCGAGTCCTGTCCATACCTCTTTATTGTTTTTATTGCGGTATTAAGTCAAATTAAATGCAGAGGCTCACCCAATGAAATTAATTTTCGCTATTTTATTTTTGTATCTAAGCACAGCATTTTCTCAGGATAGCAGTGGCTCACAATCAAAACCAACTTTTCGAATGAATGGTAAAGCCAACCTGACATCTAATTATGTTGAAAAGGGCCTAACACAAACGGCTGGTGACCCTGGCTTGCAGGCTGATTTTTGGTTTAATTTTGGCTCACAGTTTCGAATGGGATTATGGGCAGCCAACGTCAATTACGAAAATAACGCTGGAACTCATTTTTGGCTCAAGTTAAATGCTGATATTCGAGTGGATTTTACAAACACCAGCAACCTGATTATTAAGTACTCTGATAACCATTACTTCAAATCTAACAATCGAGATGGAAACACAATTGGTGTACATCTTGATTTCTCTGGTTACAAAGTTCTTTATGAAATTGATAACAACTGGCAAGGGACTCGGGCCGCTGCCACTTACGCTGGGCTAGGAAAAGATTTTCCCATTTGGACCAACTGGATTTGGGCCAATCAATTTGGTTATACAATTCCTGAAGCAGACGGCGTGAAAGCCTTTTTTGATATTCGCTCTGGATTGGGAAAAAAATTAAAAGATATTTTTACTATGGCCACACTCACCTACACGAATGCAACAGGTTCCTTTAAGGAACAGGGCGAACTTGCTGCTTTTGTAAATGTGAGTGTTGAATATTAATTCGAATTCTTTTCTTGGCTTTTCTTTTTTCGTGTCACTTGATCGATATAGTCTTCGTAAACTTGAGAATCCGCTTTTGCTCCACCAAAAAGATCTTCAATTTTTCTAGTTTCAGATCCATCCGATTTGATTGGCTTTTGTTTAATACTGATCTTAACAAAGCCTATCAATTTATCAGGATCCACTTCGCCTTTTTTATCTTTCACATTGATACGACCAATGACATCAGTGGTAGTATGTTCTAGACCAGATTTGACTTTGTTCTTCACTAGATCCAGTCTTTGCTTTGCAATTCGGTCAGCCTCTACAGCTGAACTGTTGGGAACTGTTTGATTGAACATGGCTGACGTAATATAAATTTCAGCATCTTGAAGACCTGCTGTAATTCCTTTTAACTTAGTCATTATACCAATAAATTCAGGAGTTGGTATGGAAGTGCCTCTTAAAAAAAGCATCGTATCAGGAATATCAAAATCAAAACCTTCAGGATTCACCTGAACATTTTTTGCCATATCCCCTAGTTGATCAGCCAATGTGGAAACAATGACCTTGGCAGAACCCATATCTAAAATATTGGGTGTTGTATCGATGGGCTCTAAAAAGCTTTGAAAAGCTTTAAGTGGCTCATTTAATAAATCGAGAAAAAGTTTTTCTAAAGTAAGCTCCACGCCATAGTTAGCAAAATTGTATTCAATCACTGACGGCGTAGAAAAATAATCAGCGATGGCTTTTTTAGTGTCATCACTTTGTCCTAAAAGCCACATCACAAGGAAAAACGCCATCATGGCTGTCATGAAGTCAGCCAATGCCACTTTCCACGATCCACCGTGGTGACCACCGCCGACGACGGTGATTTTTTTTATGACTATAATGGGTTTCTCTTTTGCCACTTTCAGTGTCTCACTTTCAATTAAGCTGCTTTTTTAATGTTCTTTGTCGCTGCATCAAGTTCATCAAATGTCGGACGCTCTTCTGGCATCACTGACCTTCTTGCATACTCGACACATACCAACGGAGGAGCCCCTCTTTGCAATGCCACAAGTGCTTGTCTGATGGCTTCCAAGTATCGGCCTTCTTCTTCAATATCGGCTGCCATTTTAGTTGCTGCGGGACCAATCAAACCGTAAGCTCCGAAAACCCCTAACATTGTTCCCACAAGTGCTGACGCCACTGAAGCTCCAATTTTTTCCACACCTGCAGTCAGATATCCCATGGTTTTGATAATGCCCAAAACCGCGGCCACGATTCCTAGTCCTGGAAATCCATCCGCTACAGCTTGAATCGCATGTTGAGCTTGATGTTCTTCTGCATGAATCGCTTTCATATCATTTGATAATAAATCATCCACATCATAGGGACTCAGTTCGGCTGACAAAGTAATTTTCATCGTGTCACAAAGGAAGTGCACAGCATGATGATTCTTCATAAATCCAGGGTAAGCTTTAAAAATTTCAGAATTTTCAGGCTTTTCAATGTGCTTCTCTAAACCTTGAGGTCCTTCTTTTCTAAAAACTTGGAAAAGTTGAAACAGAAGCTGTAGAAGCTCTAGATAGTCGGCTTTTTGTGGTCCTTTTTTCGTTAAAGATTTAATACTTAACGAAAAACCCATTTTGATAATCTTCATGGGGTTTGCGATGATATAACCACCCAGGGCCGATCCCCCGATAATCATCAGTTCCAGAGGAGCTGCCTTAATGATGATCGACATATTTCCGCCGGCGATCAAAAATCCACCAAACACCATGAAAAATACGACTATAATACCAACAAATCCCATTTGTACCTCAGAGGTTTTATCGGTGATCAGATGTAGAATATTGAGCCAGTCTAGGCTTCCACATAAAAGATCTAGGCCCTAGTCGAGGTTTTTTGATTCTCATGCCTCGACTTGAGTGCTAAAATATGTATCTATGCGTTCATTTTTTTGTCTTTTGATACTTTTCTTTTCCATCTCACTGGGAGCTCAGATTGATGAGTCTGACCCGCTAACTGTTGAAACCCAAATGGTTCCTTTTGAATTAAAACCCTTTCAACCCGCTAAGCTTATTCTTCGTTTAAAATTACCAAATAATTATCATGCCTATGCTGATCAGTTTGCGGTTCGTATCGATGAAAACAGCGGGTTTCAATTGGGCGAGTGGAGCGTGGGACCTTTGAAAACTTGGTTTGATAAGTTTTCAAAAAAAGATCGACAAGGCATCAGTGGTCAAGCGGAAATGGTAGCAGAACTTATTGCACCAGAAAATCCAAAATCAAAAACTCTTAATTTCGAGATCGATTATCAAGCCTGTAGTGATACTTTTTGCTTGTTTCCTCAAACCAAAAAGCTATCTGTTGAATTTGGCACCCGAGAGCTGAACAATATGTCCTCATCTAATGAGGTGATGGGTTGGGATCTTCAAGAGCTCTTTCAAAAAAGTTTAAAGGAAAGCCTTTGGATGGCTCTCCTTTTTGCATTTGTTGCTGGATTTCTAACAAGTTTATCTCCCTGTGTTTATCCAATGATTCCCATTACTTTAGCTGTACTCTCAAGAGGCTCAGAAAAAAGAGGCAAACTTTCTCAGCTTAGATTTTCTATTTTTTATGTGCTTGGCATTGCCACGACCTTTTCAGTTCTTGGATTAGCAGCTGCTCAATTTGGCTTTTTATTTGGCTCTCTTCTGAATGAAACTTGGATTCTGGCCTTAATTTCCGGCGTGCTCTTTCTGATGGGCATAAGCCTTTTAGGATTCTTTGATATTCAACCACCTGCCATTTTGATGAAGATTGCCTCCTCAAAAAATGCAGGGGGCTTACAAGGTGCTTTCATTTCAGGATTATTTTTTGGTGTGGTCGCAAGTCCTTGTGTGGGTCCCATACTGGTCGCCATTCTGGCATGGGTCAGCTCTACACAAAATCCTGGATTAGGTTTCATTTTACTTTTTACTTATGCTTTAGGCTTAGGGGTTTTATTTATATTGCTTGGACTTTTCTCCCAGTCCCTTCCAAAATCGGGTCGCTGGATGGAATATGTGAAAAAAGCCATGGGCTTACTTGTAATCGCCGTCAGCCTTTATTACGGTCAACTTCTATGGCAGCAAGTTCGCAGCACATCGGCTCCGCAATTTAACGAGTCCGAACTTAATAATTCTGCCCTGCCATGGAAGAAACTCACTTCTGATTCCATACAGCAAGCCAAGGGCAAGCCCATCATGATTGATTTCTGGGCCCTTTGGTGTGCCGCTTGCCACGAGCTCGAACAGAACACTTTTAGTGATCCAGAAGTTCAAAAGGCACTACAGGGCTATGAATTATTTAAATACGATGCAACTCAAGTCACTCCAGAGACGAAAAAATGGTTGGAAAAATTTTCCATTCGAGGCCTTCCTGCCATCATCTTTTACTCTGAAAATGGGGTATGGCTTGAGAATTTAACCTTAAACGAGTATGAATCACCAGAGCGATTTCTCGCTCGTTTGAAAAAGGTTAAAGAATATGACTCTCGTTCGCCTCAATAAAGCCCTCTCTGAAGCTGGAATTACAAGTCGCCGAAAAGCAGATCGCTTGATCGAACAAGGCCTTGTGCAAGTCAATGGTAAGAAAGTTTTCGAGCTTGGAATTCGCGTTAATCCTAACAAGGATAAAATTGTAGTTGAAGGCAACCCTGTCACTTTTTTCTATAAAAAAATCTATGTCATGTTTCATAAACCAAAAGGTGTTTTAACTACATTAAGTGATCCTGAAGGTCGCCCCACCGTTGGTGAATATTTTAACAACTACCCTGTTCGATTGTTTCCTGTTGGTCGCCTGGACTGGGAATCAGAAGGCTTATTACTCATGACCAACGATGGTGATTTTGCCAATTCTGTCATGCATCCTAAAAAAGAAATTACGAAGTCTTATTTAGTTAAAGTGAATGGAAAACCAGAAAAAAAAGATTTGGATAAATTAATTTCTGGTGTGCCAATTGTGGGTGGAAAAGCCAAAGCTGTTTTCATTGAAAAAGTGAAGCGCCCAGAAACATCTGATCAGTACGACTGGTTCAAGGTTGTGATTACTGAAGGTAAAAATCGCCAAATTCGCCAGATGTTTGCAAAAATTGATATGGACGTCATGAAGCTTCAGCGGATCGCTGTAGGTCGACTTAAAATCGGCAATCTGCCCCGTGGTGAATGGACAGAACTTTCCGAGAATCAAATTCAGAAAATTTATCAACCTGATCTTCCAGAAGACGTTTTAGAGAAAAAGACCGTTCTTGCTAAAAAAGTGGTGCCTGTGGAAAAGGCCAAAACAAAGCTTTCCAAGTCTCAACTTGCTAGACAAAAGTCTGAAAAGAAGTTTGAAATCCATAAAAAGAAGATTCAAAAAACAGTCTTAGGAAACTAATGAACCCTGCCGATAAGATCGGTATGGGTCTATTTTTATCTTTATTATTAGCGCAAATTACTTGGTCACAACAAATCGTTGATGTCAGAAGAAACATCACTCTTTCTGATTCTGATCCTGTTTATAAAGATTTTTATATTAATTCGAGTTCAGCATCTCAATTTAAAAAAGGGCAAATCTTAACTGCCCATAGAAAAATCATGGTCCGTGATTCTACAGGGTCCACACAAATTGGTGAAATGCGAGTCCCTGTTGGAGAGTTGAAAGTCATATCTGTTTTTGAAAAGGTTACAGTTGCCAGAGAGGTAAAACTCTTTGATCGACAAGATCTGCCTATGTTAGAACAAACTGCTATTATGACTGGCGATGATGTCGAGATCAAAAAATAGCACCTAGGTTCTAAAATGAATTCATACTTTCGCGTACGCTTTCACAGTCTCTCAGAGATCAATGAAGATATATTAACGACTCTCAGTCTTGATTTTGGTGCTACCGGAGTTTCCGAAGTTCTAGAATTCAGCCAACCCAACCTCACTTTTGAAGCCCGAGTAACAAAAAGACGATCGCATGATGTGGATGTTTATTTTCCAGAAAAACCCAGCCTGGAATTTTTTGCCGCCGTTAAAAATTTAGATCCGCAAATTTCTTGGTCCACTTTTGAAGAGCCCCATCAAGATTGGCTCGAGGAATGGAAAAAAGGTTTTGTGGCTTTTCCGCTGACTTCTCAAGTTTGGGTGGTTCCCTCATGGCTTGAAAAACCAGCCGAAGCCAAGATGCAAATTTTAATAGATCCCGGTATGGCGTTCGGTACGGGCACTCATGCGACGACAAAAATGGCAGCGCATTTTATTTCTAAATTTGCAGAAAAGTATCCAGAAATAACCCAGACTGCTAGCATGATTGACGTAGGAACAGGCACTGGAATTCTAGCGATGTTAGCAAAGTTAATGGGCTTTGATAAGGTCGTGGGAATCGATGTGGACCCCGAGTCTCGCCGAGTTTCCAGAGACAACATAAAATTAAATAATCTGGAGAGCATACAAATCACTGAACAATTGATAGATGAAGTCAGGGAAACCTATGATGTGGTCATGGCCAACATCATCGATGGAATACTTGTGCAAATCCGTGATGATCTATTAAAAGCTTTAAAACCCAATGGACACCTCTTTGTGACAGGAATCCTTGTCGAGCGGGAATCTTATTTTTTTGCTGATTTTATTGAAAAGGGAAACCTACAAGTTGTTCGTCGCCTGGAAAATGACGAATGGATAGGATTCTGGCTAAAAAGGAATACTCATTGAGACGCTTCTGGGTAGAACCGCAAGATATCATAGGACCCAACATTCTGTTACAGGGTGAAGTTTTCCATCACGTGATTGATGTTTGCAGGCAAGACATTGGTTCAAAATTCGAATTGATATCTGAAGGCTTTGCTTATTTTGTTAAGATAATTGCGATTTCAAAAAAAGGTGCCACCGCAGAAATTCTTGAAAAAAGAGAAATTCAAAAATTACCACTCCCCCACATTAAGCTCGCGATTTGTGTGCCCAAATTTCCTGTCCTGGAAAGCATTATTGAAAAAGCGGTTGAAATGGGAGTTTCTGAAATTCAGCTGCTAAGTTCTCAATACAGCTTTATTAAAAATGCAGAAAAGATTTCAGATAACAAATGGGAGCGATGGCTAAAAATTATCAAGTCAGCCACTCAGCAGTGTGGACGAGGCGATTTGATGAAATTACATCCTCCGATGGCACTTCTCACTTGGTCACAAAGATTGAACCAAAATCCCAAGACCATGTGTCTATTTGGTTATGAGGGTGATCAAGGTGTTGTAGAAATCAAACCCCACCTAAAATCTCTAGGCTCTCGGTCTTTGGATGAAGCCTGGATCTTAGTCGGTGGGGAAGGTGGATTTTCTCATCAAGAAGTCGATGCTCTTGGTCAACAGGGTTGCCAAGCTGTCACATTGGGAGCTCAAGTTTTAAGGGTTGAAACAGCTTGCATCGCTATGACCAGCATCTTAAAGTATGAATTGGATTTGATGAGGGGATAGTCATGAAATTAGATCAAGATTTTCCAGATGATTTTCAGTTTAAACCTTTAACAGAAGGTCTAGGTTTTCATCCAAAGAAACAAGAAGAAGTCGTACGAAAAGTCTCTACGCCCATCTTAGAACCGAAAATAAAAGCCTCTCTGCTTGAAACTCCCCTTCCTCGCCCTAAAACAAATCCAAAATCCATACAGCCCTCTGCTCAGCAACAGACTGTGGATGGTTTACTAAAATCACTGCAAGATAAAAATAAGTCTTTAAAATTTCAGGATAAATCTAAAACTCAGTCACCTTACGTTCATGCCTTTCCCAATTTATCAGCAGGCTTACTTGACTGGCTTTTAATCACATCCATCAGTCTTCTATATTTAATGCTTGTGACATTAACTCTCAAAATGGATTTGATAAAACTTTTATCCCAAGGGGGATCTGGGGTTATTGCCTCAACAGCCGGAATATTTTTAGCTGTGGGTTTTATTTACTATGTAAGCCAAAGAATTTTTATTGGCTACACTCTTGGTGAATGGGCCTATGAGCAAAGACTGGGCCTTCCTGAAGAATTTAAAAATGGCTATTCATTCAAAGTCTTACTCAGACAATTACTTTTGTTTGCAACGGGTGTGATAGTACTTCCACTTCTCAGTTGGGCTTTTCAACACGATATCGCTGGCATTTCTGGCCTAAGTGTTTACCGTCGTCGATAATGGGCCAATTCAGTCATCTCGATAATATTAAACAGATCTTATCCAATCAGCGGGAGCAAAAAAAAATTGTTTTCACCAATGGGTGCTTTGATCTTTTGCATGTGGGACACGTTAGGTACCTTCAAGAGGCGAAAAAGCAGGGCGATATTTTAGTCGTTGCCCTCAATTCTGATGAAAGTGTTAAAAAGCTAAAGGGTCCTAGTCGCCCGGTTCAATCAGAACAAGACCGGGCAGAAATTTTAGCAGCATTAGCTTGTGTGGATTATACTTTTATTTTTAACGAACAAACTCCAGAAAAAGTAATTAAAGAATTGAAACCTAACATATTGGTTAAAGGTGGAGACTGGAAAGTTTCTCAAATTGTAGGCTCTGACTTTGTTCAATCCTACGGTGGACAAGTGCTTTCTTTGAATTTTGTAGATGGTAAATCGACGACCAAAATTATTGAAAAAACTAAAGTCGATAAGTAATTAAAATCGTATTATGAAACTTCTTTACCCAGTCACTTTGGGCCGATAAAGTCCACCGACCCAATTCATAACTGAATCTGAAGACTTGATGGGAATAGCGCCGACCAATCCCAAAAGTTGTAGTGCCTCCACCTTGCAAAACTTGTGGCTGAAAGGTTGAAGTAAGACGCAGATCACCTGTTGAAGCATAAATTTGCATACTATTAAATTGATAACTAGCGGCCACTTGAGTTCCATATAAATTAACTCCTAGTAAGGACTTTAAATTTATACTGGATCCATGGATCAAAGTGTACAGCTTCACGTCATTCCATTTTGCAAAGGACCATCTGGCAAAGCCACCTGACTGTTGAATCCTGTTCTGATCAGAAATGAAAGAAGTGGCCACACCAAGATCTACGTCAAAGGGAATTTGCAAACCAAAATGAAACAACTGTGTTTGTAGTGGGGTTCGACTGGTACCATTGCCAAGCTTTGCAATATCTTGTGTTTCCAAGTAGCTCGTGGAAGCTGATAAATAAGAGTTCAGTTTATTTTCCACATTTTGAAAATCAGGTGTTTTCACAACAAAACCCACAGCGAAACGATCCAGAATTATTTTTGCATCACTTTGAGTTATATTTGTTGGGATATTAAATGCTGCGTAGGCATTACAGGCTGAAAATAAAAAAACTAAAGTAAGCAAACTCATCAGAGCTCAAGTTAAGCAGGAGTTATAGAAGTCTGCAACTGTGAAAGCATCCCTTGAGCCCACTGTGTAAGACCCGAGCTTGGATTTGATACTAACCATTGTAAAGTGGGCACTAGTCTTCTGTAATTACTTAAGCTTTGATTAGAATTACCACGATTGATACGCACTGGTTGATTATTGGCTGTGTTAGCTGATTTCAACTTTTCAACACCCTTCGAGATCACATCAGCAGCTACAGTTTTAAGTTCTGTTTCAACAGATCGTAAAACCTGCTCGAGAACTGGAAGTGCTTGGGGGCGAGCGTAGTTGTAAATATATTCTGATAAAATTGTCTGACCTTCAGCGCTAATTCGGGACTTGTACTGGTTGGCAAGCTTGAAACTCTCGAGGCTAGTTGCAGCGGTTAAAATCCAAGCACCTAAGGTTTTCTTATTTTCAGCATTATCTTTCATTAATAATTCAGCGACTTCGTTGTAGCTCGCCAAGTCCACTTCACCTTTTTGAAAGGCCTCTGCAAATAAAGCAGCGTTTTCACGTGTGGGTTGAGACAGAATCAAGCTCTTCCATTGGTCAGCAGTTAAAGAATCTTCTTTTTCCTCGTCATTATTAGTTTGGCTGTTATCTGCATTTAAGTTTGCATTCTTTCGAGCAGCGAAACCATTGGCCTGATCAAGTGAATTTTCTAGGTTTGATAAGTTCTCAAGTTCTTTTCTTAAAAGTTCACGACGATACCTTTCAGACTCTTGCACAACACGGATTCGAAACTCACGCTGCTGAGCCTGCTTCTGCAAGTATTGACGACGGTATTCATCATTTCTCTTTTTTTCTGCTTCAGTCATTTTTTTATCAACGGCTGCTTGAGTGGCCTTTTTTGGATCTGCTTTTTTATCAGCTAGCTTTGGTTTTTTTGCTGAATCTGAATTTTCTACGATACGAATGACATTTCTATCATCCAAAGAAAAAGAGGCAAAAAACTCCTTAACAGGTCTTGGCATATTGACGGTGAAAATTTCTTGGATCTTTTGATCAAAGTCAGCAGAGTTATTGGGCTTAAAAATAACAAAAGCACCAAACAGGATTACAGCCATGAGCCCTATAATTGTGTTTAAGTACGATCTTTCCATAAGCACCTCTAACAACTAGAGGTGCAGAGATAATGCCAATTTGGCCTTTCTCAGAGTGAAATTACAGGCTAACCAGCTTCATTTAATATCGTAATGAGACCCCATGACATTTTAGGCCTCAACGGTCTTTGATTTTAACAGTGTCTCAGAATGAGATTCTGACTACAGACCCACTTGGTAAGTATTCATTTTTAAATACTGCCCTTCTGGAAATTCAGGCCTGGCTGTGTGATCCCAAGCATTGCCTCCGCGCAGTAGTAAATAGCCAGGCTGGCCTGCTCGAATGAAACCCTTTAAAACGGATTGATCAAAAGCGTCTTTTGAAACAAGCCCCGAGCATGAACACGAAACTAAGAAAGCCCCTTTTTTAAGTCTTTTGATGGATTCAGTATTCAACCTGATGTAAGCGGATAATCCTTTTTCTAAATCTTTTGAGGATTTAACAAATGCAGGTGGATCACAAATAACAACGTCATAACTGTTTTCAGGCAGTGGCCAGTCATTCAGGGCATCTTGCTTCACAGCATTCACACTGCTTGCACCCTTGGCATTCATTTTAGCAAACTTTAAAGCTGTTTCAGAAATATCAATCATGTCGATTTCCACTTCGATATTATGATCTTGTCCCCATTTGGCAATTTGTGCTGACCAATGTCCGACATAGCAACAAACATCCAGAACTCTGATTTTCTTAGCTGTATTTTGTTTAGATAAAAAATTAAGAAAAGTCGAAATATTCAAATTTTGATCTAAAAATAAACCAGTTTTTTGACCTTGATACAGATCACAGTTAAGGACTAATGGTTCTGATCGATTATAAGAATTCACTAAAACAGGAACATTAGACCATTCAATCTCTTTAACAGTTTGAACAAAGCGAGCTTCTTCTTTGCGAAGACCCTCGTGTTCACGAACACGAACATCATTTCTAAAGATGATCGCTGTTCTTTCATTATCAAATGAACAAAGTTTTTGCTCAAAAGCTTTTTGAATCAATCTTCTAAAGATTTCAGGATTTTTTCTTAAAATAGAATCCATGCCAGCTGTTAAAATTTGAATGGCTAAAGCTTGAGCATTAAGATCTGGATGCAAGCGGTACACGTCTATGACAAGACCTGGAAGACCATCGCCTTCACCAAAGCAAAGCCTAAAGCTATTTGTAAATCCAAGTTCCTGCTTTCGTTTCCAAGATTTTAAAAGTTTATACAGTACAAATTCTTCGGTCGTAGGGTGTCCTGACTCCAAACCAAAACTGAGAGCACGAAATGAAACCTTACTTTCAAGATTTCCATATCCACGCGCTAAAACTTCGCCTTTTTCTGACTGAAGCTCGACAGCTGCCCCAGGATAAGGAAGAATTGGGGCTCTTTTTAATTCATCTCGGTAGACCCAAGGGTGCTTTAATTTTACTTTGTATTGGCTTTCGCTTTTGACAGTCCAGATGGTCACTTTTTACCTGCTTGCTTGATTTTAAAATCATAAAATAAAAATTGAGTAGAAACTTGCGAATCAAAATTATTATCTTCTAAAATAACTAATATTTGCTTGTCTTCGCTTTCCTTTAAAATAGCCAGACCCTCCCAATTTCCTGCGATATCTCCAGTCAATTGCAGAAGCTTTGTTTTTTTAAATTCTTGACCCAATTTTTCAACAACATAAAGATCAGCTTCAATCAGTCTTGAGGATTTTTTTAATGAGACATATCTTTCTAAAACTAGAAACTGATTGTCAGCGATCCACAAGGCATCACTAATTCCTCGAAAAACCTCAAAAGAATTTTCTAATGGCTTTTCTCTGGAGATTTGAAATCTTTGTGGCAACACTTTCAAATTCTCTAAATCATATTCAAGAATTTCAATCGCAGAATTTGATGACTGAAACAACGAACCTTCTGAAAAAAGCCATAATTTCTTTTCGTCCGCAGAGACAGTTAAAGCTTCAAAAGCGCTATTATTTTGTAAACCTTTTGTTTGAAGCCCAATGGTTTCAGCAATAAAATCTTCGGGAAGTGCTAGGCTATCACCCCATTTGGCCGTGCTTTCCCAAAATTTAACAAATGGAAGAATTCTGGGTTTTTGATTCAAATCTCCTTCAGAGCTGATCAACCATTTTCCATTTTTAAAAATATAGAAAGCTTCTAGATCCAGAATTTTTGAATTTTTATGAGTATCGACTTGAATGCTTTTGTTAAGAGTAAAAAAAGACGTCCAATCTTTTTTATCAATTTGGTAATTAAAAACTAATATTCGTGCACCACCATTTCGACCACGGTCATCGGTGACTGTAAAAAGTTGGTTGTCTTTAAACTGCAAATGAGAAAGTCCACCCACCAACTGGTTTTCAAACTTGAGCTTTGAACTGAGTTCTTGCTTTCCTAAATACTTAAGCTCGACCTGTGCAAAACTAAAAGAGGCTAAGAAGAAAAAGAGGCCAAAAACTTTCATCACACTTTCATCCGGTCATGAGCTAAAGTTAAGGTGTTTTTTAATAACATTGCAATTGTCATTGGACCCACACCGCCTGGAACCGGTGAAGCAGCACTGACATGTTTTTCTAAACCCTCAGATTTCACATCACCGACAATTTTCTGGTTGGAATCTCGGTGGATTCCGACATCAATGACAATCGATCCTTTTTTAAAATGACTAACATTTAAAAACTCAGGTTTTCCTGCAGCTACAACAACCAAATCTGCATTTCTAACATGAGAATATAAATCTTTAGTTTTTGTATGGCACACTGTAACTGTAGCGCCTGCATTCAGGAGCAATAAGGCCATGGGTTTTCCAACTATCGTGCTTCGCCCGATAACCACCGCATCCATACCTTGAACCTGAATCTTATAAAAATCTAAAAGTTCCATCACCCCTGCCGGAGTGCAGGCCACTGCCTTTGCATTATTTAAACATAAGGCCCCCAATGCTTGACTGGAAAAGCCATCCACATCCTTTTCAAAGGGGATAAGTTCATTAATTCGTGCCGAGTTCAAATGCTTGGGTATTGGCATTTGTACTAAAATCCCATCCACATGGGATTCTTGTGCCAATTGAAGAACCAGGCTTTCAACTTCCGTTTGAGTGGTTGTTGAGGATAAACGATGGACACGAGACTCGATTCCTATCTGCGCAGCTGCTTTTTCTTTGTGACCCACATAAATCTGACTGGCTGGATCCTGACCGACGATGACCACATGTAGGCTGGGGGTGCGGCCATAGAGCTTTTTAAACTCAGCTACACCAACCGATAAGGACTTTTTTAGTTCACTTGAGACAAATTTACCGTCTAATAATTGAAAGGATGGGGGCATCTTGAACCTCACCACAGATATAGCTTTTTATTGAAGAATTTCAAACTCTTAACTTAAAAAAGAAATCTTGACCCTAGCCAGGCAGTTGACCTAATGTCCCAAATTCTAAGCAGGAGGATTTATGTCAGAAAAAGTAAAACTCTCAAAAGATGGTGCACAGATTGATTTTATTCAGTCCGATAGCTTACCCACATCAGTTAAAAAGTTCCGACAATCTCCCGAAATCGAAGGTTTTTATCGCTTCATTTTCGAAAACGATTTGCAAAAGGAAGCTTACGAAATCCTAAATAAGATTATTGAAGATCGCAAAATGAAAAAAGCCCTGATGAAAAAAGAAGCCAAAGAAGCGGCGAAATTAGAAAAAATTAAAGTCGCTCCTGTTGCAGAGAAAAAAGTAAAAGCAGCTGCAAAAGTAGAATCTAAAACTGCAGTAAAAGAAAAAGTAGCTTCACCTGCTAAAGTAGTACCAGCAGCTAAAAAAGTGGCTCCTGCTAAACCAGTTAAAGTGGCTGCTAAAGTAGTTGCAAAGCCAGCTGCGAAAGCAAAAAATGTAAAAGCAAAAGCTGTTCCTGCCAAAAAAACTCCTAAGAAAAAGTAACCCGTCCGAACCCAGGGGCCGAAATTCGGCCCTCATGCCTACCTCTTTTTAAGAATACATCACATATGAATTGCATCCTCCCCTCAACAACGGAGGAAACATGCAATTAATAAAAAATAAAAAAGGTCAAAGTCTAATAGAATATCTTGTGCTGATCTGCCTGGTAGGTGTGGGTTCTATGGCTGTAGTACGAGTAGTTGGAAAAAATGTTCGTGTCCAATTTGCCAATGTCGCACGGTCTTTGGGTGGTGAAGACGGAAAGTTTGCCGCTGAAAAAGTGGAACAAAAAGATTATGCAAAAAAAGATTTTTCTGACTTCATGGAAGGCTCTAATACAGCCAAATGATCAGTCAGAAAAAAGGCCAAGCTAGCATTGAAGCTGCTTTGGTATTACCCATTTTGGTTGCATTCATCGGTTTGATTTTTTTGTTTTTTGCTAGCACTCGAAGTTACTTCTGGGCTCAGTATCAACTTCATGAAGCCATTATTTGCTTGCAGGATCAGACTCAATTTCGATGCAAAACACAGTTAAAATCAAAATTTAATAAAAGTTTAACTTTTTGGAAAGCTGAAAGAATTCAGCTTTTCGAAGGTAATTCCTTTAGATCTGGCAAGATGCATCTATCGTTTCGCTTCATTCAATCGATAAATCTGGAAATAGAAAAAAGGATTTACAATGAATAACAAAGGCTTTGTACTAGCATGGCTGTCAATCTTATTAGTGGTATTAATTGGTGCCCTTTCATCCATGAGTTCACTATTGATTATTCAGTGGAATAAACAAAAACAAATCAATTTTTGTAGAAGTGAATTAAAAAGAGTTCAGCAATTTGTGTCAGCTCAGGCTCATGTTTTACTAAGTTTAAATCCAACAGCTATGCAACTAAGAATTGAATTAGCACTCGTAGAAAAGCAAATACTAGTCGCTTTAGCAGCAGGCCAACTTCCTTTGGTCAAAGCTCTTAAATTAAAACGTTTATCGATCCGGTTAAAACAGCGAAAATTAGATCAATATCAAAATTCGATAATAAAAATAACTCACTCCAAATCAAAACTCATGCTGAGGTCCTTACATACTGAATTAAAAACTCGATTAGATCAAAGTCATCGATTATTAGGACAATGGGGTAAAGGCACAAATTATTTAGCCCACGTTCCAGCCTCACGTTTTGCTTTTAAACCTAATGACCGAGCGCTGGCACCTATCTATTCGCCCTACAAATCATTCGAATCCAGTCAATCCATGGCTTTCAGTTGGATTGAATATTATCAATGGAGCTCTTGGCAAAAAATGTTCACATTTCCAAATCAGATTAAATCTCAATGTCGTTTAAGTTTAAAGGAGGGAACATGGTTACCCATTGTTCAAAGGGACAGGCTTTGATTGAAGCTATTTTCTCTTTTACTTTGCTGCTTTTAATTTGGCTTGCTGCCAATCAATCCCTATCGACCTATCAATCCTCACAAAAAAAAATGGAGAAACATTATGGAAGTGAAACAAAAGTTAAAAGAGTTCGCACAAAATGAAAAAATTCGCTTTACGTTTATTTTTCTTATTCTTGGAGTGATTTCCTATTTATGGTCCTTTCAATCAAAGGTTGTGGAAACTCCTGCTGCTATCGAAGATCATAAAGAGCTTGATGAAATGATCCCCGAAGGGTTTGCTTTACTACCGGTGGAGCTTACAAATAAAGAAGCTTTAACAGCCTTAATTGGTGAAACTGCCTTTGTGGATCTCTACACACTCAATCCTCAAAATTTAAGTCCTCATAAAAAAATTGCTGTGCGTATGAAGTTAATAAAATCCCCGAAGAATCCAGATCAATTGGCCATTATTATTCAAGAATCTAGAACCCTGGATATTCTAAAATATCCAGGACCCTATTTCGCAACAATTCAGAATCGAAAAAATACAAAATCTGAAATTGTGCCCACCTATTCAAAAAGTGAAACGACAATTCAATATTCGGAGGAATTATGATTCTATCTTTAATCTTATCATTTGCATTAGCTGAAACTCCCTCTGAACTTTCAAGGCAAGGCTTGCGTTCGGAAGTTCTCACATCAGCAGATGATTACTTGAATGCACGTCTATCAAGTGAACAGTTTTATGAATTAATTAATAAATGGAACGAAGCTGGTTGGTCTTTAGAGGAAAAATCTATTATTCTTGATACATTACAAAAAAGTATTGATCCTTCATCAAAAAAACAATTTTGGTTGTGTAATTTAAAGCCTGAAGATTTCTGTGAAACAAAAAAATACTTCTCAAATATAAAATGGCCCGAGTACTTAGCTGATTACGACACTCTTATTTTTGCAGGACAAGCCTATCCTAAATTCCAATGGAACAGTTTAATTCTGAATGGGAAAAATCACTACGTTTTTGTCTCAAAAAAATTTGCAGCCATAGAAGTCTATGGGGAAGCCAACGAGCTAAAAATGCCTGCTCAACCAGAACTGATTTCACATAAAAAAGAGTCAGAAGAAATTCCAAGCTTCTACCAGAAACATAAAAAGAAAATCTGGTGGACTGTGGGTGGAGTTTTGATTGCCACTGGGTTATTTTCTTTAGCAGGAAAAAAGTTAGTTATCACCCATATGGGTTTTTAAAGCTGATGGTTTTGATTTCATCATCGATAATTACTGTTTCAGCAGATTCTGAATCCTGATAGGGGTAAGTATGATAGTTGATGACAGGATGCTGTGGTTTAAAAATTTTCTTTTTATCAGCTAAATCCACAGCTTTTAAGTTAGATAAGAAGCTAGAGGGCTCGATGGGGCTATCGCTTCCAAAGGAAAATGCTATTTTTGATTTTTCTAAAGATCGCCAAGGGAAGGCGTGATCGTACAATTTTGGTAGCTTAGTTTCTAACCAAGCTGAATCCGAAAACCAATGACAAGGTTGTAAATGACAACGCACATGCAAAGACTTCATCATTTGTATTGTTTCTGGTCTTAATATTTCCACGTGTTCCAAGTGCAATCGACCTTGAGTTCCCTTCGCATAGACTTTTCTAGCCGTATCCACAATTTGGTGGGTGCACTCGTCACCGATCGAGTGCAATGCGATTTCCAAGCCATGGGACCAAATTTTTTCCATGCAATAAGCAATATCTTCGGTGGACCAATTCATCTGCCCAGATTGATCCTGCCCCGAATAAGGCTGAGAAATAAAAGCCGTGTGTGATCCTAATGATCCGTCAACAAAAAGCTTAACGCCTCGAAGTTTCATCATGGAATTTTCATCTTTTTTGCAGTCAAGTGCCGCTTCTATCACTTTTTCTAAACTGGTAACTGACTCACAAACAAACCAATGCTCAACATGCAAAAAAAGTTGACCTTCTTTCAACAACTGCTGATTCATTTTCCACTGATCCAAGCTTGAGGTCATATCTCGGATGTGTGTAAATCCATTTCGATTAAAATGCTGAGCTGCTATCAAGAGTTGTTGCCTTTTCTGGTCAGCAGAAAACTCTGGAAGTTGATAAAGAGCTTCGATGTGAGCTTTTTCTTTTAAATGACCAGTGGGCCAACCCGAATCATCAACCACGATATCGGCACGGTTAAGATTGGGAAGCCAAAGCCCTAGCTTCTTAAGTCCTGCTGTATTCACCCAACTTGAATGTCCATCGTTTCGGGACAAAAAAACAGGTTGCTGTGAAAATTTTGAATCTAAAAAATTCCTGTGAATGATGAAATTTTTAGGCCAAAAAGATTCATCCCAACCGAATCCTACAACCCAGTCACCGCGAAAATAATGAGGTAATAATTTTTCCTGCAAAATTTCTAGAGGATCTTTGATTTTTTTTAAATTCCAAGATTGTAAAACCTGACCGGTGTACATCCAGTGAACATGACTATCGTAAAGATTTGAAATTTTATGTTCACCAGAAAAAAACATGCCCCTTTTTTCGCAAAAAGAGGCACAAATAGCAATTGAATCTCTAGGTATTAACGAGATGGACTGGAAATAGTTCCAGGAGCACTTGGCACACCACCCGGCAAAGTAGTTGGGTTACAACTTAATCCTACACAACCTGAATTTCCGCCGCTGAATCCCTGCTGCTGACCGGGGTTAAATAAGTAAGAGTTGCCTCCGTTGTAATTCACTCCAGCACCAATAGTCGCACCTACGCCTATGTTAAATCCACCTCCGCCACCTATGCCGATAGATCCACCACCAACACCAAAAGAACCTGGAGCATTTTGACCAAACATAGTGCTGCCTGATGATTGAACTTGTTGAATCCGCAAATACAAAGATTGAAGCTCCATATTTAATGAAGACAATTGTTGAGCCTTACGAGTTTCATTTTGAATATACTGATTGTACTGAGCCACTTGAGCTTGCTGCTGTTGTAACTGCATTTGCATCATTTGCTGCTGCATTTGTAATTGCCCCAGGTAATCAGCTCCGCCACCTGGAAATCCTCCAGGAAATCCGCCGCCACCTGGAAATCCACCAGGGAATCCGCCGCCACCTGGAAATCCACCAGGGAATCCGCCGCCACCTGGAAATCCTCCAGGGAATCCGCCGCCACCTGGAAATCCACCAGGGAATCCGCCGCCACCTGGAAATCCTCCAGGAAATCCACCTAAATTTATTCCAGCGTTAGCACCCACTCCAAATCCCATATTATTACCAAACGGATTATTGTTACCGCTGATACCCCAGGGTGAAAATCCTGCGTTGAACTGTCCACCAGCAAAAGGATTTCCATGCATATTTTGTGGCATGCCCCAAAGGTTTCCACCAGGTCCATTGTGACCTCTGTTATAAATGGAACCAGAACCATAAGGACCTGATAAACCTAAATGTCCATTTGCATTTCCACCACCAGCAGCACTTGATCCACAACCAAATGCACCTTGCCCGGTTCCACCACCAAGAGCCCCATAAAGGCCATTGACGATGTACGGAAATCCATAACCAATCGAAGAATAATTTTGAGTTGGGAATCCTTGAGCAGAATTGTATTCAGCGATCATTTTTGTTTGTCTTTGGCCTAAATAAATTCCTAGTAAACCCATTCCAAGATTGGCACCCACATTGGCCCAATCAGGCTCACGCTTATAAGCTTGTCTTCGTTGGAAATCACAACCAACGCAGTAGTCACCTTCAGTTTCACCGTCGTAGATTCCATCTTTAAGATCTTTTTGAAATTGTCTTGATGCTAAACGATAAGCTTTTTTCAATCGATCACGTTCAGCTTCCAGTCTTGCGATTTCGTTCACAACTGAAGCTCTGCGAAGAACGGCTTTTTTATAAAACTCCATATCGTTCACGCAGGCTTCTTCATCATCAGGGTGAAGTTTTGTAGCCGGAGCTGTGACCACTGCTGACATGGAAATACACGCGCCACGTGAATTAATAATTCTACCTTTTGGATCACAAACTTGATTCCAAGCAGATGCACGAAATGCAGTTAACTTTTCTGGCACAACTTGTGAGTCAGGTGACTTTGCAGCTAAACGTATGGCAGATCTTGCTGTATCATCTTTAGTAGGTTCGGTTTTCGCGCTTCCATCCACAGGTTGATCATCGTTACCAGTCCAAGCATTACATGATCTTCCGCTGATTAAATGAGAACGAATGTCAGTCACAGCAGCATCAATTAAAAAGACTCTTAGTTTTCTTTCACGTGTACGAATTTCTCCGTTGAGACCCTCTTTGCCATTGAGCTCTGCTTTGAAAGCTTTCAATTGTTCAGCAACGCTTTCGGATTCGTCTTTAATTTCTTCCATCTCATCGCTTTGACTAATTCCACCCGAACCAGCACGTACGTCAATTGGACAAGATTGCATTCCACCCCATTGTCCAGAGCCCCATTGGGAGGCAAAACTGAAATTTTGGACAGAAAAAATCATCAAAAAAGCGATCCATCCGTGAGATATTACTGGCATATTGATCTCCTCAAAAAACTTGTTTCCAATCGCTTTATCGTCATATTGAGACAGAAACTTGACCACAAAACCTTTGCCTGATGCTTTAATTCAGTCCTAAACTACTCTTTATATGATGAATCATACGATTTTGTGTGTCGATGACGAAATTGACAACGTAGACGCTCTAGAACGACTTTTCCGCAAGAAATACAAGGTGTTAAAGGCCACTTCAGGGGCCCAAGCACTGACAATTCTTGACCAAAATCCCGGCCAGATATCAGTCATTTTAACGGACCAAAGGATGCCTCAGATGACAGGGGCTGAAATGTTAGAAAAGTCGATAAAATCTGCACCAAAGGCCAGTCGTCTTTTGTTAACGGGTTATACGGACCTTGAGTCCGTTGTTGAGGCTGTTAACAAAGGCCAAATTCATCGCTACCTGACAAAACCATGGGACCCCATCGATCTGCAGCAAACAGTTGATCAAGCCGTTGAAAAATTTGAGCTTGGTCAGGCCTTAGAGAAAAAAAATCAGGAACTTGAGCAAGCTTTAAAAGAACTGAAAACCCTTGATCAATCGAAAACTCAATTCATGCTTTTAATTAATCATGAACTTAAAACACCGCTGACCTCGATTATTAGTTTTTTAGAACTTCTTAAAGAAAGTTCCTTATCAGAGGAGCAAATTCTTTTTGTGCAAAGAATTTCAAAAAGCACAGACCGACTAAGAATGCTAATTGAAGATGTTTTACTCATTATGCGCTGTGAAACAAATCAAATTCGGATACAAAACGTGGACGTTCGATTGGCCCATGTGGCTCAAGAAATCCCAAAAAATCTTCAAGAACTTTTAATCAAAAAACAGCAAAAAATTACTTTAAATTTAGAAGTCGAACAATTAAATGTCGACTCCTTTGTAATTCATGAAATATTCAATCGACTTATACAAAATGCCAATAAGTTTGGGGCTGAAAAATCAGTCATAGAAATCTCAGCTAAAAATCAAAACAATGACACCTTAATTGAAATCAAAAACCGTGGTTCTCAGTTTGATATGAATAAAGTACAAAAATTAAGTCAGCCCTTCTTTCTTGATGAAAGCGTCATGCATCACTCGACTGGAACAGGGTTAGGTTTAAGCATTTGTCAGTCCTTACTAAAATTGTACAATTCAGAGCTTCATTTTGAAAATTCTGATAACAATGAAGCCATTGTCCGATTTCTGATGAAAAATCCGAGCTAATTGTTTCGATTTTCGGAATCTGAATGAAACCGCAGGACCTGTGGTTCAACCTTAAGCTTTGCATTAAGTAAAGTTTATGAAAATCATTCTATCATTATTCTTTTTTACGTCTCTATCAAAAGCCTTTGTTATACAAGTGGGTGAAACTTTGGCATTTCCATCAAGCCCATCATCGGTATGGGCTGAAAAAAATAATTGCCTGACTGTCACATCCACATCCAATTCGACCAAAATCACTGGAAACAAAAAATGTGCAGTAAAAGTTAAGATCAATAATCAAATTAAAAAAATTCAAGTGATTACTGTCTCACAAAAAAATCTCTTTGAAAAAATCAGTCAGCTGGCCAAAAAAACTCCTGGTCTTAAAGTAAAAATTGAAAATGCACAGGTTGAAGTACAGGGTTTCATTTACAAATGGGACACTTGGAAAAAACTGCGGGATTTAGCTGAAGATGAAGAAAGTTTTGTAGTTAAATCTGTATTGTCAGAAGAGTTATCCAATCAATTTCAAAATTATATTAATGAAGAGTTGCAAGCTCAGGGTTTACTCAGTTTGAATGTTACACTGAAGCCAAGTTTAATGATTTCCATCAGCCCTCAGCAACAGTATCAATCACGATATCAAAATTACTTTGAAAAGCTAGGCATACCCGTCACGATTGCAAAGGAAAGCCTATCGGCTGAACCCACAATTCAAGTTAGGATTCGTATTCTTGAAGTTTCTAAATCTAGCTCTTTGAAATTTGGAGTTCGGTGGCCTGATGAAGCCACTTTTCAGGTTTTACCAAAAGCGGTCATCAACAGCGAAACTCTGCAAGGTCAAATTATGGCCCTTGAAAGTACAGGGGAAGCGCGCACATTAGCGAGTCCAACTTTAATTTGTAAAAGTGGAAAAGAAGCCGATTTTTTTGCTGGAGGAGAATACCCCATCAAGCTCACTGGATTTAAAGAACAAATTCAGTGGATCAAATACGGTGTGGGTCTTAAAATTAAACCCTTAGCTGATAGTTCCGGTCGTATGAGTCTTACAATCGAAACAGAAATTTCTAATTTATCAGCTTTTGTGGATAATATACCAACGGTTGAAACCAGTCGTGTTTCCAGTCACTTCGATATTTCGAAAAGCCAAGTCATTGCATTATCTGGAATTTTGCGTGATCAAAATTCCAGTGGCCATGAAGGAGTTCCCTTCTTAAAACATATTCCTATTTTAGGATCTCTATTTAGCAGTAAAAAATATATTTCAAAGCAATCTGAACTGATTATTTTAGTTGAACCTCAGTTAATGAACTCAAACACCAATATGGCAAGGCACTAAATATGCTTAAAAGTGCTTATTTATCTATATGCCAAGAGATCGAAAAATCCTTTGGCTCTGATCTTTTGGCAAGTGCATCGGATTCCCATGTCAATCAGTACCGTGCGCTGATTGAATCTCAAGTATTAAAACTTGATCCCAATATTCAAAGAAGAATTAAGGATGAATTTTTTAATTTAGGACCACTTGAATTACTAATTGGGGATTCTTCGATCAGCGAAATTTTAGTCAATTGTCCTAATTCTATTTGGTTTGAAAAAGAAGGTCGATTACAAAAACATGATGATCAATTCTTATCTGATATTAGCTACGACAATATCATTGAAAAGTTGGGACAACTAGCAGGCAAGCACCTGACACTCGATCGCCCTTATATTGAAGG
This sequence comes from Bdellovibrionales bacterium Ga0074139, assembly GCA_001464795.1. Lineage (GTDB taxonomy): Bacteria > Bdellovibrionota > Bdellovibrionia > Bdellovibrionales > Bdellovibrionaceae. The sequence continues at coordinate 235,431 of LNEB01000014.1, forward strand.
CCACTTTGATGGTATGCGACTTTCTATTTTAAGTTCAGAAATTACGAATGGATATTCAATCATTTCCATTCGTAAACATCCAAAAAATCCATGGGTCTTAAAAAAACTAGTAGAAAACAAATGGTGTGACTATCAAACAAGTGAGATTTTAAAAGCATTAGTATTGACTGGAGACAATTTTGTAATCATTGGTGAAACAGGCTCTGGTAAAACATCAGTGGTCAATGCTTTACTGAATGAAATTCCAGAAACAGAGCGTGCTGTTGTTATCGAAGACAGTTCAGAGGTTCATTTACCCAATTCTGCATCAGTGAAACTTTTAACTCGGGATGCTGTTCAAGATCTTTCGTTGATCGATCAGCAGTCTCTTTTGAAAAGGGCTTTAAGACTTCGACCCGATAGACTTGTTATGGGAGAAATTCGAGGCGAAGAATCAAAGGATTTCTTGATGCTTCTTGCAACTGGGCATCGGGGCTGCTTTGCCACACTACACGCAAAAAATCCCAGTGAAGCTTTAATCAGGCTTGAAATGCTGATCCAGTTAGGTGCACCACAATGGAATTTGGGTGCCATTCGTAGGCTTATTTTTTTGAGCTTACAATACATTTTAGTTACAGAACGCACCCCTGAAGGCAGGCGTGCGTTTAAAGGACTTTACAAACTCAGTTCACTGGAAGAATCAGGCATTACACTTGATTCAATGACTTCTTTTGGTATTTCTTTGGGCACTTGATCACCTAAGAAAAACTTTTCTGACATTTCTTTTATTTTTTGAGCTTTAATTTGTGCGACAGGTTTATTGTATTGAGCATTCATTGAATCCACTAAATCTTCAGAGAAGCTGACTCGGTCGATGATAGGTTCATAGATTGGTCTGCCAAGACTTGGAGCCCCTGGACGTCCAGGTTGTGCTCTTGAAGAATCATAGGACTGAGTTCGAGCACTCGGCGCTAAAATTTTACTGATCTTTTCCATCCACACCTCCTGTGTGATTTGTCGAGCTCATCTTGAACTCTACAAACACTTCTCGGAGGAAACTTGTCTCAGCTTGAGAATCTGAAACAAGTTCTGGACGTTAGTTCTGGTTTTTTTTCATTTCTTCAATATGCTTTTCAGCTTGCGGGCTGAGCTTCAAACCCACCTCGACCAATTGATCCCGGTGAACTTCACTTGGACAATCAGACATTAAGCAAGTGGCTTTGGCCGTTTTTGGAAATGCGATCACTTCACGAATGGCATCTGTTTCACACAGCAACATGACTAAACGATCCAGACCCCAAGCAATACCACCATGTGGAGGAGTGCCATATTTTAAAGCGTCTAAAAAGAAACCAAATTTATTTTGTGTCTCTTCTGCTGACATCCCTAAAACTTTAAACATCGCCTGTTGAATTTCATTTTGATAAATTCGAATACTACCGCCACCAATTTCATAACCGTTACAAACAAGATCGTAAGCTTTGGCAAGCATGGATCCGTAATTTTTTTCATTTTGCGTTACAAGATCTTGGAAAGCATCATCTTTGGGTGATGTGAACGGATGGTGCCTTGCCACCCAACGCTTATCATCTGGTGAGTACTCAAGCAGTGGAAAATCCACAACCCATAAAAATTTAAAATCAGAAGCTTTTGTCAATTGTAGTTCACGACCAATATGTAAACGAAGTGTATTCAAAGTTGCACACATGACTTCGTAATCATCAGCGATAATAAGTGCTGCATCACCAAGGCTTGCACCACACTTTTGCAAAATTTCTTGTAACTTTTCATTACTAAAAAATTTGGATACGGCTGAGGTAATTCCGGTTTGATCCCATTTGATCCAAACAAGGCCCTTGGCCCCTGCTTTTTTTGCCATATCAGTGAGTTTATCTAGCTGGGCTCGGGAAAGAGATCCACCTTTGGGATAAGTAATTCCACGGATTTTACCACCTCGTGCAATGGTATCATCAAAAACTTTAAAGCCTGAGTTCTGACAGATACTTTCCAAATCTTGAATTTCAAGACCAAAGCGCGTGTCAGGTTTATCAGATCCGTAGCGATCCATGGCTTGCTGATAGGTCATGCGTGGTATTTCACCTACCTCAAGACCTTTGATATTTTTCCAAATCGTACGCAACAAATTTTCATTTACTTTAATGATGTCTTCCACATCAATAAAACTCATTTCAATATCGATCTGAGAAAATTCAGGTTGTCGGTCAGCCCTTAAGTCTTCATCACGAAAGCATCTGGCTATTTGAAAATAACGGTCATAGCCGCCAATCATTAATAACTGCTTTAAAGTTTGTGGAGACTGTGGAAGGGCATAAAATGTTCCTGGGTTGACACGCGAAGGGACAAGATAATCTCTGGCACCTTCTGGAGTGCTTTTATAAAGAATGGGTGTTTCCACTTCCAAAAATTGATTTTCGCTTAAAAATTTTCTGACCAATTGCAAAACCTGATGGCGCAACATCAAGCTTTTTTGCAATACCGGAGAGCGTAAATCTAAATACCTATATTTTAATCTTAGCATTTCATTCACTTGTGCATCATCAATTTGAAAAGGAGGCACCGCTGATTCACTTAAAATTTCACAGCGAGAAACTTCGACTTCTACGTGACCTGTCTTAATTTTGTTATTAATCATCCCATCAGGTCTTGCGCGAACGATTCCCTCGAGAGCTATGACATACTCTGAGCGAAGATCTTTCGCTGATGTGTTTTGTTCTAGTTTAGGGTCTATTACCACCTGCACAAGGCCTTCACGGTCTCTGAGATCGATAAATACAAGTGAGCCGTGATCTCGGCGTGTGTTGACCCATCCCATTAGGATTACTTTTTGTCCTACGAGAGAGTTGTTTATATTTCCACAGTAGTGGGTTCTTTTGAGGTCTTTTACAAATTTTTGTGAGGCCATGCGCGTTAGGCTCTCACAGCTTGAAAGTCATGTCAAAAACCTCTATTTATGAGGTCCTATAGGAAGTGCTTATGTCAAAGTTTACAGTCGACCATACAGTTCAACATTCTACCGACAAAACTTTTGAAACCATTCAAAAGGTTTTAAGCGCAGGCGAAGATTTAAAAAAATTCGATCCTAAAATCGAATGCCATTTCAATAGCTCGACTAAATCTTGCCAGATCAAGGGTTCTCAGTTCAAAGCTGACCTGAAAGTCATATCTGCGGGTGAAGGTTCAAAGATTGAGGTTGAAGTTGATCTGCCCTTTTTACTCATGCCCTTCAAAGGGAAAATTTCTGAATCTTTAACGAAAATGTTTAAAAAGCACCTCGGCTAAAGTATGGCCAAGAAGACCCCTAAAAAAACTAAAAAGGAAGATCAGGCTCGCTCGGTAACAGCCACTGTGGTAACCGACTCTCCGAATGTCGAGGACCTTGATTCCTTCGATGCAGATCCAATTGAAATAAAAGCTCTAGTCCCATCAACCGAAAGCGGACTCGTCAGCCGAGACCCTTTGGTGACTTACTTGAATGAAATTCGGCGCTACCAGCTTCTCACTCGAGAGCAAGAATTTGATCTTGCGAAAAAATATTATGAAACAAAGGATCCTGCCGCTGCTCAAGAACTAATAAAATCCAATCTTCGCTTTGTTGTAAAAGTGGCCGCCGAATACTCAAGGTTTGGGGCCAAGATGATCGATCTGATCCAAGAAGGTAATGTGGGACTTATGCATGCGGTGAAAGAATTCAATCCGCATAAAGGCGCACGGCTAATCACTTACGCCGTGTGGTGGATCCGTGGTTATATTCAAGAATACATGATGAAACAATTCTCCATGGTAAAAATTGGAACCACACCCAATCAGCGAAAACTTTTTTATCAGCTTCAAAAACAAAAAGAAGAACTTGAAAAAATGGGTTACGAAGGCGTGCTAGCATTAAGTGAAAAATTAGGCATTCCTGTTGATGAAATTGAAATCATGCAAAACAGATTGAACTTTCGCGATGTCAGTCTTGATAAACCTTTAGATGCCAATGGCGATTTAACATTACAAGATGTTCAACGGCGTGTTGATGAAAAACCAGTTGATGAAAAATTAGCAGAAAATGAAATGCTTGAAATGTTAAAATCTAAAATTGATGAAATACGTCCACATTTAAATGAAAAAGAAAAAATTATCCTAGAAGAACGACTTCTCAATGATGAACCTCTGACCCTTCAAGAAATTGGTGAAAAATATAAAATAACCCGTGAAGCTGTCAGGCAGGCGGAAGTGCGCCTCATGAAAAAAATCAAAGAGCGCATGGGAGTTCAGGACTAGGCCATTTCGACTTCGCTAGTCCCAAGGCTTGCTTGTAATTTTGCACGCAATCGTTGCACGGCTTGAGCATGCAACTGGGACACTCGGGATTCAGTGACTCTTAAAACCTGGCCAATTTCTTTTAAGTTAAGATCTTCATAATAATAAAGTGATAGAACTAATCTTTGCCGCTCGGGTAGTTCTTCAATCGCTTTCGCCACGATATCTTTAATCACTTTCACATTCAGCTGATTAAGTGGATTAAAAGATTTCGAGCCTTCCAAAAGATTCATAATGGATCTTTTATCACTGGTATCAAAAGTTTGCTGATCATCAATGGATAGTAACGAAACCGGACGCACTTGATGAACTAAATCATGGAATTCATCCATTGTTATATCTAAAGCTTTTGCCACTTCTTCGTCAGTGGGTGAACGACCTAGATCTTGCTCGAGATTGACCATTGTTTTATCTAGAACTTTGGCTTTATCACGGATCGAACGGGGAACCCAGTCCTGAGAACGAAGTTCATCTAGGATAGCACCACGAACTCGAAATTCTGCATAGGTTTTAAATTTGTTATCTCTTGAAGAATCATACTTTTCAATGGCATCCATCAAACCGATAACACCTGCAGAAATAAGATCATCTAATTCGATGTTAGACGGTAAGCGAACAGCGATTTTCTGTGCGATAAATTTAATAAGTGGAGAGTATTCTCGAATCAGATCATCTTTTTGTTTCGATGTCATTTTACGAGGATCTTCTTTGTATTTCTTAAGCAATGCAGACTGTTTTGACATTGTACTTCCCTGTTTCAATCCAACTACTTCAGTTTAGATGCAGCTAACGTTTTTAACAAAGTCCTGATTCACTAAGCTGTTCCAACGACCTGTTCCCAGAACATTTGAAGGCCTGGGTTTGGCTCAATTCGAGACAATTTTTGTAACATTTCATTGGCCACTTGCTGAGTTGCTTTAGTGCTTACGGTTGCAGACTCTTGGCGCATGAATAACTTCTGCTGTTGGCTGGCCTTTTTAATTGTAGCATCAAAAGGCACAGAACCTTGATATTCTAGCATGACCGATAAAAAACGATCACATACATCCTGAAATCTTAAAAACAATTGGCGGCCTTCGATGTCATCTCGGACTTGATTACAAATAATTGAAAATCGAGTGCGCTTATAAGTTTGATGCAATATTTTAATGAGTGCGTAGGAATCTGCAATCGATGAAGGATCTGGTGTTAAAATCACATTGATCTCATCAGTTGAGGCATTCAAGTGCAAAACATGATCAGAAATACCTGGTGCTGTATCAATTAAAACAATATCAAACCGGTGAGGAAGTTCTGAAAGTGATTCAAGCATGGATTTTCGTTCTAATGCTGACATTTGGTTATAATCAGTGACACCTGATCCACCTGAAATCAGATAAATATTGGGATAAAGTTCAGTTAAAATATCATTAATGGATTTTTCACCTTTTAAAACTTCACTGAGGTGGCCTTTGGCTTTAACCCCAAAAAAGATATCCACGTTGGCCATTCCAAAATCACCATCAAAGATCAAAATCTTTTGACCGGCCTGTGCAAATGTTAAAGCCAAATTCGCTGTTAGTGTTGTTTTACCAACTCCACCTTTACCCGATGTAATGCTGATCGTTCGGGTGTGCTTTCCAGATATCATACTGAGCCCCTCATAAATTCTTCGCTGTTTCGATTAGTGATGTGAAAAATGAGATCTAAAACTCGCTCTCGAGTGGCCATTTCGAAATCATCTGGCATCCGGACCCCTAGACCAAAACTATGCAGTGGCAAAGCAAGCTCGAGCATCAGACTGTAAATTGATCCGAAGTGCTGTCTTTCATCCAAATGAGTGACTATCAAATCATCACAGTTAAAGACTTCGGCTCTGTTGATCAAATCAAACATTTTCTCTCTTGGAAAAGCAGCTGATAGAACCAAGTGATGACGTTGATTGTGATTTTTAGGGCCAATGATTTTTTGGCAGTATTCGGCTTCTTTACGCAGTTGGATCGCGGGGCCGGGTGAATCGACAAAAACATGATCCACCGAATCCAAATGCACTGAAATATCTTTCCAGTCCTGAGCTGATCTTAGAACTGCAAAAGGTGCATTTAATATCTGAGCATAAATTTTAAGTTGTTCCGTGGCCCCTACTTTTAATGTGTCCATGGTCACCAAAGCAATTTTTTTGCCTCGAGTTCGCATCAGTTGGGCCGCTAACTTCACAATGGTCGTTGTCTTACCCACTCCAGGAGGGCCCCAGAAAACATGCACTTTTTTATCAAGTCCGTCAGTAGCAATTAAGCTTTGATCCATGATGGCCCTAGCGATCCAACCTTCGATCATGCCTTTATCTTGAAGTCTTGAAACAGGTAAGGACTCTTGAGCCTTAAGAACTAGCTTCTGTGCATCCAGTGGATTCATCCCCTCATCACACAACTTCAAGTACATATTTTGTAATTCATGGCTTTTAAACTGCTGAGCCGCTGCAACACCTTGGGGCATGCTTTGAAATTGATTAATCATCTTTTTCAGAACCATGATTTCACTGTGCAAGGAAGAGTACTCTTCGGTTGAAGCTGTCTGCTGACTTTGCTGTTGAGCCACTTGCTCTTTCACCATAGAGTCAATTTCAATGTAGCGTTGAGCTGTAACGGGTCTTGGTTTCGTTTTCTCAACTTGGTTTTGAACCATTTTTTCAATTAATTCTTTTTGTTGCCTAGCAGGTGAAGCTTGAAATCTGGCTTTGTCTTTATCGATCAATTTTGATTCGGTGAATTGTTTTTTTCTTAATGTTACTTCTGAAACAGCAGCCGTGATTTCCACGCTGCCTTCCCCTGCAATGCCGAATCCTTTTTTATTATCACGAGCAGATAAAATAACCGCATCAGGACCGAGATCTTTTTTAACCATCTCAAGAGCTTCTTTCATTGATCTAGCTTCATACTTTTTAACCTGCATACTTGATCTCCACTGTTGCAACAGACTTTACGTTTGCATTTGATGACAACTCATTATGAGAAAGCACGATGAGTTGTGGAATAAAACGAGTGATTAATTTTGCTAAATGTCTTCGCGCGGTCGGACTTGTTAACAGAATCGGTTGACCTGCGATTTCAGGATGACTTTCCACAGTAACAGCCACTTCATTGATCAGCTCGTGGGCTGTATTGGGGTCCATGACCAATTGCACACCCTGCTCTGTTTGCAGTAATGAATTGGCAATCAATTCTTCCACTCTTGAAGCCAAAGTCATGACAGGAATTTGGCCTTCAGTTGTGTACTTGGTGGTAATGGCACGGTTAAGATTTTTTCTGACTGCTTCAATCAGCAAATCAATATCTTTTGTCTTTGTCGCTTCATCAGCCAAGGATTCAAAAATAGTTAGCATGTCTCGGATGGAAATATGCTCTTTTAATAAACCTTGTAGCACACGTACGACAGCCCCCAAATTTAACAGATCAGGAATAAGTTCTTCGACAACCTTGGGATGAGTCTTCTTGAAGTTCTCGACAAGCTGTGAAACTTCCTGACGACCGAGTAATTCATGGGCATGAGTTCTAACGATTTCTGTTAAATGAGTCGCCATGACTGTGGGTAGATCCACAACTGTGTAGCCAGCCATCTCGGCATCTTCCTTTTTATGCGGAGAAATCCACAAAGCATCCAATCCAAAAGCAGGCTCTTTGGTTGGAATTCCATCAATGCGCTGACTGATATTTCCTGGATCCATGGCAAGTACGGAATCAGGACGTAAAGTTCCACCACCCACACGGTTACCTTTGATCATCAGGCGGTACTCTCCTGGGGCCAATTGCAGATTATCTCTGATATGAATGGATGGAACAATGATTCCAAGATCCAGCGCAAATTGTTTTCTAATGCTGACAATTCTTTCTAATAAATCACCAGACTTATCGGATTCCACAATGTTGATAAGACCGTAACCCACTTCAAGCTCCACCATATCCAGTGGAAGCATGCTTTCGATATTTTCTTTTTTAGGTCCTAAAGTGGCCTGCTCTGATTTACGCTTTTCTTCGTCTTCTTCTTCTTTTTTATAGCGATCCATGGTCCATGCGATTCCACCCATGAAAATGGCTAAAGCAAAAAACGGAAATTTGGGTAGCCCTGGCACTAATCCTAGTATTCCCATCACAGCACCAGAGACATAAACGGCTTTGGTCGACAAAAACAACTGACCTGTGACTTCAGTTCCCATGTTACTGTCACCGGAAGAACTTCTTGTGACAATAATACCAGCGGCAGTTGAAATAATAAGAGCTGGAATTTGAGAAACCAGTCCATCACCGATAGTCAGCATTGTGTAGTACTCAGCGGCTGTAGCGAAATCCAAACCCTTTTGTAAAACACCGATCAGAAGTCCACCCACCACATTGACTATCATAATGATAATACCAGCGATGGCATCACCTCTTACAAACTTGCTGGCACCATCCATGGCTCCATAAAAATCAGCTTCTTTTTCGATTTCTTTTCTTCTTTTTCTGGCAGCATCTTCAGAAATCAGTCCTGCATTCATGTCAGCATCGATAGCCATTTGCTTACCTGGCATAGCATCTAAAGTGAATCGTGCAGCAACCTCTGCGACCCGGCCCGAACCTTTGGTGATAACGATGAAATTGATAATGATTAAAATAATAAAGACAATAAAACCGATGACGTAGTTATCACCGACAACAAAGTTACCAAAAGCTGAAATCACCTGTCCGGCTGATTCAATACCTTCGTGGCCGTGGGAAAGAATTTGTCTAGTTGTGGCCACATTTAATGAAAGCCTGAATAAAGTAGTTAATAAAATGAGTGAGGGAAATGATGTGAAATCAAGAACTCGACGCGTGTAAATGGAAACAAGTAAAATTAAAATTCCAAGTGCCAAGGAAATTGTTAATGCTAAATCTAAAAGAATGGCTGGTAATGGGATGACCATCACTGACAAAACACCTAAAATCGCTATTGCAATTAAAAGATCAGTGTTCTTTGTGTACTTTTCAAATCTTTTTAGAAATTGAAATAATGCATCCATTAACGTCTCACTTTCTTCTTCAATTTATAGACGTAGCTTAGGACCTCGGCTACAGCGACAAAAAGTTCACGAGGAATCACTTGCTTCAACTTCATTGTTTTATAAATCGTTCGTGCAAGAGGTTTATTTTCAACAATGGGAATATTATGCTCTCTGGCTAATTCCTTAATTTTTTCTGCTAAAAAATCAGCCCCTTTAGCAATCAGTTGGGGTGCTGGTAAATTATCCCCGTATTTAAGAACCACAGCAATATGAGTTGGATTTGTGATAACAACATCGGCCTTAGAAACATCTTCCATCATTCTTCGATTGGACATTTCACGCTGAAGACGGCGAATGCGGGCTTTGATCATGGGATCACCCTCTCGCTGCTTATGCTCTTCTTTGACTTCTTGTTTTGTCATCATCATTTGTTGCTCGAGGTCCCAACGCTGATAAAGATAATCTAGGCCTGCAATTCCGGCCATAATCATTCCAATCACAAAAAACATTTTTACTGTTAGCTGCCCTAAATAAACGAGCTGCTCTTCTAAAGAATAGCTTACAAGATAGGGAATTTTTTGAACTTCTGATTTCAAAATTAGATAAACAACTAAACCAATAAATAAAATTTTGAAAAAGGATTTAACACCTTCCATAACCATGCGAAGAGAGAAGATTCTTTTAAGCCCTGCTATGGGATCAATTTTTTCAAATTTCGGACTTATTGCATCTTCAACTGATAAAAACCCAATTTGTGCAACAGAGGACAATACACCTAAAAAAACTGCCGCACCAAGAATAGGTGTTAATATAACAGCCAACTTGAAACCTGCCATTTGCACGGCTTCAGCATGACTTCCCTCTCGAATGGCTTGAATCATATCTAGCCCGAATGCGAATTGAAAAAGCTCGATAATGTGGGATGAGGCATACCGACTAATAATATAAATTGAACCTGAAGCCGCTAGAAAAAAGAGAGCTGATGAAAACTCTTTACTGTGGGCCACTTGACCCCGTTTGCGGTACTCTTCCCGCCTGGTGTCTGTTGCTTCTTCTGTTTTTTCACCCTGATCTTCAGACATTACAAAGTCCTCATCATTTTAAAGAGTTCTGTAGATGTAGAATCAATCAAAAGATTCATTTCATGGGACATAAGTGGAATGGAAATAATAATAACAAAAAGACCGATCATGATTGTAACGGGAAATGATGTAACCAAAACATTAATTTGAGGAACGGCTCGTCCAATAATCGACATTGCAATATTAACAATAATTAAAGTGATAACAATCGGAGCTGCCATTTTAATCATAACAACAAAAATTTTCTGAAATCCGACAGCTACCTCTGCAAGTCCACCAAAATTCAAAGTATCCTTAGCCAAGGGAACTATTTGAAAAGACTCCATCAATGCAGTTACGAACAAATGGTGTCCATTCAAGCTTAAAAATACCACCATTCCAAACAGCGAATAAAATTGCTCGATCACTTGTCCACTTTGTCCTGAAAAAGGATTATAAACTTGAGCCGAGCTAAGTCCCAGTGAAGTTGATATTAATTCTCCAGCCATTGAGAGAGCAAAAAAGAAGAATCGTGTCATGTAGCCTAAAAATAAACCGATACTGACTTCTTTTAGAGCGTAGGTGATAAGATTAGCCGAAACCATGGTCGTATCACTATTGGCAACATTTGCGATGGGAAACATGACAAAGGCAATAACAACAGAAAATAAAATTTTAACAGGAGTACTGACAGAGGGTGAACTGAAAAATGCAGAGGACATAACAAAGCTCAACATTCGAAGCCAAATAAGCCCGAATAATATAACATTCGCTTCAGTAAATATGTGCCCTGCTAGCAAACTTACTCCCTGACCATCGTTGATAAACTTTCAAATAATCCCACTGTGTATTGAGTCATCACATCCAGCATCCATGGACCGGCAATGACGATCACTAATCCAATAAAAATAATTTTTGGAACAAATGTCAGCGTGGCCTCATTGATTTGCGTTAAAGCTTGGAAAATGGAAACAGCTAAACCGATGATCAGTGTTCCCAAAAGCATGGGAGCTGCGATAATGGCAGTTGTTTTCATAGCGTCTTGACTTAATTTGAGTACAAGTTCTTCAGTCATTTTTTTTCCTTATCCAAAGCTTTTGACCATTGAGCCCACTAATAAACCCCAGCCATCAACCAAAACAAATAGCATCACTTTAAGAGGCAGAGAGATCACAACCGGTGGAAGCATCATCATACCCATCGCCATCAGTACACTTGAAGCCACGATATCGATAACGAGGAAGGGAAGAAAAATAATGAATCCAATTTGAAAAGCTGTTTTAAGTTCAGAAAGGATGAAAGCAGGAACAAGTACTAATGTAGGCACATCAGCACGGGTCTTTGGGTTTTCTACTTTAGCAAGTCTTACAAATAATGAAAGATCGGATTCGCGAGTTTGATCAAACATGAACTTTCTAAGGGGTGAAAGTGATGCCGTGATAGCTTGATCCTGTGGCAAAGTTCCTGCCATATAGGGTTGAAGTCCCTTTTCATTAATTTCCTTAAAAGCGGGACCCATAATGAAAAGTGTTAAAAATAAGCTTAAGCCCACAAGAATTTGATTGGGTGGAAGTTGCGGCATACCCACAGCTTGTCTTAAAAAAGAAAATACTATGACGATTCTGGTAAAGCTCGTCATCATGATCAGAATCGCTGGAGCCAAGGTAAGAACCGTCATCATCAGAATCAACCGAATAGCACTAACAACTTCAGTTGGATTATCAGTTGTTTTGAATCCAAGATTCATCGTAGGTAAAGTCATTTGAGCCTGAGCCCAAGAGCTTACAAAAAAGGTTAATAATAAAATTAAGATGGCTTTTGTTTTCACAAATCTTTACCTGTCCCCTTAAGCTTTAGACTCACGAGATCCTTAATATGGCGAATCGAAAACTCTTCATTGTTAGAAGACTGGACCTTTTCTGATTCTTGTAATGTTTTCTCAAAGTTAGCAGGTGACTGATCAGGAATTTCATCATCTAAAAGAGACAGTGATTTAATTAAGTTGATGGAATTATCGGTCACACCAATAAGGATGGATTCACCTGCCACTCGAACGATTGCTAAACTTTTTTTAGGCCCTAAATAATGCTGGGTTAAAACTTTGATTTGAGTCTGTCCTGATAAACCAGGCTTGCCGTATTTTTTAGTTAAAAAATAGGCAACACCTGAAATAACAGCCAGCAATCCGATCAGAATAATAATTCGATTGGTGGCTGATTCAGCAGAAGCGGCTGCTTTAGGCTGACTAATATTAACTGGAATGGACTCTTCTGAAGGAACTTCAGTCGAAAAACCAAGAACCGGCATAAAACTGAATAATAAAATTAAAGTCCACTTTTTCATTTCAAAACTCCTACTTTAAAGATTCAACGCGCTCTGTGGGAGAAATAATATCTGTCAGACGCACACCGAACTTTTCGTTCACGACAACAGCTTCACCTTTTGCAATCAGCTTATCGTTAACGTAAACCTCCATGGGTTCTCCAGCTAGTTTGCTGAGCTCGACAACACTTCCTTGAGTGAGATTAAGAAGCTCATTCACTGGCATTTTCGTTCGACCAAGCTCGACAGTCACCCGCAGCGGGATATCCAAAATCAAAGCTAAATTGCGATCTTTTGCTGTGCCCAGAGAACTACTCATAGCTTCGGCTGCCTTTGAAGGAGCTTTTTCCATGGCAGCCGCTTCTTCAGCTAACTTGTCCGCGAGATTGTCTAGTGAGTCTTCTGACATAATTCCTCCAAAACTTTACTTTTCAATGGGACGTGTGATTTGCACAGCCACAGTTCCATGGTGGTTTCCATAATAGCCCTTAAACTTTTTTACACTTTCGATTTGAATATCAAGTTCACCAGTTGCATCTTGCGTAAGAGGAATGACATCACCGTTTTTTAATTCCATGAGATCACTCAGGCGAATTTCTGTTTCACCTAAATTGACTTTGATATCTAAGGATGTATCCAGAAGCTGTTCTTTAATAATTGCAGTCCACAATTTTTTATCTGTTTGATCAGACTCAATTTGAAAACCTGAAGAAAGTTTTTGCTTGATGGGCTCGATTGTTGCGTAGGGAACGACCATGGAAATGGTGCCAGTTGCATTTTCTAATTCCACGTCAAAAGTTGATGCAATGACCACATCTGTTGGCGGGACGATACCAACAAACTGAGGATTTTGTTCTGTTCTAACAAAAGAGCATCCTATTTTTTCCACAGATGCCCAGGCTTGCTCGAGGTCACTGATGGCAAGTTCAACTACTTTTCTAACGATAGAAAGTTCGATGGGTGTAAATTCTTTTCCATCAATTTTAGTAAAAGGTCTTTCGGCTCCACCGAAAAAACTATCCACAAGTGCATAGGCCAGTTTGGACTCGATCACCATTAAAGCGGATCCACGTAAATTAACAAATCTAAGAACTGACATACATGTGGGCATCGGCAAAGTATTGATGAACTCACCGAATTTTAAGAATTCAGTGCTTGTTAAGGAAATGGAAGCTATTTTTCTGAGTGAAGAAGAAAGTGATACCCGAAAAGCTCGCATGAATTTTTCATAAATAACTTCAAGCTGTGGAAGTCTTCCACGAATAATTCGGTCTTGGCTTGTGAGATCATAGGAAACCACTTTTTTATCATCAACTTTTACACTTCCATTATTAGCAGCACCACCACCATTGTCGGCGGTGGAAACATCACCGTCAGAAACAGCGGCTAAAAGTGCATCAACTTCGCTTTGTGATAAAACTTGATTCATATTTAACCCCTAGTTGTAGATAAACTCTGTAAAGAAAACGTTTGAGATTTTTCCAGTGGTTAAAAATGAATTGATACGGTCACGGATTTCACTTCTTAAATCATCTTTACCATCGCGAGAGGAGACCTCATCAAAAGTCTTAGATGATAGAATGATGATGATAACATCACGGATTTGTGCTTTACGTTGCTCAATTTCACCAGCGACTTTAGACTCTTCAGATGTGTCTTTGAGTTCGAATTCCATGTTCACTTTTGCAATTCGTCGTCCTTTAGAACCTGCTAAATTAATAATGAAGGTCTCCATCGGAATGATTTTCCCGACAAAGGATTTTGGTGCTGCATTTTCAGCATCAGTGGTGGCTTTTTCACCCGCAATCACTTGATCAACTGTGGGTCTAGCTGCTTCTTTCTTTTTTCCTAAATAGAGAAAGGCTCCGACGGCTGCAACAACAACCATGTTAACAACTGCCAAAATAATAAAGAGCAAAGGCTTTTGACCTTGACCTGTTTGTGCTGCTGCTGGACTCTCTGCTGCTTTTTCTTCAGCCACCCTAGACCTCCCGTGACGGACTCATTCGAAGACATTACTAAGCAACCAAAATGCCAACAGGACTTTCGAAGGGTGAATTGAATTCAAGTCGGCAATATTGTAATAGAGGTGCGCTGAATTCAATTCAATTGCGTCAACTTCATGTGAATAACAAGATTCTGACGTCATGGTTTTGACTATGGGTTTATAATTTTAAGTAGTGAAGGACTTAAATACTGGTTGGTTGCGATGATGTATTGATCATAGGGAGAATGTTTAACTCCACTTCGGTTAACAACTTTTCCACCCGCTTCTTCAACCAATAATTGGCCAGCAGCCACATCCCAAGGCTTCAAGTTAGGCTCCCAAAATCCATCAAAAGATCCTTGTGCTACCATACATAAATCATAGGCAGCGGCACCCGCTCTGCGAATACCTCGAGTTTTTTTGATGAGCTCAGAAAAAACTTTTAATTGATCGAGCAAAGCCTCCTGATTGTCAGGAAAAAAACCCGTGGCAAGTAAACTATCTTGAAGCTGTTGAGTTTGACTGGTCTTTATTTTTTTTCCGTTCCTAAAGGCACCTTGCCCACGAATAGCTGTGAAGGTTTCATTGGTCATAGGACAATCAATGACAGCCAATTGAAGCTGACCTTCCCACTCGAGAGCCAGTGAAATACAAAAAATTGGAAACTGATGAATGTAATTTGTCGTTCCATCAAGAGGATCTAAAATCCACCGAGGTTTTGAACCTGGTTTTAGATTTTTATCTCCTGTTAAAAAGCTTTCCTCTTCACCAAGAAATTCCCAACTGGAATCAATCAATGAAAGCCCTGTTTTTATGAGCTTTTCACTTTCACGGTCGGCTTCGCTAACTAGACCTGCATGAAGTTTACTTTCAACATGGTTGAGGTGGCCGTAGTAGCTCAGAAGCAGCTCTCGACCACTACGAACAGTTGATAAAGTCTTTTTCAAGACTTCAGTCCAATTTATTTGACCATTTTTCTGTGCCACAGGTACCATATAAGAATAGGTTAAACAAAAAGGATAAGACATGGCAGGAAAATCAGAAACTTTTATAAAACTTGGACTCGTTTTCTTTATCTCATTACTTTCTTTTGCAATTGGCACATTGGTCGGAAAAGAATACAGCGATCGACAGTACAAACTTGCACAGCTTGAACCTTCTGAAAATAAGCTTGCAAATACGCGCTCAATCGCAAGCAGTGAAAAAGAATCCAACAAGCTAAGTGATGAAGAAATCGCAAAATTAGCAGAAGAATTTGTCACTGATGATGCCGTAGAAATTGCAAAAGAAAATAACCCAAAAGAAGTCCCCGACATTGAAACAGGACTACCTGTTCAAGCGTCTCAAGAGTTTGAAGAAATGAATGATGAGGCACTTGCTGCTGCACAAAAAATTATTGAAAATAAGCTTCCAACGGCAGCTTCACAAAGGAAGCTAGCAGCTACAGAAACTGAAAAACCAAAAACAACACCACTCACACAAATTATGCCTAAAAATGCAGCTCAAGAAGATGCGGGCAAATACACTGTACAGGTCGGATCCTACGCAAAAGAAGAAGAAGCGAAAGTCCGAGCTGAGGCCTTGAAATCAAAAGGATACACTGCTTTTTACATTCCTGGAGTTGTTGAAGGAAAAACATTTTACCGCGTGAATGTAGGAACCTACGCTACCTTATCTGATGCAAAAAAAGCTATTGAAAAGCTTGCTGCTGAAAACAAAGGCGAAAAGGGTTTCATAAAAGAACTTCGCTAGTTAAAACATCCAACCAGCTCGAACAAAAAATTCGGGCTGCGGGTTGGGATCAAAATTTTCAGCCATTAAGACTCTAATACCTGATGATAATAAAAAGCCAAGATCAAAGGGCTTCCATCTTAATTCTCCAGCAATTCCAGTTAGCATTTCTTGCTCAGATTCTGAGCGATTAGAAATCAACCCTACTGTTGTAGTTATTTTTTCTTGGTAAGTTCCAATGCCACCTGAAGTCACTAAATCTAATTCTTCAAGCAATTTAAAATGATAGCCTAACCACAAGATGGAATCCTCATACTTTTCTTTTATAAATATGTTTCCCTCTTCAGAGCTGGAATCGAATTCAGTACGGCCAAATTCCAGTGACCAAGATTGAATTTGCAAAGCTAATGAAAATTGCTGAGCCGATTGAAACTGAGTGTTTTGAAACTCATCACGGTCAGTTCTTAAGGAATAGACGGCTGGCCAAAGAGTGATAGCACCCAGGCTTATTCTTGCAGAAAATAAAATAAGAAAAATTAAAAACTTAGACATATTTGATTTTTTATTTCTTCAGTTTTAATAGCATTTTTTAAAATCTTACAACTTTCATCAGACAGCGAATCAAATAAACCAGCCCATTCAACTAATAAGCTTTCAAAATCTAATTCTTTTTTAAGATTCAGGCTGTTCAATTGTTCTAAAAGAAGAAATATTTTTTTAGCTTTATCTTCTTGAGTTAAATTCTGACGAGTTAAAAAATCTTTGAGTGTTCGTGCCAGGGCTGTCCCGTTTGAATAAGCTAAACCCAGTGTCAGTTGATCAGCAGAATTGCACCAAGAAAGACGCTTGCATTCTTGTTCAACAAGATTCAGATCTGATTCCATATCTTTTTTTGTTTTTAATACAGGCTTTCTGAAAAATGAGGGCTGCTCTAGCTTTCTGGGTCCAGCCAGATCTGGTAACGATAAAGAAATAAAATCGGGATTATCGCTGTAAATCCAACCCCAAACATCAGCCAGGCCTTCATTGATCGATTTTAAAAAATAGTCCTCTATTGGTAGCACATCAGAAGCTAAACTTTTTTGCAAAATGCTGTAGGAAAAATAACTATGAAAATGCTCGTGCGCAATAATTCCACCGTTAAGAGGAAGTGGAAGTTCCTGATCCACGTAAGGCACAAAAAACATAACATCCAGTTTGTTGTTATAAAAAGCATTATTAAAACGAGTCTCCGCACTATTAGTTTTAACTTGTAAACCAATTTTGCGTGGCCACTTCACAAAGGTTTTACCTAAACTTTGGATCTCTAATTTTTTGAGTGCCTGCATATGGTAATAAAGACTGACCATTTGTAAGGATAAACTGTTCGTAGGTATAAATACGCCCTCTGAGTTTTGAATAAATTTTGCCACAGCATGGGGACCTACAAGCTCAGAATTTTGCTCTCCTGGAGCCAAGTAAAATTCAACGACTTCACCTTCCAGTGTTTTTTGGTTTTGTACACCCTCAAGCTCTACGATTTGAAATTGAAGACCTGTGGCACTGCCTACAACAATTTGAGTCTTAAATGGCTTTGATGAGTTCCAAGCTTCCGGTGTTTTTTGACACCCAGTGGACATGGCTGCCACAAGAAAACATAGAAACAAATGTGTAAGAACTGACGGCATGGATCCCCCCAATGACGTAAGGCGTTAATCTACATTGGTGGATGATTATTCTCAAGGATTTCGTTAGCTTGCACAACTTATGGACATTCTTGAAGTGCTTACAAAAAAGCTGAATTCTCCGCAGGCTGATGCTGTATTAACAGCGCAAGGTCCTCTGTTGATTTTGGCGGGTGCAGGATCAGGTAAAACCCGGGTACTGACCCACCGAATGGCGGCTTTGATTGCTTCCGGTAAGTGTGCTCCTGAAGAAATTTTATGTGTTACTTTTACAAATAAAGCCGCCAGAGAAATGGAAAGCCGCATTTACCATTTGTTAACTGAAATAGGCGCCACCGTTCGCACTCAACTTTGGATCAGCACTTTTCATAGTTTTTGTTTACGAGTTTTAAAAAAACACATCACCTTACTTGATTACAAACCAGGATTCTCGATATTTGATCCAGGCGATCAATTGGCGCAAATTAAAAAAGTCATGGCCGCACAAAACATCAATGATAAAATTCATCCCGCTAAAAATTTTCAATCTCGAATTTCCACTGCAAAAATGATGGGACTTAGCCCCGATAAAGTTCAAAAGTCCACAGGCATGACCTTAATGGATCCTAAAAGTTTAGAAGTTTATACTCAGTATGAAGTCGAAATGAAACGCAACAACGCTTTAGACTTCGATGATTTATTGCTTAAAACCTATGAACTGTTTCAAATGTATCCCGCCGTTGTTGAAGAACTGCAAGATCATTTCCGCTACATCATGGTAGATGAGTACCAAGACACCAATCACATTCAATACTTAATCGTGCAAAAGCTAGCAGAAAAACATCGTAATATTTGTGTTGTGGGTGATGAAGATCAGTCCATTTATAGCTGGCGAGGTGCTGATATTCGAAATATCTTAGATTTCGAAAAAGATTTTCCAGAGGCTAAGATAATCAAACTCGAAGAAAATTATCGCTCCACTAAAAATATAGTCACTGCAGCAACCCATGTGATTAAAAATAATTCTTTAAGAAAAGATAAAACTCTATTCACTCAAAATCATGATGGTGATCCCATCCGTATCATCGAAGAAAGAAATGAATACGAAGAAGCCAGGTACATTGTAAAAACAATTTTGAAACTTTCTGCTGAAGGCGAAGGACAATATTCCGATTTTGCTGTTTTTTATAGAACGAACGCCCAATCGCGTGTCCTGGAAGAGCAACTCAGAACCCAATCCGTTCCTTATAAAATTGTAGGCGGGGTAAGATTCTTTGAACGTATGGAAATCAAAGACATGATCTGCTACATGAAGCTTTGCATGAACCCGGCTGATGATATGGCTTTCAAACGAGTGATTAATGTTCCTACCCGTGGAATTGGTAAAACCACTGTTGAAAAATTAGAAGAATTAAGTGCCGAACATAAAAAACCTTTGCTGGCTTGCTTACCACTAGCCATCGATCAAAAACATTTTAATTCCGGAACAACTGCAAAACTAAGACGGTTTTTAGATCTTGCAACCGAGCTTAGATCTGATGCGCAAAATTTTAAACTTTCTGATTTCTATCATATTTTGCTTGAAAAAACGGGTTACGCATTGGGCCTCAAAAAAGAAGACACTCCAGAATCCTTAGCCCGCCTCGAAAACTTAGAAGAGTTCGACAATGCCATTGCTCAGTTTGAACAAGAACGTAGTGATGAATCCTCTTTGCAAACTTTCTTGGAAGAAATGGCTTTAGTTTCCGATCAGGATTCATTAAAAGAACAAGTCAATTCCGTCACCATGATGACATTGCATATTTCAAAAGGCTTAGAATATCCTTTTGTTTTTATCGTGGGTATGGAGGAAAATCTTTTTCCAAGTCGCGTGGATCCTTCAGATCTGGGATCTGATGATTTAGAAGAAGAGCGCCGTCTAGCTTATGTAGGAATGACTCGAGCCAGACAAAAACTTTGGCTGACATACGCTAAGACCAGAAAAGTTTGGGGCCAAGAGCAGATGAATCCACCCTCTCGGTTTATAAAAGAAATTCCACAGGAACTTGTTGAATTTAAAAGCTTTGCCAATTTTTCAACTGCCGGGTTTGCCAACAGATTTATTACTCAGGCTCAGACTTCTAAACCAAAATACCGTGACGACTTTGATCAATCTTTTCCAGATTATGATTCTGATTCACAGGTGGATCCTGGAAGCGCTCTTTACTCAAAGGGTCAAAAGGTCAAGCACCCCACCTTTGGCACAGGCACAGTGTTTACAGTTGAAGGCAGTGGAGATCAAACAAAAGTCAGTGTCTTATTTGCTGATCAGACAATTAAAAAATTTGTTGTCAAATACGCAAGACTTGAACGAGTCTAGTTTTCTATCAATTTAATCAAGGAGAACTTCTATGAAATTTTTAATTTCAGCCATTTGCCTCGTGTTCGCAAGTCATGCACAAGCTCAATATAAAAAAACTCAAGTGACTAAAGCTCCTGTTTCATTTGCATCAAGTGTGCAACATGAAGCCGAACTGACGCTAGGAAAGCTTAGCGTTGAATCCTATGAAGATTTTTCTGGTGATAAAAATACTGCTGTTACAATTTACGGTGCTTATCATCAAAACTGGAAAAATAATATGCAATGGGGCTTTGAAGGTGGAGTTTTACCTGTGCTTGAAGGCGACGGTGGCACTGAATCAAAGTTCGCAGCCCTCGGAACTTTGACTTTCAATTTGGATTCTAACTTTCGTGATTCCTTTTTTGCCATCGGTGGAGCCGGTCTTTATCCTGCTTACGATGACGGTGACCGTGAATACGATTCTGCATTTGCATTCTTTGGTGGATTTGGAAAGCGAATGGAAGTTTGGGGTAAAGTGAACTACAAGCCTTATTTCAGAATCACGAAGCGTGGCAATGAAGATGTTCGCATTGAAATCCAAGCCTTAAACTTCAGTATTTTCTACTAATTATTTTTTAGAATTTTGAATTCGCAGCCACTCGTCAAGGTACAACTCCCAATCGAGTGGCTTTTTTATTTGTTCCGCAGGTGGACTGATATAATCTTCCTGAACCCCGTCCCAACCTTTAAATGTTCTGACATTTTCATTTTTTGAAATTTCAAAATTGGGAACTTTGTAGGCTTTTCCCCCACCATTGGGAATATCGATTGAATAGTGTGGCATTGCAAGCCCACTGAGGTGTCCCCAAAGTCGACTTTGAATCTCTAAAGAATCTTCTATGGAATTTCTCAAATGATCGGTGCCCTCTGAAGGGTCACATTGAAACATATAATAAGGTTTTACTCTTAAATACAAAAGCCTACGGGATAAAGCCTGAACAATGGTTTCATGGTTATTCACCCCGTTCAACATGACCATTTGATTAAAAACGGGAACCCCGTGATCTACCAATCTTTCTAGGCCCTCAGCTGACTCATAAGTTAATTCTCGAGGGTGATTAAAATGAGTCATCACAAAAACAGGTTTATGTTTACGTAAAACTTTTACCAATTCCGGAGTGATCCTTTGTGGGCAAACGACAGGCATTCGAGTTCCGATGCGGATAATTTCCACACTGGGAATTTCCCTAAGCCGTGTCAACACACGATCCAACTGTTCATCAGAAACAGTCAGTGGATCACCACCTGAAAGTATAACCTCACGAATACCTGGATGATTTTTAATATACTGAATGGAATTTTCTAATTCGTCTTGTTTTAAAAAGGCCTGTTCCTGACCCGTGAAATGCTTGCGAGTGCAAAATCGGCAGTAAACACTGCACACATCAGTTATTAACAAAAGACAACGATCAGAATAACGGTGAATCACTCTGGCTGTAGGGTTGTTTTTCTTTTCTCCCAACGGATCTAACATTTGTTGCAGTCCTGTGACCTTTTCCAATTTGTGTGGCATCAGGATTTTTCGTATGGGATCTTCTGAAAACCTTTGATCTGCTAAGGTGGCGTAATACTGGGTCACACGCACATTAAAGGTATTGTCGATTCCATCAAATGCCGAGACTTCACTGTCATGCAGTTTAAAAAAAGCTTGAAAATCATTGAGACTTTTCAGACTGGTTCGCATTTGCCAATGCCAGTCTTTCCACTGAAGTTCGGTGGCTCCTGTCGCAACAGGGGTTTTTTTAAACTCAAACACGGCTCTGCTCATGGGGACGTGTTACACCAGGAAGTGATTGAAATCACCTATGAATTATTCACTTCTCAGAATGGGGCACTAAGTTTTTGACAGATTGAATGCTTTTGTTTCACCTTGAGATTCCTATAAAAACTAGCAGTTTCATATATTTAGACTCGATTCTAAAAGCCTCCGGTTTGGCTCGAGTCCAGCAATTGCATCAGGTGAGCACGGGATTGTGCTTACAACAGGAGGACAATTTTATGAACAGAAACATTCTTATACTATCGGTGCTCATGGCACTGACACCCACAGCATTCACAAATGCTTCGGATCAAGCGGCGGCACCTGCAACAGCGCAAGCTGCAGCACCCGCAGGAACTACAGCTCCACAAGCACCTAAAGATGATGTGAAAATCACTAAAGTGGATGGACGAGATATCATCAAAAATGATGATGGCTCTTTGGCTGCCTACATTTGTGTAACAGGAATGGACTGCCGTAAACAGGTCCTAACAACAAAATCAATTTCTGATACAGCTGCGATCAGCAAAGAAATTCAAGCTTCTATTGAAAAAGCGAATGCTGAAAAAGTAGCTAAAGTAGAGCCAAAAAAAGAAGAAGCCAAAAAAGATGAATTCGATGTAAAAGATTACACGAAAGATTTAATCACAGACTTAGAGGAATCCGTACTTGAACAATGTGATATCGAAACTCGATCAAGTCGAATCAGCCGCCGCGATGACGATGATCTTGATATCGATCGTCCCAGCTGGGCACGAGTTTCTTCAAGATCAAAAAATGAATCAAGAAGGCAATCAGTAGCATTAACCAATCGATTTAATTCAGTGGGAATAAGCGAGATGGGTATTGATCAAGCTAGCACTGACACTTACAAGTGTGCTGAAGCTTTTCAAGAAAAATTGGATGAACTCACTTCCAGCTTTGATGAAGACTTATTGGCGTTAGGACTCGAGGAAGAAGATCTCTATGATCTAGGAGAAATCTCTAAGAACCTCAATTCAATGATCAGAAAAGAAAAAGATCCAAAAAAGAAAGAGGCCTTAGAACTCGCATCTTCAAAATTGAAAGCTTTAAATAATAAAGTGACAGCAACTCAAATCACGGCGCAAAAATTTGCTCGATCGAGTCTGTTGCCCCATGTAGAAAACGACCTAGCTCGCACGGCTGGATACGGTCATACCTATTTACACGAGATGGTTGCAACAACGCCTGATTTTTTCAGTGGTGTTCGTAAAGAGGCTGCCACTTCAATTCTTGAAGTCTACCGTAAACAAATTAGATCACACATTTCACTGCGTGATGCTGGGAATTTACAAGAATCAACACGCATAGGATTACAAGCTTCCAATTACAACAGATATATGTCAGAACCCTTGTACATCGATCAAGCGACTGGAAGACGTGTGGGCCCATCCGCTGGACAGCAATTTTTAGCACGACATGCAAAAGCATCAGATTTAGATCCTGAATCAGTATTAAATGATGTTTACAGTGTGTACTCTCCTGCTTCTGCACAAATCCAAGATTATTTGGCTTCCACTGCAACAGGTGGAGCACAAAGTAAAGCGGTTCCATTGCCAGGAGTGCTTTCACAAAACGCACCCATGACAACCGAGGCAGGATTCACTTCAAATAGACTGCAGCCAAGTGCACAAACAGTGATACGCACATCAAGGTCACAAAATCAAATGGGCACGATGAACCAACCGCGCACAAGACTTTCTATTCCCGCGCCAAATGGTCCACCACGCTTGAGTCGTCAAGGCTTCTAAGTTTTGACTGAGAAAATTGAAACAGACCTCCGGGGTCCCAAGGATTTGGGGCCCTTTTGTCGTATAAAAAAACCCGGAGATCTTTTCAGACCTCCGGGTTCCCGCTACCACCATCCCTGATGTATTCTAAAGCCTTCCTTAGCTGCAAAATCTAAGATGTCTTCATTTGTTGTCGTCAAAAGCTGATGGCGGCCTTTGATGAAAATCCATAGGTCGTATCAGTTTCCAGATTAGCGGATCCATTCTTGAATGCTTCACCTGGCGATAACACACCAATTTCATTGATCCATTCCACATTCTTTCGTGGTTGATAAATCAACTTCAAGTCTAACTCTAGACCCAGATCTTTCTTCATGTCACTTGTAGAATTAACTTTGTCCATTAATTGGGCATAGATAAGAGCTGTTGAAAATTTCCATTTTTCTTTCCAGTCATAGTGAGCACGGTAAGAAATATATGTGGCATTGCTGATGGCTTCGTCATCGTAGGTATTTCCTGAAGCAAGAAGTCCATTTTTAATCACATTTGTTCTTAAAAAATCCTGCTGACCCAATCGATGATTAAATAAAAGCATAGCCACATCGTAGTTACGGTCAAATTGAAAACCTTCAAACTTTGTAGAGCTCGGGTTGTCACCAGAAGCCACACCTGCCCAAACCGAGTGGGATAATTTGGAATCTTTTGGAGTGAATTCAAATTCAGTGGCAATTCCATAGCCGTTGATTTCAATATTCTCGCCTATGGTTTTTGCATAACCCGTATTGCCTTTTTCGAAAGCTGCTTCCACTTGAAAAGAAAAGGTTTCCCACTTTCGACCTAACAAAAAGCTTGTTCTTTCTGTTTCAAATTTTCCCACAGCAATAGGTGCCACACCGTTATTGATGGCTGCTGCATAAGAATCATTAACAGAGCTTTGTACAACTGACTGAGAAGCATTTTTTCTTTCGATCAAAAATCCAATTTTTGCACCGGCATCTTTATTGTCATAAACAATCTCGATGAGTTGTTCTTGATTCATTTCTCCAGTCGAGGGTCCACCATCGTAAGACCTGGATACCATCGGCATGAAACTCATGTTACCGACATAAAATTTGTAGGCCACTAAATCCCTTGTATCGAACCAATGATCAAAAGGATCAAGCCCTGCATTGTGAGTCATTCCCAAACCGAATTCAAAGGGTGCACGACCTAAAAGCAAAGCCCCGTACTCTTCTTCCACTTTCAAATACATTTCACGAATTTTCACATTCGTGTTGATTTGTTGGCTGCGAGTCACATTGTTAACGCCGCCGTTTCCGTTATAGGATTTTCCGTAATCTTCGCCGCCCCAAGTTTGACCAATTTGTGAATTGGCGTAATCAATACTTTTATTAGATAGGAAATCTAAACGCGTAAAAATATTTATTCCGTCATTCACAATAATTTTAGGCCTGACTGAAAGAAAATGAATGCCGTAGCTTTTACTTTCTTTATTTCCATCATCTAATGAATTTTGCCCAAAATCGGCGTATTCAAAACGGTAAACTCCCGACCAATCAATATCAGCAGCTATTGAGTTAACAGAAAAAAGGAAAAGGAAAGCGAGAGTTAAATTTTTCATTCTAATCCTTATTAACGACGCCCATGACGTCCGTTTCTCGAATAATTTTAAGATCTACAGATTGGTAACTGATTTTAGCACCAGACACAGAACTAAATAAGACTTGATCTCCTACTTTTACATCCATGGGACGCATACGACCTTTAGCATCCCGATGACCACGACCTACAGCTAAAATAACACCTTTAAAATAAGTTCTGGCATCTTCAATTGTATCAGGAATATAAAGCCCACCTGCTGTCATACGGTCTTCATTTTCGACTTGTACAATGATTCTATCATCTAATGGAGTGACAAAGTTTTTGAGATCACTGGCTTTCACTTTTACAGCCGCTTGAACTTTTATAACTGGCTTTGCGGCTGCTTTTGCAACAGGCTTAGTTTTTTTAGCAGCAGACTTTGTTTTCTTTGCTATCGCTTTGGGTTTTGCTTTCGCTTTCACCTTAGGCTTTGCTTGAGTTTTGACTTTTGCTTTAACTTTAGATTTTGCTTTTGGTTTTGCCATAATCACTTTTTTAATTTTCGTTTTCTTAGCCACGTTTGTTAAGCTCCTCTTCGTAATACTTTTTATAAAGAATATCCCACTCGGGTGTACCTTCCAGAACTCCCCGCTTCAGACTTGCCACTTTTGCCTTTGCTTTTTGATCCACATCTTCGTGGCTTTGCACATACTGAGCTATGGCTTTTTTGGCCGTCTTCAACGCTTGGTCTTCGTCGGTGTAGTCGATTAAATCGTCATGCCAAATACCGTCTGTCAATAAATGGGCCCAATGACTTTGGCGATCTTCGGATAAAATCATAAAATAATTTTTCTTTCTTTTGCCAATTGTTTGCGAATTAATGGGTACATTTTGTATCTTTGAAATTCACCAGAATTTGTTTTTTCAAGCTGATCCAGCATTTTATTAACGTCTGTTTCTAGATCTAATTCTTTTTGATAATCAGCTTTTATGATTTCAATCATTCTTAACAAAACTTTTTTTTCATCATCTTTAAAAATGATGACGTTTTGTTTTTTCCAAGCTTCTAAGACTTGGGAGGCTAAAGAGTGCAGCTGACCAGTTGTTAATTTCATAATTATATGCCAGTGTTTTGATATATGTTATGGACCCGATTAAACATGCTTTCCGTTTGTATTACAATCGCTATGGCGCTAGGGGTCGAGCCCTCTGAGGCCTACAGCCTGAATCCCGTCACTCTTGCTCAGGAATTACAGCAAAAATTAAACGAAAAAAACTTTCTTCCAACAACTGAATATTATGTGGCGCAAAAATGGCTTCGTGTTCATGGAAAGTTGGCATCCACCGATTTAAGAGAGCCTTTATTACAGCTCGGCTTTCAAGAAAACTTAAAAACCACAGCACTTTTGGAAGGTCAATTTCGCCAATTGTCCAATGAGGAATGCAAGATTAACAATCCAGAAACGGAATCTCCACAGAGTTGTTGGCTGGTTCGAGAATGGGATTTGATCAAACTCAACTTTGAAAATCAAATTTTGATTGTGACAGAAAATTTAGATACCGAGAATATTCAAGTCACTAAAATCATGACTTATGAAGACAAAAAAATTCAAACAGCTTGGCCTTTGAAGCCACAGCTTTTTGCACAAACTGTTGGCTCTCAACCCATCATGCAAAAAAAGCGTCAGCTTCATGAAATGCCTGCCGCTTGCCTTCAAGCTGTCTTAGCCATCGAAGACACAGCCTTTCTTGAGCATGGTGGCGTTTCAGTGACAGGAACCTTTCGAGCCTTGGTGAAAAATATCACTTCAGGGCGTAAAGCCCAGGGCGGCAGCACGATTACTCAGCAATTGGTAAAAAATTATTTTTTAACCTCTGAAAGAACCTATAAAAGGAAATTTCAAGAAATTATTTTATCCGTTTTGCTGGAATCTCAATTTACAAAAGATGAAATTTTAGAAACCTATTTAAATATTATTTATATGGCACAGAATGGGGCCTACCAAGTGATTGGCTTTCCTGCTGCCTCTGAATTTTATTTTGGTGAACCCATCGAAAAATTAAAAGTCGATCAATGTGCATTACTAGCTGCTGTTTTAAATGGACCCGGTGTTTTCAGTCCCTTTCGCAACCCCGATAAAGCTTTAGCTAGACGCAACCGGGTTCTAGAAAAAATGAAAGAACAAGGTTTTATAACACAAAATCAATTGGACACTGCTTTAACAGCTGCCTTGCCAACAAAAATGCCTGTGCAAGCCACAGAAACTTCCCCTTATTTCATTGATGCCGCCCGTTCCGAGCTTCTTGCCAATGATGTGAGCTTAGAAAATAAAAAAGTTTTACTAACATTGGATCTTGAGTCTCAAACAACGGCACAAAATGCACTGCAAAATCATTTAAAATTTTTAGAAAGTGAAAACAAATCAGTAAAAAAAATTAAAGAAACTTTGAAAAAAAATTTGGAAGGGATACTGCTGACAGCTGATTATTCAGGCCGAATTATGGCTGCCGTTGGTGGTCGGAATTTTAGACAAAGTCAATTCAACAGAATTACAAAAAGCCAGCGACAAATAGGCTCACTCATTAAACCCTTTGTTTACTTAGCAGCCATTGAAAAACTAAAATTAAATCCTCTTTCTATCATTCAAGATGAAAAGCTTAGTATTAAAATTGGCAAAAAAAATTGGTCACCTGAAAATTATGATAGAAAATTTTTAGGACCTGTTCCTTTGTATTATGCTTTAAAAATGAGCCTCAACGCAGCGACTACGGGGTTAGCAGTTGAAATGGAAATACCTTACCTTGTTGAAACTTTAAATAAGCTAGGAATTACAAAAAAAATAGAGCCACACCCTTCTCTAGCCCTAGGAGCACTAGAGCTCAGCCCTTTAGAAATTTTAAGTCCTTATTTGCAAATTTCCCAAATGGGTCGGTCTATAAAGCCCACTTTTATTGAATCCATTTGGTCTCGTGATAATGTTCAATTTATTATTGAACCAAAGGTTATCAGCAATGAAAGTCTATCTGAATCTGATATTGCCTTACTGATCGGGATGATGAAACAAACTTTAATCTCTGGAACAGCCGCCTCTGCTAATGCTTCCCAATTATCGGGTCTCTGGGCCGGTAAAACGGGTACAACCAGTGATAACAAAGACGCTTGGTTTGTGGGCTTTAGTGCTCAAGAATCAACTTTGACTTGGGTTGGATATGACGACAACACCAATTCCAAACTCACAGGCTCCAGCGGAGCTGTTCCCATTTGGATTAACTACACAAAGCAAGCAGCTGAAAAATGGAACGGATCTGATTTTAAATTTCCCAACACAGTTGAGAAAAAAATTATTTCTCAAGATGACCTTCAAAAACTCAATTTTTTGTTAGAAAAACAAAATGAACTCGAACTTGTTTTCAAAAAATCTTTTTTTGATTAAAGTTTAACTTCCATGCCTTCATGGGCAAAGTCCCATTGAACTCGCGGTAAGTCTTCTTGCTTTTCTTGAGCTTTTTGTAATCGATAATTGTAGTAATTTTCTGTTTGCTCTTTGAGATCCTGCAATGTCTGGCTGGTAGCCCCTGGATCATGGTGAGCAAACAAAAGTTTATCTACTTTTTCACGAAATGCGATATCAAGACCGATTTGTGCAGCACTGTGCCCCCAATTGGCTTTTTCTGCCAATTCAGGAAAAGTATATTGAGCATCAAAATACATCAGATTCACATTCTGATAAAGTGGCAAGTCTTCACCAATCTCTTCGCGGCTGACTCTGGTGGCTTCTGTGTCCACACAGTGAGAATAAACTTTTCCTTCAGCTTCTACACGGTATCCCCAGCATGGATCTGGATGATCAAGTTTATAAGGTGTAATATTTAAATCATCCACTTTGATGGTTTTTCGAGGCTCTAGTACATGAAAATGAACCTTGGCCTGTAAAGCTTCGAAAGCAACTGGGAAATACGGTTTCATAAATACACCGCGTACTAATTTTTCTAATTCGGGTTGCACAGCGTAGTAG
This sequence comes from Bdellovibrionales bacterium Ga0074139, assembly GCA_001464795.1. Lineage (GTDB taxonomy): Bacteria > Bdellovibrionota > Bdellovibrionia > Bdellovibrionales > Bdellovibrionaceae. The sequence continues at coordinate 264,963 of LNEB01000014.1, forward strand.
TGAATCACTGTACCCGGCAAAAAATGCGGTGTGAAAAAAGGAAGTCCAATGACATGGTCCCAATGAAAATGAGTCATAAAAATATGATAGGGGCCACGGCCACGACCGTAGGATCCACTCATTATTCTTTCTGATAAACTACGAATTCCACTGCCACCATCGATGATGATATTTGAACCAGCACTTGAAACTTCCACACATGTGGTTGCAGTTCCATATCCACCGACCAGTGGAACATTGAGGCTGCCTAAATACTTGGAAATCTGTGAAGCATCCTTGTAACCAAGTGCAAAAAAATTTCTCATCACACTTTCAATATGCTGACCCCAACCCTCAGGATCACTGGAGGAAGGAATCGAACCACGTACGCCCCAAAATTTGACTGTCATTGCCATATTGATATCGTGATCAATTGAAGAAGATCTCACAATTAAATTATCTTTAGGTTCGTCCTTTATCGACTTTTATCGAGTCAGCTGGCCCCTTGATTGCTTAGTAATGCTCTGGATGAAAATTAAGGGGCCAAAATGAACCATGAACACAACACAGAAATTCGTCGTCATCGACATGTTGTAGCCTTTAAAAAAGGTCTTGGTCCCGCATACGCCTATCATTCTAAAAACTTGCAAGTGGCTGAAATTTCAGATGATCTTTGGAATCAAATGCCTGTGGCAGATTTTTCCAAGGCTGAAGAGTTGGAAATTTCTGACAGCCAAATTTCTCAAGAATCCCAGGATCTGAAGTCCTGGAGCCAGTTTGAAACTCCTGTCGAATCTTTGGTTAAACCTGAAAATAAGTTCAATTTGACACTGAATATTACTCAGCTTTGCAATCTGCATTGCCACTACTGTGCTGCCGGTGGAGATGGCACTTACGGGGATCCTGTTCGACAAATTTCTGTGGAAAAAACACTTCCCCAAATAGCGATGCTGATGAAAAGGCTCAAACCTGGGGGACAGTTTAATATCACATTCCTTGGCGGAGAACCCTTAATGTACCCACTGGCCATTCAAGCCATCGGTCTTTTTACGAAAAAATTAGCCGCCGAAAATAATATAAAAGCAGAGTTTCAAATTATCACAAATGCAACTTTGATTAACGATTCTGTTCTTGATGTGATTAGCCCCATTCGCCCAACGATCACAGTCAGCATCGATGGCCCACCTGAAATTAATGATCGCCAGCGCCCTCAAAAAAATGGCCTCAAATCATCTGACCAAGCTATTCAAGGCCTACAAAGTCTTTTGAAAAGAAAAGATCAATTTGGCCCCTTATTATTGCATGCAGTTTTCAATAAAAACCATACCGATGTGGAAAAAGTGTGGGAATACTTCCAACAGTTTCCTGTTGATAAAATGGAATTCACTTTTGACGTGACTGAAAAATCTGAAGAGGCCAACAGGTCTTTTACGGAAAGCCTCAAGAAAGCCGCAGCTCTTGCCTTTGCTAAAGGACAAGAAAAAGAACTTCGTAGAATTCAATTTTTTGATATTTATTTTTCTCAGCTGGACTCTCAAACTCGCCGCGAAAATCATTGCGGCAGTGGAAAGTCCTTACTCAGCCTCGACTCGCGAAATCAAATTTATCAGTGTCCATTGGAAGTTTCATTTAAGACTCGAGTTGTAGGAATCGATGACCAAATCAATTGGGGTCTACTAAAACCTCTCGAGAAGCCCTTGATTGAACTGAATAACTGCCAGTCCTGCTGGGCCAAGCACCTATGCGGCGGAGGCTGCATGTTTAACCATGAAAGTTTAACAGGCGACAAGCACACGAAACATCCAACGTATTGCTTCCGAACTCGGCACTTGCTGAGTGAGGTCATTATGTATTATAAACAAACTAGGGAATTGGAGTAATTCATGAAAAGTTCTACCACTCAAAAAACAAAAAGCATTAAAATTGTAAAAGCATTACCTGCGACTACAACGACAGTGCAAGGTCCCCGTGACTGCTTCCCCTTAGGCTAAGCCTTTGCTTCCCAATAGAAAAGTCTCATTTCGTTTCTGGATTTTAAAAATTATTTTTGCAGTCACTGCCTCTGTTTTGCTTAATTATTTTGAGCTCGAATCCACAGAATCCTGGCTCTATGACCTCAGAGTCAGACTCACCCCGACCACTGAAACATCCAACATCTTTGAACTTGTTTTAATCAACGAAGATTCCTTCAAGGAAAAACAAAAATTTCCTTCCATCTCGGATTTACAAAAAAATCTTGAAAAAATACTTCTCGCTGAACCTCGAGCCATCATGATTACATTTTCGCCTCAAGACTTAGAAGGTCTGGATAGTGAAAAATTGCAATTTGCTAGACGCTTTGAAGGCGAAAAAAATCTTTATTTCACTCGTGATGAGTTAAGACCCGAAAATGAATTTCAAACTTCTTTTTTTCCTGCTCCCTTTGAGAACTTACCCGTGGGCTTTGCACCCAAAACCCACGACCGCAAATCATTTGCCAAAGATGGAGTCACCAGACGTTTAATTTTAAGCTACCAAGGTCAAGCCATGTTGACGAAACAATTGGCCATGCTGTGGAACCCAGAGCTCGTGAATGAATCCAAATTAAATGGTGTCTTTGATTTCTTCGGAGCCAACCAAACCTATGTGGATTTTAGACCTTCAGGTTCCTATTCAAAAAATAACTTTCATGAAGTAGTCAATTTGCCGATTGAAAAGTGGACCAATAAAATTGTGATTTTGGGCTTTGATGCGCAAAGAAAATTTGATGACTACATCATGACGCCGCATTCACGGCAAGCCACCTATATGCATCTTCCTGAAATGCAAGCCAACATGATTGATACTTTGGTACAAGGCACTTGGCCTGTTCGCTTTTCAGAAACACTTAACTTTCTACTGACGTTTTTAATTTCACTGATCACCATTCATGGTGTTTTAGTTCTTAGGCCATCACAGGGTCTTATTTTACTTGGTGGCTTAGTTTTAGGTTATACTTTGTGGACCTGGGGTCTGTTTGCAGCATTTCGCTGGTGGTGGCCTCTGGCTCACCCCTTGATCGCAGTATTTTTATGTTATTACTTCTTCATTCCCTACCGCTTGATTATGGAAAATCGAAAAAGTTGGGAGTACTATCAAAAAAATCAACTTTTGAAACAAGTTGAAGAGCTAAAAACCAATTTCATTTCTATGATGTCACACGATTTGAAAACTCCCATTGCTCGCATCCAGGGCATGACTGATGTAATTCAGAAAGATGCAAGCCCTATCAGTCACCAACAACGTGAAGCTTTAGACACAATCAAAAATTCCAGTGATGAATTGCTGAAGTTTATCAATTCCATTCTGAATTACGCTAAAATGCAGTCCGATGGGGTTGAGCTTCATAAGACTGCAAAGGATATCAATCAAATCATTGAAGATGTTTTAACCAAACATGAATTCTTAGCAAGAGTGAAAAAAATCAAATTTCACGCAGAGCTAGAACCTTTATTTCCCATTCATGTAGATCCTGATTTAGTTCGGCAGATTCTCTCTAATTTGATTGAAAATGCGATTAAATACAGTCCTGAAGAAACTCAAATTAAAATTAATTCTCAGGAAAAAGATGGTTTTGTTTGTATCCAAGTTCAAGATCATGGAGGCGGCATTCCTGAGGATGAACTTCCTCATGTGTTCTCTCAGTTCTTTAGAAGTAAAAATGCCAAAATCTCGCCGATCAAAGGATCGGGTTTGGGGCTGCATTTAGCTAAATATTTCACTGAACTTCATGGTGGAGAGCTGTTTGTAGAATCTACATATGGTAAAGGCAGCACCTTTACGGTAAAACTCCCTAGTCAGTAAATTCCATTCCGGGGGGAATGATATGCTTAAAGTTCTTGTCGTTGATGATGATGCAGGATTAAGACTTTCGCTCAAAACAGCACTTTCTGCCAATCCCAGATTACATATTGAAGAAGCTTTCGACGGTATCAACGCCTTAGAAAAATACGAAGCCTCAGAGCCTAAGTTTGACATCGTGATTCTTGATGTGGATATGCCTCGCTTGAATGGATTAGAAACTTTAAAACGTTTAAAAGAAAAAGATCCAGGTCTTATAGTTTTGATGCTGACAGCTCATGCTACAGTTCAAGATGCAGTTTTAGCAGTTAAAGATGGGGCCTATAACTTTTTATCTAAACCTGTTGCTGGTGAAGAACTTTTGCATCTTTTAGACAAAGCAGTGGAAGCTCACCGCCTGATTTCTTCCATTGCAGCCAGTTCTCCAGTTCTTCTAGAAGAAGGTCGAAAGATCATCGGTTCTAATTCTCAGATGCAGAAGGTTTTTAACATTATCCACAAGCTAGCAAAAGTGGAAACTCCAGTGCTGATCCGTGGAGCTTCAGGAACTGGAAAAGAACTAGTCGCCCGTGCCATCCATTTTAACTCAGCTCGAAAAGATGGAAAGTTTGTTGCTATCAACTGTTCTGCTATTCCAGAGAACTTATTTGAAAGTGAACTTTTTGGTCACGAAAAGGGATCTTTCACCGGTGCCGATCAAAGAAAAATTGGAAAATTTCAATACGCTGAAGGCGGAACTTTATTTTTAGATGAAATCGGCGATATGCCAGCCCTGATGCAGGTTAAAATTTTACGTGTCTTACAAGAAAAAATGTTTACACCTGTTGGATCCAACCGCGAATTTCCAACTAACGTAAGAATTATTGCAGCCACTAACCGTCCACTGGAAGAAATGATTTTAAAAAATACTTTCCGTGAAGATTTATTTTATCGTTTAAACGTGGTGCCTATATTTTTACCTTCTTTGTGCGAGCGTAAAGATGACATCGACCGCATGGTACAAAACTTTATTAAAAAGTTTAACGAGACACACAAAAAATCCATTCGTGGAATCAGTCCCGATGCCATGAATATTCTAAAAAAGCACAACTGGCCTGGAAATATTCGAGAGCTTGAAAACGTCATAGAACATTCATTTGTTCTTGAATCCACTCATGTGATTTCACCTGCCTCACTTCCAGAATCACTTTTGGAAACTGTCGGTGTTGATCTTGTTACTTTGCCTCCGCAACAGGAAACCACTGGATCCATTCGTTTTCAGTCTTTAGATGCGGACATCGAAGAATCAGAGGATTTAAGTGTGGATGATTTAGAAGATCCTATTGAAGTGGATCCCAATCAGACCTTTGATTTCAATGCGCAAAAAGAAGCTTTTGAAAAAGAATTTATTTTAAAAGCATTGAAAGCTTTTAAAGGGCGCATCAATCAAACAGCTTTACACGCCAATATTCCTAAAAAGACACTTTTAAGGAAGATCGAAAAGTACGGCATTGTTGCCAAAGATTTTCAATAAAATAAGCCGCTTATTTTTTCAGCAGAATATCACTTTTTTGAAGCCTCATCGTTGACTCGATGGGGCTTTCCTTTTAGCTTCTCCAACTCATGACTTTGGACTACTACCCACCTCAAGCCTATACTAAAGAAACTCTTCTTAAAGCCTACAATTGGCTTCAAGATCAGTCAGAGGCCGTACGTGATGTGGCCACCACACCGGATCAACTTGTAAGTCTCTACTTAAAAGCGATTCGTGGTGCGTCTCCTGAGTCCTTGGAAAGACCAAGCCTTCAAAGCTTTAAATCAGAATTAAAAAATTTAGCTGGAATGATGGGTGGTTTAGAAAAAAAACCAGAACCGGAAGCTCCCTCTCAGCAGCAGCATCAACAACCGCAACAGCATGCACCTTCTCACCAACAGCAGCCGCCCACTCAACCCGTAGTCGCTAAGCCCTCATTGGATGATTTGACTCAAAGCTTGATTCGCGAAGTCAAAAGTGAGCTCAATTTATCCTCTGATCAAGAGGCTTTGCGCATGCTTGTGAAAATAGGCTACCAAAAAGTCAAATCTCTCTATAAATAATTGGAATGACTGAAAAACCAGATTACAAAGCCAGTGTCCGATTACCTGTGACCGATTTTCCTATGAAGGGAAATCTCAACGTTAAAGAACCAGAAATCATTAAAAACTGGCAAACAACGAATCTCTATAAAAAGATCTTCGATCAAAATAAAGGTCGTCCCACTTTTTCATTACCTGACGGTCCCCCTTACGCCAACGCATCCATTCACATGGGTCACACTTTGAATAAAGTTTTAAAGGACATGATCATTAAGTATAAAAACTTAAAAGGTTTTCAAGCTCCATTTATTCCTGGTTGGGATTGCCATGGCCTTCCCATCGAACACACAATTTTAAAAGATCTTAAAGAAAAAAAGAAAGTGGCCACTGATCCAGAAATTTTGAATCTGTGCCGAGAGTACGCCCAAAAATGGGTGGATCATCAATCCGGTCAATTCGAAAGATTAGGAGTGATCGCCGATTGGAAAAATCCCTATCTGACAATGTCGAAGGATTACGAAGCAGAAACCATTCGTGAACTCGCACGAATGTTTAAAAAAGATTTGATTTATCAAGGTGTAAAACCCGTTTATTGGAATTGGACTTTAAAAACAGCTCTAGCCGATGCTGAAGTGGAATACCATCCTCACAAAAGTCCTTCTATATATGTGAAGTTTGCCATCCAAGATTCGGCCACCTTAAAAAAGCTAGGCTCTCCAAAGGATCCCACATCACTGGTGATTTGGACAACGACACCTTGGACATTACCCTCTAATACAGGTGTTTGTTTACACCCTGACTTTGAATATGGTGTTTACTCTACTGGATCCGAAAATTTCATCATCGCCAAATCATTAAAAGAAGCTTTTGAAAAAGAAAATAGTTTAAGTCTTAGCTTGTTATCCACTTTTAAAGGCTCTGATCTTGAAAAAGGATTGGCTCAGCATCCTTTTATTGATCGAACATCTTTGATTGTCCTCGGTGATCATGTCACCCAAGAAACTGGAACCGGCTGTGTACACACAGCTCCTGGACATGGACCTGACGATTACAAAGTAGGTTTGAAATATAATTTGCCAGTCTTATGCCCTGTTAATGAATCAGGGGCCTTCACTGATGAAGTGAGTGAATGGGCTGGGATGAATATTTTTAAAGCCAATCCTTTGATTGTAGAAAAATTGCAAGCAAATGGAAAATTAGTTTCAGTCAAACAAATCGAACATTCCTATCCTCATTGCTGGAGAAGTAAAACGCCTTTGATTTACCGAACCACTCCGCAGTGGTTTTTAGGTCTTGATCAGGATCACAGTCGCTTGCGCCACAAAACACTCGAAAGCTTAAAAAAAGTGGGCTTCTATCCTGAATGGGGAAGAGCTCGTTTTGTATCCATGATGGAAGGTCGTCCTGATTGGTGCGTCAGTCGTCAAAGAATTTGGGGCGTTCCCATTCCGATTTTCTATTGCATTAAAACTGGTAAGCCCCTAGTTGATGTCGACATTATGCTTCGAGTGGCAGATGTGGTGGAAAAAGGCGGAGTCGAAGCCTACCATCTGACTGAACCCAAAGAAATGATTGGAAACTTCACACCAAAAGGTGATTTTGGCTCTGAAGGTTTTCGTCATGGAAAAGATATTTTAGATGTGTGGTTTGATTCCGGAATCTGCCATGCCATGATTTTAAAACGCCGAGAAGGCATGAGCTTCCCAGCGGATCTTTACTTGGAAGGTTCTGATCAGCACCGCGGTTGGTTTAATACCTCCATGCTAGCTTCAATGGCTGTCAACGGTGAGCCCCCTTATAAAAATTTACTGACCCATGGATTTGTAACGGACTCAAAGGGCTACAAAATGAGTAAGTCCATGGGGAATGGTGTGGATCCCATGACCATTGCGGAACAAAACGGAGCCGAGATTTTACGGTTGTGGGTTTCATCTGCTGATTACGGTCAAGATGTTCCCTATGGAAAAGAAGATCTTGCTCGTGTCACCGAAGTTTACCGACGTTTCCGAAATACTTATAAATACTTACTTGGCAGTTTACATGATTTCGATCCAAAAAAAGATTCTGTGCCATTTGATAGAATGACAGATTTGGATCAATGGGCCCTTCATCAGCTGGCTGTATTAACTGAAACCGTAACGGAAGCCTACGAAACTTATGAGTTTCATAAGGTTTATCATGCCTTGAATCAGTTCTTCACTGTTACTTTATCAAGTGTTTATCTCGATGTTCTTAAAGATCGGCTTTACACCTGGAAATTTGATGGTGATGCCAGACGAGGATCTCAAACTGTATTGTATGAGATGACTTCTGTACTTCTAAAAATAATGGCCCCCATCACAACATTTCTAAGTGAAGAGGCCTACGGCTACTTTAAGGGAAAATCAAAAGACAGCATCTTTTTAGAAAGTTATCCTACTTTACCTTCCAATTGGAAAAATGAAGCTTTAGCTAAAAACTTTGAAACCTGTTTAAAAGTGCGAAGTGATGTGCAAAAAAAATTAGAAGAATTGCGATCCAGTAAAATCATTGGTGCTAGTTTAGAAGGTTTTGTGGAAATCTCTGCAGAGACTGAAACATTAGCAGCTTTAAAAAAGCTTCAAGATATTCGCGAGTTTTTTATTGTTTCGAAAGTGAACTTGAAACAAGGGCCTTATGAAGTGAGTGTTAAAAAAGCAGAAGGTGAAAAGTGCGAGCGCTGCTGGACTTATTCCACAGAGATCGGTCAAAAACCTGAGTTACCTGGTGTGTGTCCAAAATGTGTGGAGGCTTTAACATGAAATTTAAACTTTACGTCACTTTATTAGTCGTCTCGATTCTTGTGGCACTTGATCAATTGACTAAAAATTTAGTATTGGCTCAATTTCGGTTGGGTGAATCCCTGGTTATTGTTGAAAACTTTTTTAATCTTACATTTGTTAAAAATTACGGTGCCGCTTTTGGATTTTTGTCACAGTCCCATCCTGAATTTAGAGAAATCTTTTTCTTAACGATGCCACCTGTGGCGATGGTCGTGATTGGCTTTTTATTGAAACAGGCACCCGATAAGGACAAGCTTCAGATATTAGCCCTCAGTGGTATCTTGGGCGGAGCTTTAGGAAATTACATTGATCGATTACGTTTTCGCTACGTGGTGGATTTCTTAGATTTTCATTGGTACAATCAATACTCATGGCCTGCTTTTAATATTGCTGATTCCGCCATCGTCTTGGGTGTCATGATTTTAATTTATCAGATGATTTTAGAAGCAAAAAAAGCAAAACAAGAAGCTAGTCAAAATAAGTAAAGCTCAGCTGGGGATTTCCACCAAATGGATTTTCCTTTTGCCAAAAGTAGCTGACGACACGAGTTTTTACTCCTCGTTTCACTTGAAAAACAGTCAGATCAGAATTTTCCACAATTTGATGAAGGCCACGGCCAGCGCCACCCTTACCGGTGGCTTCATTGAGCTCTCCGGCACGGCCAGAATAACAGGATTCAAGATAATCCACCAAAGTGTCTTTAGTGAGTGCGCCAAAGGGATCTGTCACGGCCACAGCAGCGATTTTACCCTGGGCTCCGTACTCAAAGGTTGAAGTTTGAGCCGCTTGAAGAAAAATATCATCTCTGCGGGACATATGATTATATAAAGATTTGCCCGAACTAGGATCTGTGGGTGCATCGTAAATTGCATTCATCAGCATCTCTTCAGCCACTAAAAAACAACGGTCCGAAATAGTGGTTCTGACTTTGAGCTTTTTCATGAAGCTCACCATATTGTCTTTTAAATCATGTCTTTGTTTAGCTGATGTCACGCTAACAAGCTCTGTAGAGTCTGATGATTGAAGAAGGGATCCCAGAGTTTCAAATTTTTCATGGGAAATATCTTTCAGAAGCTCTGCTAAAAGAGGCCATGATTCTTTCGAAAAAAGCCCTTCACAAATGATGGACTCATATTTTTCATTATTCATTTTAAACTGGCTGAGACGATCTTTCACTGGTGCGTTGAATGCCAAAACTTTTCGAGAAGGATTCGAAAGATTTGTGACCTCATGATTGAGTGTCACTCCGTGGGATCTCATAAATTCACAAAGCTCGTCCCAAGGTTCGGGTCGATTACCAACAATAGTAAGCTCTGAATTCGGACTTGAAGACATAGCTAACATTATCCTGATCAGTTGCATTAATTGTCATCTCGTCAAGAGTCTAGTTTCTACTAAAAGTCCTGAATCACTTGGATTTTCAAAGCTATGATAAGCTTACTTTGGAAAGCCTCTACTATTTTGCATGGATCAGTTTACTGGTCACAGCGCTTATTTATTACTCTGCAAAAAGAGCTGAATCCTTAGGCTTTCCACAAGCTCTGAACTTTAAAGTCATTGGTTGGCTGCTTATCACAATACCCATCGGAGCCAGACTGGTTCATATTTTTTATGAAGAGCCAGGATATTATCTAGCTTCACCATTTAGAATGCTCGAGTTCTGGAAAGGTGGCTTTGTTTATTATGGCGGACTGGTTTCAGCTGTCTTTGGTATTGGCTTTCTTTTTTTCTACAAAAAACAAGACCGAAGCTTCTTTCAAACCGCTGACTTTTTTACTCCCATTTTCATTTTGGGCACAGGACTTGGACGTGTGGCTTGCTACATTCAAGGATGTTGTTTTGGCCGAGATGGACATCCCACTCAACTTTATATGCTTGGATGGGAAATGATTTTATTTTTTGTCTTTATCAAGTGGGAGAAAAAAAATGATCACAGACCAGGAGTTTATTTTTTATCCTGGCTAGTCGCTAGTGCCATCGGAAGGTTTGCAGTGGAATTCTTCCGAGCTGACTTTCGCGGAGCTCTCCTGCTAGGTCTTTCGATCTCGCAGGTGATTGCTTTTATGATTGTTTTAGTTAGCACCGCTTTCATTGTTCGTCGATTACGATAACGGTCTATCTAGGATATCCGTAGGGGAAGTAACCATAGGGATATTGACCATAATTACCGTAGTTATAACCATAAGGATACTGACCGTAGTTATACTGAGTGTAGGGATTTACGTAGCCATGTTGATTAATCAATATTTTCGAGGCCACACACATATTATTATAAAAACCGAAACCTTCAGGGCATGGTCCTTTTTCTAAACAACCATAAGGAGTCTCAACAACCTCAACAGGGCATGTGGGTGGATTTGCTTGTACACACTGATTATTATCTAAGTGATAACCTTCTGGGCAAACAGCTTTTTGATCTAAGTTCACATTCTCAGAGGCTAATGCCGTTAGTGAAGAAAAAAGCACGAGTACGCAAAGATAAAATTTCATAAATAACTCCTATAGTAAATAAAATCTGATTTTATGCGAGCTTCGGTGAAATCACCATTTTGTTTTTTAAATTAAAAACTCTTCAAAGAGTGTTCAAATATTAGATGCATTCGACAGCACTGTCTCACCTTGGCACATGAATGTTTTAGACCACTGAGTGGGTGTGTAGCTCGTCTCAATTCGAGACCGTAGGCCTGATTGGGCTCAGTGACAAAAAAATAGACACTCACCTGCACCACCTTTGATTCTAGAAAATCAGTGCCTGGCACATTCCGTGTAATAACTAATATCAGACAGAGGCCTTTGGCCCGAAAGGAATTCACATGAGACACACAAAACGCTTTTTGAAACTAACGATGGTTGTTTCTAGCATTTTCGCGAGTCTGATCTTATCGGGCTGTGGAAGTAAAAAAACATCAAACTCTTCTACTGCAGGGGTTTACGGTCCTGATGCTAGCGGATACTACGGTGGTATTTTAAACAGTTCAGGCAGTGCCGGTTACTTAGGTGACAACTTTGCTTGGAAGAACATGAACATTACAGACGGTGCTACTTTCAAAGCTTTCTTGAAAAAAGCTCAAGGATTATGTGATCAAGCTTACTATACTGGTGGAATTTACAGCTGTGACTCTTGGACAAATAGTTACTTCAGAATTATCTATCAAGCTTCAAGCACATCACAGGCTCAATCACGAATCATGTTCATGACTTACCCACAAAATACAAATGGTGGCTCATGGTATGGCTACCAACTTCCTTCTTGGAATCAGTTTTTCATGGGAAGCCTTGGCTTCCCCGTGCCCCAGAATGTTGGTGCTACGCGAAATCCTGTTGCACTTGATATGACAACTTCTTTGATCAACAACTCACAAGGTTTCGAATCACGTGCTTACGGTGCTCAAGATACATTGGCTAACAAAAGTTTGATTCAATTTATGGTTCGCCAAGGAAAAGTGTTAGATCAAGCTGTGAATTTTGAGATCTTCTTCGAAGGTAAATCCTTTGCCTCAGGATCACTGTACCGTTGCAATTTTGCTGATTGTCGGTAATATTTTAAAGTATGACTTTAACTACTCGTAAAGTGAAATGCCCACAGTGTGGGCTTTTTACGTTATATTCACTGGAAAATAAATCCCGCCCCTTTTGTTCTGATCGCTGCAAATTGATCGATCTCGGTGCATGGGCTGATGAAAAATTTAAGGTCCCTACTCAGGAACACGCTGACTTTGTGCATCCTGATCAAGAAGATAAAAACGAAAATTGATTTGATTTTTTGTTGACGTATGTCGAAAAAAGCCTTGTGATCGCACTTGTCAGAGGATGACAAACCTTAACTTACTCAAAAAGGAGTACATATGAATAAGGCACAATTGATCGAAAAGATCGCAACTGAAGCAAATGTTTCTAAAGCTCAAGCTGAAAACATTTTGGATTGCACACTTAACAACATCAAAAAATCTGTTAAAAAAGGTGATGATGTTAAGCTAGTAGGATTTGGAACTTTCACAAAAGCAAAGCGTAAAGCTCGCATGGGTCGCAACCCACAAACTGGCAAAGCGATTAAAATTCCTGCTGCATGGACTCCTAAGTTCCGCGCTGGTGCTGAATTTAAAGCAATGGTTAAGTAATTTTTTGACATTGCTCAAATAAAGAAAAAAGCTGGAAGAGATTCCAGCTTTTTTTTTAGGAGAAATCATGAAACGAATTGGTGTTCTGACAAGTGGTGGTGATGCTCCTGGAATGAATGCTTGCTTGCGTGCTGTAGTAAGAACTGCAAAAGCAAGAGGCTTGGAAGTTTGGGGAATCGAAAAGGGCTACACAGGTATGCTAGAAGACTTGATTCGCCCACTGGAAGCCCGTGATATGGCCAATATTATTCAGCGCGGCGGCACCGTATTAAAAACAGGACGCTGTCTTGAATTCTTAAAACCTGAATACCGTGCTCAAGCCGCTGAAAAATTAAAAGCAAAAAATATTGATGGTGTTGTATGCATTGGTGGAGACGGATCCTTTCGCGGAGCTATGGCTTTGTGGCGTGAACATCAGATTCCAGTAGTTGGTGCTCCTGGTACCATTGATAATGATCTTTTTGGCACAGATGTCACAATTGGTTTTGATACTGCTGTGAATACAGCGCTTAGTGCGATTGATAAAATTCGTGATACAGCTGATAGCCATGATCGACTTTTTATTGTCGAAGTCATGGGACGAAATTCAGGCCATATTGCCTCTTATGTGGGATTGGCGTGCGGCGCTGAGGAAGTTTTCACACCAGAAATTAACACCACTGTTGATAAAGCTGTTGATAAAATATTAGAGGCTCAAAAAAAGGGAAAAAAATCCAGTATCATCGTAACCGCAGAGGGACAAAAGCCAGGCCGGGCCTATGATCTAGCCGAAGCCATCAGAAAAAAAACTGGAATCGACGCGAAAGTCTGTATTTTAGGTCACATTCAGCGAGGTGGAAGTCCCACTGCCAGTGATCGAATCATTGCTAGTCGCATGGGATCTGCAGCAGTTGATGCCTTAATAAAGGGTGAGCACGATGTGATGATTGGAATAGAAAAAAACGATCTTAGATCTGTTCCTTTTGAACTTGCCACTCAGAGAGATAAAAAGACCTCTTTAGACTTTGTTAAACTATCGAATCTCCTTGCCTTTTAGCTAGCTCTTTGCAAAAGTTTTTTCATCAGGAGATCTCAATGAAAAAACTTTTCTCGAGTGCATTATTAGGTTTATTAATTATCCTTCCCTTCTCGGGCTGCACAAAAAAAACGGATGAAATTCTGATCGGTGAATTTGGAACTTTAACTGGCAGTGAGGCCACCTTTGGACAATCGACAAATAAAGGTCTTCGCATGGCTTTTGACGAAATCAACGCAGCTGGTGGCATCAAGGGAAAAAAAATCAAACTCATCACCTATGACAATCAAGGTAAACCTGACGAATCAGCTGCCGTTGTTAAACGACTTATTACCCAAGATAAAGTACTCGCTATCATCGGGGAAGTGGCATCAAGCCGCTCATTAGCGGCAGCACCCATTGCTCAACAGTACAAGGTCCCTATGATTTCACCCTCTTCCACAAGTCCAAAGGTAACAGAAGTTGGTGATTATATTTTCCGAATTTGTTTTATTGATCCTTTTCAAGGCGCAGTGATGGCCAAATTCATGCTTGATAATTTGAAGCTTAAAAAAGTGGCTGTTTTACGAGACGTAAAAAATGAATACTCTGTGGGTCTTGCTGATACTTTCATACAAGAAGTGAAAGCTCGCGGCGGAGAAGTTTTGATTGATGTCAGTTATCAGGCTAACGACATTGATTTCAAAGCTCAGCTCACTCAAATAAAATCAAAAAATCCAGAGGTTATTTTTGTTCCTGGATATTACACAGATGCAGGACTTATTACAGTGCAAGCTCGGCAACTGGGAATCAAGTCTGTGTTTTTAGGTGGCGACGGATGGGATTCCCCCAAATTGCATGAAATTGCTAAAGAAGCTGCAAGTGGAAGTTACTTTTCGAATCACTACGCAACGGACAGCACTGAAACCATTGTTCAAGAGTTCATTCAAAAGTACAAAGCTCAATTCAATGAACTACCAGATGCGATGGCAGCGTTAGGTTATGATGCAGGTAAAGTGTTAGCTCAGGCGATAACAAATGCTTCTGAATTAAAACCTGAACTTGTTAAAAATGAGCTCGCTAAAATTAAAGATTTTCCGGGTGTTACTGGTGTTATCACTATCGACGAGAAAAGAAATGCAATTAAAAGCGCTGTTATTGTTAAAGTCGAAGGCAATGACAAGAAGTTCGTAACGAAAATGACCCCATGATCCCAGAATCCTCTGATTTTTTTCAACATCTTGTAAATGGTCTTAGCTTAGGAAGCATCTATGCTTTGATCGCTTTAGGATACACCATGGTTTATGGCGTTCTTCAGCTGATCAATTTCGCCCATGCAGATATTTATATGATGGGAGCCTTTGCCTCTTATTATGTTTCCAGATGGATGGGCCTTGAAATCGAGCCGGGCTTTTACGCACTCACCATGGCACTGTTAACATCGATGCTAGCCTGTGCAGTACTTGGAATTTTAATTGAACGCTTAGCTTATCGGCCATTAAGGCGAGCTCCAAAATTGAATATTTTAATTACTGCCATTGGTGTTAGTCTTTTATTGCAGTTCGGTGCACAAGTTATGTTTGGTGCCGATCCCAAAGTATTTCCCACATTGATTGTGGATCAATCTTTAATTGAAACTCCTTTTTTAATTTTGAAAACTTTGGATGTGACTGTTTTTGCTGTGACCTTGCTGGCCTTACTCGCTTTGCATTATTTAGTTTACCACACGAAAATGGGTAAATCCATGCGAGCTGTTTCCCACAGCACTGTCAGTGCTAGCTTACTTGGTATCAACGTTAACCGTGTTATCGTTTTCACATTTGTATTAGGAAGTTGTTTAGCTGGGATCGGCAGTGTCCTCGTGGGACTTAAGTATCCTAAAATTGAGCCACTGATGGGTGTGATGATCGGACTTAAAGCCTTTGTTGCTGCCGTGCTTGGTGGCATTGGTAGCATGAGTGGAGCCGTATTAGGGGCTATGATCATGGGCTTGTCAGAAGAATTTGTTGTGGCTTATTTATCATCCACATTGCGTGACGCTTTAGCTTTTGGACTGCTGATTGGAATTTTAATTTGGAAGCCTTCAGGACTGATGGGTAAAAATACCATCGAGAAGGTTTAATGAACCCAAAAATCAGAAACCCACTTCTACTAGTTGTTGGCATTGTAATAGTGGGTGTGGTTTTGCAATTTTCTATTAATGCCTACATTCAAATCTTAATTTTGCAAATTATGATGTATTCAATTGCTGCCATGGGACTCAATCTAGTCAATGGTTACACGGGACAATTTTCATTAGGTCACGCTGGCTTTATGGCTGTTGGTGCTTATACGAGCGCTTACTTATCACAAATTTTTCCAGGTTTCTTAGAGTCCACTCATTTACTAGGATTTTTTCTTTTTTCAATTTTATCAGGATGTTTAGCTGCAGTCTTCGGATATGCCGTGGGCCTTCCATCCCTTAGACTTAAGGGCGACTACTTGGCGATCGTAACTTTAGGTTTTGGTGAAATTTTACGTGTCACTTTACTTAATATCGATACTCTTGGTGCAGCTCGTGGAATTACAGGAATCGTACCCTATCCAGAGCTTGGTTTTCTAGATCGCTTTTGGGTCAGCTTTGTCTATATTTCCATCTGGTTTTTTATTTCTTTGTATGCCGTCTGGAGACTGACTCGTGGTCGTCATGGCCGCCAGTTCTTAAGTGTGCGTGAAGATGAGGTGGCGGCTCTAAGTTTGGGACTGAATACGACTCATATTAAAGTGAAATCATTTGTTATTGCGTCCTTCTTAGCAGGAATTGCCGGTTCCATTTACGCTCATCTGATTAGTATTGTATCCCCCAGTGTTTTTGGATTCATGATGAGCGTGAACATTGTGGTCATGGTTGTACTCGGTGGAATGGGAAGTTTTTCTGGATGTATTCTGGCAGCTGCCTTTGTGACAGTGGCTCCTGAACTTTTACGATCACTACAATCCATCACGGGATTTGATCTTCGTATGGTTTTGTTTTCTTTAAGTCTCATTCTAATTATGATTTTTCGCCCACAGGGTCTTTTTGGATCCAAAGAAATTCCTGATCTGTGGCGTTCATGGAAAGCCAAAAAACTATGAATCCATTATTAAAAGCTCAAGCTTTGTCGATTCATTTTGGTGGCCTAAAAGCAGTGGACCAAGTGGATCTTGAAATTCAAAAGGGTGATTTATTTGGTCTTATCGGTCCTAATGGCGCAGGTAAAACGACTTTTTTTAATTTACTGACAGGTGTTTACAAGCCCACTTCAGGGAAATTGTTTTTGAATGGAAAAGACATCACACGATATTCAACGCCTAAGCGCAGTGAAATTGGAATTCGCCGTACTTTTCAAAATATTCGACTTTTTAAAGAACTGACTGTTCTAGAAAATGCTTTAATCGCAACTGATCAAACCTTATCTTATAATTATTTTGATTCTTTATTCATCACTGAAAAGTATTTAAGCCAAGAAAAGTTAGCGAAAGAAAAAGCCCTAGAACTTTTGACACTTTTTAAACTTGAAAATTTCATCAATGAAAAAGCTGTCAACTTGTCCTATGGTTCCCAGAGAAAACTAGAAATTATACGAACTCTGATGTCGGGGCCCAAGCTTATTTTACTTGATGAACCAGCAGCAGGAATGAATCACTCGGAAACTCAAGAACTCACAAAGTTAATCAGACAAATTCGCGATCAGTTTCAACTCACTGTTTTATTAATCGAACATGACATGAAACTTGTGATGGGTGTCTGTGAAAAGATTGCTGTTCTGGATCATGGAATTAAAATAGCAGATGGAAAACCTGCTGAAATCAGAACAAATCCAAAAGTGATTGAAGCTTATCTAGGAACTGAGGCCACTCCATGAGCCGAAACCAACAATTATTAAAAGTTGAAAATTTAAGCCTTTCTTATGGCTCTATCCAAGCCGTTAGAAAAATTAGTTTCGAAATTTTCTCTGGTGAAATTGTGTCATTAATCGGTTCCAACGGTGCTGGAAAATCTTCCACACTTCGGGGTTTATCAGGGCTTTTGCCAAACAATGGGCTCGTTAATTTTATGGGTCGTGATATTACAAAAGTAGAACCGCATCAGCGTGTCAGCCTTGGTCTTGTTCATTGCCCTGAAGGACGTGGTCTTTTTCCTCAGATGTCAGTGAAAGAAAATTTAGAACTGGGAACCTTTCAGCGTTTAGATCGGGCCAATATTTCAGCTGACTACGATTTATGTTTCAAACTTTTTCCCAGAGTTAAAGAGCGTTTGAATCAATTGGCTGGTACTCTTTCAGGTGGCGAACAACAAATGGTTGCTATTTGTAGAGCATTACTGGGACAACCCAAACTACTTTTACTTGATGAGCCTTCACTTGGCTTAGCTCCCATTATTGTAGCTCAGATATTTTCTGTGATTAAACAGCTGAATCAGCGGGGGACTAGTATTTTGTTAGTTGAACAGAATGCGAAACAGGCATTAAAGATTTCTCACCGTGCTTATGTTCTGGAAACTGGTGAAATTAAATTCTCTGGAACTGGTTCAGAGCTTTTAAATAATGATGAAATTCAAAAAAGTTACTTAGGTTTTTAAGGCACAACTAAAATATGTTCAGGAGTATTTAAAACTCCATCACCAATTACATTTACAAACGTTCCACTCGAAGTGATCTCAACGATGTAGTGTAAGACACGATCAACAATTAATAAATTTCCATTTGATCTTTGAGCAATCGCACCTGGAGTGGATAAAATGCTGGTATCACTGAAACTAGCCACAGTAGAACCTAGATTAGCACTGTAAATACGAACCGTGTCCGTGGTGCCTGACCAAACAGCAGCAATATTTCCATCGTTCATTTCTAAACATCCAGTGGCATCATTGGTAGTGGCAATACCTGAAGAAACCGTAAAGACTTGTGTTCCTGCTGCATTATAGGTTCTGACCACATCAGTCCCAGTGGAGCAATGGACAAACCCACCGTTGGATTGCTTATTAATGTCAGTCGCCGTTGTTTGAAGGGCTCTGGGCCATCCGCCCGTGGTAATTCTTGATCCCACAGAACTAAATTTTTCAACGTTGCTTGTTTCAACGACAAGTACCTCACCGGAAGTCAGCTGAGTAATACCTCGTAAATTTCCCGTTAAATTTGCATCTGCAATAAAGGTTCTTGAGCTGCAATCGGCTGCACTAACTGCCACAACCCGGTCGGCTCCATCAACAGCAACTAAAAGCTCACCTGCCTGTGACCAAGTAATTCCATAAACTGTTTCAGCAATGTTTGAAACATTGAAGGCAATATTTTTATAAAATCCGTTTGCATCTAAAACAAGAACCACGTCAGAGGCACTGTTAGATACAATGATATCCCCAGATGAAATGCAAGCATCAGCACCGCTTCCATCACTATCTGATTTGTTAGGTGTGCAAGAAGTCACAGAAACAAACAACAAGGCTATCAATAAAAAAGAAAGGTTAAAAATTTTCAACATTGCTATAAGACTCTTCGGTTTGTTTTAAAATAAATTAACCTTTTTGATACACTCTAGACTTTAGACCGAAAACTTTAAAAACAGATCGACCGATAGGTCTGATGTGAAGCTAGCTTCTGTTTTCATTATTATTTTACTATTTACCACATATGTTCGTGGTCAGACACCGCCTACAACAAAAATTCATTTAGTTCAGGAACTGTTTTCAGGAGAAAAGAATAAGACCTTTGACCAGGACAATACTGCTAGCGGTATTATGATGATCTTGAGTTCAAAAAATCCCACTTTTAATTACTACACAAAAGGGAAGTTCATCACTGCTTCAGGGAATCAAGAATTTCTTGATGATGGCAATGAAGTGGACTCTGATTTTACCTATTATAAAAGCAGCCTTGAAGTAGGCGGAAATATTTATCCCATCTCTAGGAAGGCTAAACAGCCCAATTTGTATTTGGGCGTGGCAGGCGTAATGAGCTACAACTACCTCGCTTTAGACTCTGATGAATTCACAAAAATTAAATCTAGCTACCAAACCATGAGTTTTGGCTACGTAGGAACCATGGGGTTTGAATGGCAAGTTCTTGGTCGTTATGCAATTACGGCCGAGATCTCTCAGTATTTTGAGACTGCAGATTTAGTCGAAGTTTCCAATTTTAGCCTTAACACTTTTTCCTTTTCCTTAGGCATGGGCTGGTAATTAATGAATAATAACCTGTAAATTATGTATTTTACGTATTTATAATAATCTCATATATCAATTTTATGAAAAAATTGATTTTATTATCCCTTATTGTTTCAAGAATAACTTTTGGAAGTGTGCAAGTCATGTTTCACCCTCATGACCCTACACTTGCATCGATCGCACAAACATTTATGCAAGCTCGCAAGTCAGCACAAATCGTTCTTTATAATATTGATGTGACAAAAGAAAACCCTGTCATTCAAGCCATTCAGTCCGATGCTTTTAAAAAGAAACTGGCTCAAGGCTTTCAAGTTCAAATGATTTATGAAGGTTATGGTACAGCTGAAGAAAAGCACAAAAGAATGCAAGATCTTGAAAGTTTAGGAATTGACGTTCGATACCTCGGATCGAGTAAGAAAATTCATCATAAATTTGCAGTGTTTGACTCAGGACTTCCAACTGAAAGGCTGATCACTGGTTCAGCCAATTGGTCCATGGGATCTTTTCGAAATTATGATGAAAATATTCTGTTTATTGAAAATGAGCCTGGCATCATTTCACAATTCGCTCAAGAATTCACACTTCTATGGACTCAATCTCAAGAGTATGGATCGAGTTGGTTTCCAGAAGTTCAAAATGTCAAACAAAGTCGACTAAAAGGAGACCTGCATAGTTTTTTTAATTCACCCAATTTCATTTGGACACGAAAAGGTCCACAAAATCCTCAAGAGATGAATCCATTGTTAACAAAAACAGTTGTTGCATCGATTGAACATGCCAAAAAAACAATCGAAGTGGCCTCTGCTAGAATCAAACTTGCACCTATTCATGCTGCCCTCGTGCGAGCCGCTCAGCGTGGTGTAAAAATTCGAATCGTTGTCAGTCAGGCTGAATATACAGGCTCTTCATCACGTGAGAAAATACAACTTCGAGATTGTGGAAATGATCTGTTTCATTCGAAATGTTCTGTTGGAGTCAATTTTTCACCGCTATTGGATCCAAGCTCAACTGGTTTTGAGAACATGCAGCTTCGATTGAAGTTCTTCAACTTAGATTTGGCTAACAACATCACTCATCAAATGCATAACAAATACATGATTATTGATGGTCGTTGGATTTTAAGTGGCTCATTTAATTGGTCAAACTCTTCTGAATGGCAACATATTGAAAATGTTGTGGTGATTGATGGCTCTGTTCACAAGCAGGTTCGGAATCGATTTTTAAATAACTTCAATTACTTATGGAATATGAACCGCGAACAAAGAAGTCTTCAAAGCCTTGTTTCTGGTGGATGTTTTATAAAACCGACGATGCTGACTTTTCAAGAAATTGATACTTTAAGAAAATCAGCTCGTGCGATGGGGTCTTGTATAAAAAAATAGTTTTTAAAAAACAAAAGGGGCTGTTAAGCCCCTTTTGTTGACGCGTCGTCACGAATTACGTACCTGTCACATTAAGATTATCTCTTCAACTGAATCACTTCGTTTAAAAGTTCATCTGTTGTTGTGATCGTCTTCGCATTCGCTTGGAATGATCTTTGGTTTTGAATCATCGCTACGAATTCAGTTGCTAAGTCCACAGTTGATTTCTCTAAAGACTTGGCAAAGATAGATCCACGACCAGCCGCTTTCGGTGCTCCCATTGAAGGCTCACCAGAATCTCTGGATTCACGAAGTCTATTGTTACCCACTTTAAACATGGCTTCTGCATTTTCAAACTTAGCGATCGCGATCTGCGCTAAATCCTGGGCCTGTCCATTTGAATAAACAGCTGTCAACATTCCCTCGTCGTTAAACGAAAGACCTGTGATCGTACCTGCAGCGGCTCCATTTTGATTCCAGCTGATCAGATCTGAAGACTTACCGTATTGCTTAGTGCCTTCGATACCTTTTCCACCTTCGTCAATGGCATCACCAAATCTTAACTTAATTTGCTGATTTTGAAGAGCTCCACCTTTGAAGTTCAAATTCATATCTGTGACTTCTTGGCTTTTTAATTTTCCATCCACTGTAAATTCAAGTCTTCCACCGATCACTTGTTCGAGTGCTCCTTCTTCAGCACCAGTCACTGCTTTACCGTCAGCCATACCTTTAAATTCCCAGACACGGTCAGCCACTTTATTAAAGAACATACTAACAAGTTGCTTATTACCTTGAGAGTCATAAATTTCGATACCAGTTGAGTAATGTGAGGTTTGATAAGGATCCTTAGCATCAAACTTTTTAGTCGCTTCAACCCGGGAATCCAAGTTCAAGTCTAACTTAATTTCAGTTGTTCCTTTTGCAGGAATCAATGCTCGAGGGAATTTAATATCTTCAATTTTATTGACGATATTACCTTTTTCATCAGCAGTGAAACCTTGCACACGTTGTTTATCTTTTGTAACTAGATATCCTTCACGGTCAAAGAAGAAAGATCCGTCACGAGTAAATGTTTCTCCGTCACTGCCTTTAACTTTGAAATATCCATCTCCTGAAATCGCTAAATCTGTCGCGCGCTCTGTTGCATCCGTGTTACCTTGAGTGAGGATCGGATTAACTGCACCGATTTTTGTACCACGACCGATTTGGTTACCACCTAAAATACCTTTTAAATTCTTTGCTATGATATCTTGAAACTCAGCTCGGCTTGCTTTGAAACCGATAGTGTTGGCATTGGCAATGTTATCACCGATTACTTGTAACGCTTCACCTTGCGCTGTCATACCGGATACACCAGTATACAAAGAAGAAAGAACTCCCATTATGACCTCCATGTCACCGACGACTTCAATCAATCCATCGTCATTTGTTGGAGGGCTCCCTCAAAGAGGACCAGCCCTAATATTTAATTTTTCGAACCACTTACTTTTTACATTACAATCGTTGAGTCAATATTGGTAAAAACGTTTTCTTTTAAAGCCGCTTTATCCATCACTGTCACAACCGTTTTATTCTTCACACTGACGATTAGTGCTGAGTCCTTCATCAGAATCAAAGAGTCTTTTGATCCTTTAGAAGCAGCCCTGTTGACCGCATCATTCAAGCGCGTCACATCTTCAGGTGTGAAAGAGATTCCCCGGGTCCGCATGCGATCCAACGCGTGGTTGGAAAACTTAACGGAATCAAGAGAACCACTTTGAGCAGGTGAAAGTTTCGAGGTCTCATTCCCTTTTGACAAAGTATCTTTCAACGTATCTTTGAAAGATGGTCCTTGTGTCACACCACCCAGGCCTTGCGGCTTTGATGTTGTGGGTTGGGGAACTAGGCTCTCAAAACTTTGAAGCTTTTTGAGATCCATTATATTTGTGTCTCCTTCACAACTCGATCTTTCATTTCACTGGACATTCCCACTGACTCCATCAGGTTTTGTTGTAACCTGAGAGGTTCATCGGGAGCACCAGGAACAACAGATTCTGTTGTTGTTGATTCACCTTGCTTAGTATCAGTTTGATTCACTGCACCTTCTTTTTTCAAGTTAGACTCGACTACAGAATTCACTTTCTGGTCGTTCTTCATAAGACTCGGGTCTTGGATCTTCTTAATATCAGCAAGACGAACAGATTGATTGCCCACCATTAGGACAGGGCCTTCATTGGAATAATTCACTCCTGTGATGACTCCTTCAAAATCTGTTTTAATTTCGAGCTTTCTTTCATTTCCATCAAAGGCATCAGCAAAAAACTGATAGGAACCAGCAGGTGCGGGTTGCCCCTTGTCGTTTAATCCGTTCCAAGAAAATTTATTGTCACCTTCTTTTGCATTTTGCAGAGTGATTTTTCGAACAGTTTCACCCGTATCATTATTTCTGACACGAATTTCTAAACGAGTTGCAGGAGATTTCAGATCAAATTTAAAATCGTGCTCTTTGTCTCCGCGGATACGATTAATTTTTGAACTGTCTCCGGCCACTGCTTTACCAATGAAGTTCAGTGCTTGAAACTGCTCCATAGGTTTTTGACCGTTTTTCATTTCACTGAGTGTTGTGTTCATGTTTTGCATTTGCTCGAGACCCGAAAAGCTGGCCAACTGAGCTGCCATTTCATGGGACTTCAATGGATTTGTAGGATCCTGACTTTTAATTTGTGCAAGCATCAATTTAAAGAAAGCATCCTTATCAAGTTTGTCACTTCCTGCTGTACGAACTTTTTTAGATGGGTCTGTCCAATTGGGGTCTGAAATTTTATTCAGTAACTCACCAACGTTATCGGCACCTAATTTTTTCATTTCGTCAGTTGAAAGATTAGAAGCTTTACCCCCGCGATCAACAGGTGCTGAAGCATCCACATTGGCAAACGCTTTTGTTGTTTTCCCTACATTGATTGCTGACATAAAACTTCTCCTTGTTTCAAATCACTAAGCCACTAAATTGAGACTTCGACCTCGGTTGCCTTCAAGCTTTCGCGGTGCTGAGCTTTCTTGAAATCCTGGTAATTTTTGCTCACGCATTCCTGTTCTGATATTTTGTGCATCAAAATAACTTTCACGGGCCTGCCTGTTACCAAAGTTTTCATTAAACTGCTGCCAAAACTGACGATTACCATCTCGTTGTTGCTGATTCATAAAATCATTCATTTGATTCTGTAAATCTTGCCTCACCTCTGATGATCCCACAGTTGGCGCCACCACATCAACACGAACTTGATCTACAATTAACTTATGAGCTGATAAAGAGTTTTTGAGGTCTTGAATGGAATTTTCCAGGACCTTTTTCACTTCTTTATTTTCAGCTGACAGTTGCAACTCGACCTTTCCACCTTGAACTTTAAGCTTCATTTCGACAGATCCCATGCCCTCGGGAGACATTTGGATTTTCATTTCACCGCCACCTTTTTGAATCAGCACTTGAGCCTGATTCAAAAGCTGTTGGTTATTCTGAACTTTGTCGGCCGGGCTTAAATTCACCACGGGTTGTGCTGGTAAAGGTGCTGTCACTTGCTGATCACGTGAAAGCTGTGGTTGCTGAGTAAGACCTAAATTCTGTGAATCAAGACTCAAAGAATTAGTACTGTCCTCAGCCGTTTTGCTTTGTTGTTCTAAATTGGTGTCAGCCGATTCTAAACCCATCACTTTTTGAAGAATCGATAAGCCTTCAGGGCTCATCGGTTTTTCGATACCACCTTCCGGTGACAAAAATGATAGTGCATCATCTGTGCGCTTCTCAGAGAGCTTCTGAAGCTGATCTGATTGAGGCATCATAGCTTTCATCCCCGCAACCATGGGTGCCCAAGTTTTTATTTCTTGGATATCCAGACTTTGAGGATCGACTTCACCACTTTCAATTTTACTTTGCACAACCTGCATCAAATCTTCCAGTGTCATTTGGGGTGACGCTTTCATCACCTCGGTCTTTATTTCAGGAGCTTGAAACTGAAATTGATCTTGCAGCATAGTGAGGGCCTGATTCATATCTTCGGTTGGAAGAGACTCAAGGGCTTGCGCCAATTCTGGTGTAGCCACTTCTGGTGCTTTCATCCAAAACTTCTGATTCAGTTGACCCACTTGCTGGGTTGTCACATCTTTTTTTATTTGAGCCACTTGCAATCGATCAGCCGATAGCTGACTCAAGAGTTGATCTGTTGATACAGGCAACTCTGACCTAGCTTCGATTTGATTCAATTGATCAAGAAGTCCCACATACATCTGCTTCACTTGCACGCTTTGCTGCGGCTTCAAGTCTAATTTTTCAATGACTTGATTCACCGTTGCTTCAGGCGTCTTTTCAAGATCCACCGCTTGTAGTTGAGTCATAGCGTCCACCATCTTCTGTGGTGGTACTCCGAATTCACCCTCTAAAGAGTCCATGAATTTTCGGATCGCTCGCTCTTTCTGTGAGCGTACTTTCAAGTCCCCTGTTTTCTTCACCGGCGCTTCTGCCGTGGGCTCTTGAACTTCTGCTTCGACTTTTCCCTTCTCGGGTTTTAAATCCTGGGGTTTATTGATGTCTTTACTTTTCAAAACATCGGTAAATCCCTTTGATTCTTTTAAGTCAGATTCAAAGTTCTGTGCCTCCAGAAGTGGTGGCTGCATAACAGGTGGACTCGATCCTGCGAGTCCTTTTAACAAGAGATCCTCTCTTTCTATGGCTTATCTTCAGCCATGCTTGCATCATCCGCGGTCGTTGATGCTGTTTTTCGTTTATATCCTGCAAAACTTTCAGTAAACATTTGTGCTTTTTCAGCTTTCATTAAATTAAGAATGTCAGCTGCATTTTTCTTTTTCATGCGCCCTAAAATTTGCACAGCCAAATCTTCATCGATGGTTTCAAATATTTTAGCCGCCTGTGGAGGCTTCATATTGGAATAAAATTGAACAAGTGTTTCAAGTTTTTGCTCATCAGCTTTTACACGGTCTTCTAGTAATGTGGAAATTGACCCACGCATTTTTTCTAATTCTGCTAAGCGCTTTTGCAGTTCTGCTTTTTGCTCGTTGATAGCCGATTCAACACGGTTAAGTTCCTCTTCCCGTGCATCCAATTCTTTTTTTCTCTCAACCAATTTCATTAGGTGATTCAATTCATCCCCAGTGGGCTCTGCTGCCACTGCAGGAGTAGGATTTGTTATCACAGCTGGGGTTGTGGCAGGAACTTGCGAGGCCTGTGCTGAAGCCTCAGGGAAAAAACTCACTTCAACTGCATTTAATACTTTCAGTAAGTGATCTTGATTCTCAAAGAAATACAAAGCACTTCCAAGTCCTACTAAACAAGTAAACAGTGCACCCACAGGAAAGGGTGCTGATTTCTTTTTTTTCTGCAATGAAGGTTTTATTTCTGAAATTGATTTCTTAGGCTGAGGTGATTGACCACCAGCTGCTGCTTTTCGTGCTTGTTTAAAAAATTGATCATATCCATTTTTATTCATGTGGACCCTGATCCTCAATTTTTATAAATCTCATACTCACCATTTCGTCAGTTTCTTTTTGCTCATTGCGGCGTTCTTCATCTAAATGATCTAAACGCTTCTTTTCCTTGAGCCTCTCTATTATTTTCTTATCCATTGCCTTTTGCCGCAATATTTCCTGACGTGCCTCGACCAAATTTTTTGCTTCTACGATCTGTTCTTGTTTTCTAGCTATTCGAATGTCCTGAAGTTTGATGAATTCATGTATTTGTTTCACGCTTTCAACAGCACCTGGACCCGACTGGACCTCAAGCTTTTCCGCTCTAGCACGGGATTCAACGACTTTTAATAACATCTCACTCAGTTCATTTTGTTTCTGATTAAGTACCGAAAGGGCTTCTTGATAATCTCTTTGAGAAAGATCTTCTAAAATTTGTCGATGTTTTAAAACTTTCTCAAGTGAAAATTTAAATTTCATCTAGGAGCTCGCAATAATTTTTTGCATAAGTCTTAATGTGTTTTGAAAATGGGTGGGATCATCCACATTTTGCCTTAAAAAATCATTCACCAATTCGATGGATTTAATAGCTTGATCAATTTTAGGATTACTTCCTTGTTTGTAAGCTCCAATATTAATCAGATCCTCTGCATCTTTATACACAGCCAAAATTTCACGAATTTTTTGTGCCCATTTAATTTGCTCGGGCCTGACAACACTTTTCATAACGCGGCTTGAACTTTGTAAAACATCAATGGCAGGGTAATGGGCTTTATGGGCCAAATGCCTTGATAAAACAATGTGACCATCCACTATGGATCTCACAGCGTCACCAATGGGATCATTATTATCATCGGCTTCGACAAGCGTTGTGTAAAGACCGGTGATACTTCCTTCATTCTCAAAGGATCCTGCACGCTCAAGCAATTTAGGTAACGCAGCATAAACGCTGGGTGTGTATCCTTTTGTTGAAGGGGGCTCGCCCACACTCAGACCAATTTCACGCTGAGCCATTGCAAAGCGAGTGACAGAATCCATCATCAGTAAAACATTTTTTCCTTGAGCACTGAAAAATTCAGCTAAAGCGGTGGCAATGAAAGCACCACGCATACGAATCAAGGGGCTTTGATCGCTGGTTACACAAACCACTACGGACCTACTTAAACCCTCAGGGCCTAAATCATTTTCAATGAATTCTCGAACCTCACGGCCACGCTCTCCGATCAAGGCAATGACATTGACATCAGCGATGGTATTTTTCGCCATCATTCCTAGCAAAACTGATTTACCCACACCAGAGCCTGCCATGATAGATAGTCTTTGGCCTTTTCCCACTGTCAGTAAACCATTGATGGCTCGGATACCTAGATCTAAGGGCTCCCTGATGGGTCTTCTTTCTAGTGGGTTTCTGACATCTTTATAAAGTGGACAATCTTGAAAGTTTTCAATTTCTGGTCCTTGATCAATCGGGAGTCCCAGTCCATCGATGACTCTTCCTAGTAGTTCATTGGATGCTCTGACCGTTGCGATGGATCTCGCTAAAATAACTTTAGATCCCATGGCAACACCACGCATATCACCCAATGCCATCATCAAAACATTAGTGTCTTGGAATCCAACAACTTCAGCTAAAAAAGATCGGTCTTGGCCTTGAGGAAATATTTCCACCAAAGATCCAAGGCTAGCCCCTGGCAAGTGGCCTTTGATAAGAAGACCTTTTACTTCCGTAATTTTTCCACTGTCACGTGATAAGTGAACAGTATCCAGAAGCTTATGATACTTTTTGAGGTCCAAATCAAATGACATTATTCACTCGCAATTTTTGTTTTTACTCGAGGCATATTTTCTTTTAAGTGAGTCCAAAGACTTTCAACTCTTTGCTCGATCTGGGCGTCCACTTCACCGTAATTGGTTTCCACAATGCAACCACCAGGAGAAATGGATTCATTGGCTATGATTTTTACTTTTTCCAAGAAATCAAATTCAACTTTAGCTTCTGATTTTAATTTTTCTAAAAATTCGATTTGTTTTGTTGAAACATGAATCACAACATTTTCTTCTTCTTGAGCCAATGTCAGTGCAGATTTGATGGTGTTTAATAATGGCTCTGTATCAAATTCCAGCTGAGCTTGTGCAAGCTTACTTGAGAGGTGAAAAAGAAGTTGAATGATATGGGACTCATTATGACTTAAAAGCTCTTTTTTCATATTTCCAAAAGCTTCAATCAAAGCTTTCATTTCAGATAAACGATCTGTAATTTCCTGAGAATAAGTTTCAAAAGCTTTCTTCTGGCCTTCAAATTGACCTAGATCATAACCTTCTTTATAAGCTGACTCTTGAATAATTTTTAACTTTTCTAAAGCCCGATCTTCAATTCTTTGCTCATCCGTTTCTAATTCTAATTCTTCCACGCCTGTTTGTTGGCGAACCACATCACTGAGGCGAAAATCAGATCCTTGTTTTTTTGCTTCGATGTAATTAAGGGCCTGAGTTGGTGTGCCCAACTGAAACTGCGTGGGGCTGTACTCAAGAACTTGAGCACTGGCCTCTGATTTTTTAAGAATTGTTTTAGACCATTGCGTCTTCAGAACCACCTCTTGCAATCAAGATTTTTCCTTCGGCTTCAAGTCTTCGGGCTGCATTCACAATTTCCTGTTGAGCTCCCTCTACGTCTGACAACCTTGAAGGTCCCATGTTAGATAAATCTTCCCGAAGCATTTCAGCGGCACGCTGAGAAAGATTCTTGAAAAACTTAGCTTTAATTTCTTCACTTGCTGTCTTAAGGGCAAGAAGAAGTTTATCGTTTGCCACTTCTTTAAGAAGAGCCTGAATTCCACGGTCATCAATTTTAATAATGTCATCAAAGACGAACATCAATTTTCTAATTTCTTCAGCAAGCAATGGATCTTTTTCTTCTAATCTGGACATGATAGAAGATTCTGTATTTTTATCCATGACGTTCAGCATTTCGGCCACAGGCTGCACACCACCTAAAGTTCCTTGCTCCACACTGGCTGTGTTCGCGAGTTGATTTTTCAAAACCTTATCAATTTCAGCAATTAAAATGGGATCCACATGCTCGAGGTTAGCCATACGTAAAACCACTTCGGCTTGTAAAGCTTCCGGTAAACGTTTAAGTACCTCACCTTTTTTCTCGGGCTCGAGGTGTGCTAAAATAACAGCTACCGTTTGTGGATGTTCGCTCACTAAGAATGTCGCGAGTGATTTTGCGTCCACCATTTCAAGTGATTCAAGACTTCTCGCGGCTCCGGAGGCAATATTTAGACCTCCCAGGATTCCACGGGCCCGGTCTTCACCCAGGGCATCTACAATCATATCTTTACTGGCCACAGATTCAGAGAAAATATACTCTTCGGCCTCTGAGATCATTTCATAATACTCTTCTAAAACACGTTTCGTGACATGTATGGGAACAACTCGGTATTTATTCATGACACTTAATAATTTTCGGATATCACCATCATCCATTCTTTTAAGAAGAACTTTAACAGCGTTGGAACCCAAATAATTAATAAGAATGGCTGCTTTATCAAAGCCTTTCAAAGATTCATAATCAAGATTTTCAACTTTATAAATTTTGATCGACATAGTTTAAGTGTCCTTCCTAACAAGCCACATTCCGAAAGCATTCGCTGCTTTTTCTTCATCAGAATTCATAATTCCTAAGATTCTATCTTTGAGTAATTCACTCTCTGCTTTTTCTGGATCAATGGACTCTTGCAATACAGGCAGAGCTGAGCTCATTCCTGGTAAAGTGCTATCCACGGACTGAAGCTCTTCAAGTTCTTCGATGGTACGAGGAAGCATTTCATCCACAGTGTCTTGGAAGCTGTCCGTGATCCATTGCATGAAAGGACGCACAACGATGAAGAAAAATAGAGCAAGTGAAAAACCTAACAAAGCCCATTTAAATAATGCATGTAAAAGTTTTCTTCTTTCGAGGTTAGTAAGAAGTCTTTCAGCTTCAGAAAAGTCTTCCGGTTGAAATTGAATGTTTTCAATTTTAACTGAATCCCCACGGCCGGGATTAAAACCAATAGAGTTCTTAATTAGATTTTCATACTTAGCCAATTCTTCAGCTGATCTTGGTGACCACTTTTGTTCAACTGTTCCATCTTCTTTTGTTGTGGTTGAAAAAACTCCATCAACGACGACAGCCACACTTAATTTCTCCACATTACCGGCCGACTCTTTGATGTTTTTAATCGTTTTAGGTACATCAAAGTTAGTGGTCTTGATTTCTTTTTTTACATCTTGCTTGAAACCAATTTGGCTTGCATCTTCGGCACCAGGCAAGTTCGCACGTGAACCCGGAACACCAGCGGGATTAATTCTTGAACCATCCAATGATTCTTCTTCCGATTGCTGACTGCGAATGGCCGTTTTTTCAGGATCCACAGATTCTTCCACAGAGGAAATGGTTCTATGTTGTAAAGTGGCTTCCACTTTTGCAACCACATTGGCCTGACCGACGACTTTACCTAAGATTGTTTCAATTCGGTTTTCTAATTCTGATTCTACTTTTCTTTTGAGATCCAAGATTTCATCAGAGCCAGCCGTCATTCCATTATTTTCACGGGTCAGTACTTTACCTCGCTCGTCCATAACAGCCACGCGGTCAGGATCCATACCTTCAACGGCATTGGCAACGAGGTACCGAATACCTCGAGTTTGATCCGCCGAAAGTTCTTTTCCTTGATGAATTTCAACTATTACTGAAGCTGAAGGTTTTCCACCCTCTTCAAGGAATGTTTTCTTATTAGGTAAAGCTAAAATAACTTTAGATTGTTTAACTGCCGTCAAAGTATTGATTGCACGCATCAGCTCGCCCTGTAGGGCTCGTTGAAAATTGATTTTCTGAGCATAGGAATTGGTTCCGAAATCTTGCTTATCAAACATTTCAAGGCCCAGATTTCCCATTTTAGGAGAACCGATTTCAGCCATTAATGTCATTTGCGTGGAATGCAGCAAGTCTTTAGGAACTGAAATGGTTTTACCTTCATCACGAAGTTGATAGGGAATGTTTTTTTCATTGAGTTTTGTCACTATCGTCGCCACTTGATCACTGGGAATATTTGTAAAAAGTGGTGAAAAATCACGACCTGAAATCATCAGCACCATGGTTGCAATGGCAGCCATTGCAATCACGCTGACAGCTAGAACCGAAAGTCTTTTTGTTGGGCCTAAGTTCTTAAAGAACTCACGAAATTGAAGAACCAAGCCACCTAGTATTTTATCCACTCAAATTCTCCCTTAAACTTGCATTCTCATGATTTCGTTGTAAGCATCGATCACTTTATTTCGAACTTGCACCATCACTCGCATGGCAATGTCTGCTTTTTCTGCAGTGATCATGACGTCTGCCACGTTGTCAGTTCGACCCACTGATAAGTCTTGCATCTTTTTATTTGAAACTTGTTGAAGCTCGTTCACTTGATTGATGGCATTTTTTAAAGTGTCAGCAAAACTGGCATCGCCAGCGGCACCCGAAGGTGAGGGCATCTCAAGTTGGGCGGCACCGGATGATTTGATACTTCCTGTATCCAAAAACCGGTTGGCATTTTTTATCGTAAAACCTTCCATGGTCTCACCTTTCGCTGGCTACTTACATTGTAGCGTCAAAATTCGTACAAGAACAAAATCCAGTTAATAATCAGTTCTAACGTCCTATTTCGAGAGCACTTAGAGCCATGTCTTTACTTGCCTGCATGGCCGTCACGTTGGCTTCGTAGGCCCGAGACGCCTGTATCATATTGGTCATCTCTTCCATCATATTGATATTAGGATAGGCCACAAAGCCTTCTGGGTTAGCGTCGGGGTGATTCGGTTGATATTTCATCAGCGGAGCTTTTGTATCCGATATGACGTCAACGACCTGGACCCGTTGCATCTGCCCCTTTGGATCACCTGAGGAAAAAATTTCACCAAAGGACTTCGCATCGGGCATGGATTCGAAAACCACATCTTTTCTGCGGTAGGGTCCCCCCTCAGGAGTTTGAGTCGTATTAATGTTGGCTAAATTCGAAGAAATGGTATTCAGCCGCATTCTTTGTGCGGCCATTCCCGAACTTGAAATTCTCATGCCTGTTATAAAATCAGCCATTTAATTCCTACCTTCCATCCGAAGCAGCATACTTCAGAGCTGCTAATTTTTTATTGATCAATTGCAAAGCTGCTTTGTACATGATGGCATTCTCTGACAAAGTGGCCATTTCTTTTTCCATGTCCACCGTGTTGCCGTCATTACTGACAGTTCCATCAGGATTATTAAAAATTTCAGGCCGAACCTTGGCTGAGTGACCACCCACTGTCATATGATCCGAATGAGTGGTGCTCATGCCTCTCAAGCCATCAAGATCTAAAGCTCTTTCCAAAGATTTTTCAAAATCCAATTTTTGGGCCTGATAACCTGGAGTTTCTGCGTTCGCAATATTGGATGAGGTCACACTGTGTCTCAGTTGTCTCATCCCAAGTGATGTTTGAAGCCCATTGACTGTTTTATCAAACAAGCTCATGAGTTCTCCCTTCTTGATATTCGTTCAGTTTATTTCTTAAAGTTCGAATACTAATTCCTAAAATTCGAGCCGCTTGGGTTTTATTCGATGAAGTCAGATGAAGAGTTTGTAAAATTAACTTTTTTTCCATCTCAGCTAATGTCAGGCCCGCTTGAAGATAAGAAATTTCCTCTGAAGCTTGATCAAATAAAATATGCTCAGGCTTTAAAATTGTCGTTTGAAAGCTCACTGATCTTTCCAAGGTCATAATAAATTCTGACCAGCCCCCAGACCAATCCGCATCATTCAATTTTTGAAATGCCTCAGTGCTGATTTCAGGAACTGAACGACCTAGAACTAAACAATGAACCTTCAGCCAAAAATCAACAATAGCTTTGAAATCGAATTTACATTCAGTCACATCAGGGATGGAAATTTTTCGAGTCGCAAGCCTGAAATAAAGTTGTGGTGACAACATTTGAAAGCCAGGGCCTGATGTTGTCACAATTCGAGACCTAACAGATTCATCTTTTGCAATTGCAATCATCAAAGAATTTCTTTGAATTTCAGACCACATATCAATGTTATCAAGAAGCAATTGAGTTTGGGCATGAAACTGAAAACAGTTTTTCCACTCACGACTGGATTTGGGAGCATTTTCAAAATTAAGTGAAAAATAATTTCCTCGGGCTTTTAAAACAATTTCAGCCCAAGAAGATTTTCCAGTTCCTCGGGCCCCTTCAAACAGTAGGGGGCAGCGAAGATCCATAACAGAATGGATATTTTTTTGAACAGAATTAAGAACTTCTGATTCAAAGGGGAAATGCAATAATTCCATTTAGTTCGCCCCCTCTTGACTCATGGCAGGTATTCTATTTTTATATTTTTTGTAATCACTGTTCCATGACTCGCTGGACACATTT
The DNA here is from genome assembly GCA_001464795.1 of Bdellovibrionales bacterium Ga0074139. Taxonomy (GTDB): domain Bacteria; phylum Bdellovibrionota; class Bdellovibrionia; order Bdellovibrionales; family Bdellovibrionaceae. The sequence goes on from LNEB01000014.1 coordinate 299,163, forward strand.
TCTGCAGCTAAATTGCGCCAAAAGTCTGACCCAGGCCCTGTAAACCCAGCCCAAATTTCCTCTGCTTTTTTCATCTGGCCTCTGGCTGCTAATATTTGTCCCCACTTATAACGAACAGATGCAACCGGCTTTGTTTGCTCATAATTTTTAAGGATTTTTTCTGCAGCTGAAATGACTTCTTCAGATCTACCCAACTGGTTAGCAAGTTCAAATCTTTTTTCTAACGAGCTAAAGTGAGTATCATTAGGACTTGACTGAGTATCCACAAACAGTTCATCAATTTTTTTCAGTGAATCGAAGGCTTCGTCATACTTTTTAGTTTTAATTTCAATTTCTGCTAGTCGTAAATAAGGCTGACTCATTTTTGAGGGCTCACCTTTCCAGGTTTTTAGAAGCTCTACTACAAATCTTTTGGCTGAATCATACTCCTCTTTTTCCATCAGCAAATTGACAGCTAAAGAGACACGGTCAATTTGCTCTTGCTCATTAAGGCCCTCAAATCCTTTGATCTGCCTTAAAGAATCATAGGCCTCATGAAACTTTTTTTGATTATATAAAGTTGTAGCAAGCCTTAAATGTAAAGTTTCAACAGACGGTAAGTTTTGAATGACTCGCAGTTCTTTTTCTTTATTTGTACCCTTGTATGACATCAGACGATTCAAAACCTCACGGTAGTATCCTTCAGCATCTTTAGGTGCACCTGCTTGTTCAAATGAGGCACCTAAGTAGTACCTTGTGTCCAATCGGTCTGAATCTTTAAGCCACACATCAAAGTACTTCTGATGAGTTTTTAATGCTGTGATAAAATCTTTTTGAGTGACTAACTCATCCATTTTTTTATTAATTGTAGAAACAATTCTTTTTTTGAATTGATCCGCTTGTGTCATCATGGGGTATTGCTGATAATAATCGATCAACAGTCCCAATGTTTTATCAAACTCACCCCTGTCATTGAATCCCTCAGAAATTAAAATCGTCGCTAGTTTATCTGCATCGACAAAATTGATCTTCTTTGATAATTCAAAAATTTCTTTTACAGCCAGTTCCACTTCTTTTGGTTTCATGCTTTTCATTCGACTGGCTGTCATTCTAATTCGTGCCACTAATGCATTCGTATTTTCACCAAAACGAAAGTAACTTTCTAAGTAAGCTCCCATAACTCGTGATTTATCAGCACCTAATATTTCTAAAGTCTCACCGATTCTAGTCAGCGCCAACGGCGCATGATTGTCGGAAGGAAATTTTTTAATATATTCTTTAAAGTCATCTAAGGATTGCTTGTAATTGGAAAGCCAAAACTGAGCCTCAGCCTTATTATAATAGGAACCTGGAAATCGTGACTGCGCACTCGCATAGTTTTTTTGTGCTAATTTGTACTGCTGTATGGCCTCGGGGTATTTTTTTGACTCTACATAAACATCACCAATTCTGTAGGCCACTTCCTCTTTCATCTCCTGAAGCTTAGTAGTCGCCGCTAATTGCTCTAACTCTTTAAGTGATTCATCATATTTTTTAAGCTGCATGTAGCTTAATGCAACTCCTAGGTGAGCCAAATCACGGGATAAGCTGGTGTCTTTAGAAAAATTGGAATTTTCTAGGTGTTGGTTGAAAGCCCGAAGCGAGGCCAAGTAATCATTGTTTTCATAAAGCTTAATGGCATTTTGTAAGGAGACTTTTTCAGCCATTGGGCTTTTGGGATACAGACTTACAGCTTCTCGGTAGGCTTGAATCGCTAAATTGAAATCCTCAGGTTTTTTTGAATCTTGAAAAATTTTATTCCGAGTATCAGCCTTCATATAGGAAATCATTTCCTTATAAGATGACTCAGGGTATTTACTTAAAAACCACTCTGCTGTTTGCAAGAAAACTTGATTTCGATTTTTTGAAAATAGCTTTTCCAGTAATCGCATTTGCTTATTTTCATCATCAGTTCGCGGTTGGATTTGATAGATATTTTCTGACTTTAAAACTTCCTGCCATTTTTGAGGAGTTTCAAATAACCATGGAAAACGAATGTAAAATCGGTCTCGACTTTGAATGATGGATTCATCTTTGATTTCATAATCCTTGATACTAAACCGCTCAAATTCAGGATCAGCTCCGTCAAATAATCCATATTTAGCTGTGGCCGAATTTTCAATATTAAGTGGTCCATTGGGATCTACAACCACAAATTCATTAGCTGGTTTACGAACAACTGGGTTAATATTCACACTTGGTGCAGGCTTTTTCGTTGATGCTGCTTTTTTGGCTTCCTTAGCAACGGCCTCGGGACTGACATAAAAATCAATGATCAATCGTGATGGCTCATCTGTAAGATAGTCAAAAAACTCTATATTACCTGATGATAATGTCATCTCGAGTGTGTCACGACCTGCAGGAATTCCTTTTTGATATTTTACAGCACTTACAATAGGGCTTTTAAACTTCGTCAGATTGGCTGCACTTTTAGAATCCAGAGGATCCACTTCTAATTTGACAGTGTTTTTTTGACGGTCAATTTGATATTTCCACTGACTTTGTCCGGTCAGTTCCAAATGAACAGTGTCATTTTGAATATTTATATTGGCTTGAGTGTTTGCATAAACAATGGAAAACACAAATTGAGAACATAAAAAAAGGAATTTAAAACACTGGACCAAAGTTCACTCCTTGAACAATAAAGTCTTCCTAATATTAGTAAGCACGTCTAATGCCAGTGCTCAGATTCAATACTTTTGAGACTAGGAAAAATTGGCATAGCTGACATGACTGGACTGACAAAAAACTAACACTTTCAAAAGTCTGGTTCTGCAATTTAAGTCTCTTGAATCACAAGACTTTTCCGATAAGAAACTATGGTTAACCACCTTTTGATTTTTTCATTATTTTTTCTTACATCGTGCATTTCTGTAAAAGTGCCGCTGGGACCGCTTGAAAAAATGAAAGATGTTAAATTTGAAGAACCCTCTCAACCTTACACAAAATTATTTACTGAAACATCTGACTTTTCTTGGATCAGTCAAAAAACTGGTAATACAATTGCCATGCTTAGCGAATGCGAATCAACTCGCATGAGTCCTAAAGATCTGGCTATGGATACTGCTCAGGCCATAGATCAACTCGATATTTTAAAATCAGAACCTCATACGCACAAAAATTTGCAAGGCCATTTACTGCACGTCAAAGGGATTGTGGACAATTCTGCAGTCGAGATGACAATTTTAACATTTCAAGATGCCAAATGCATTTTGACTCTGACTTACGGTGGCCTTGAAAAAAATTATGCCTCTGAATCGTCGATCTTTGAAAATTTCAAAGCCAGCTTGGTGTTTCCATGAGTACCTACATTTTAGGTCAGTGGAAAAAAACCTACGCACTTTTTCTTTTCGCAGGTGGAATCGTTAATTTAAGTGGACAAATTATTAAAGAAACAGTTCGTGGTAAAATTTATTGGAAATTACTGACTGAACAAATTGTTATTATGGGTTGGAAGTCTTTACCTTTAGTTATTATCACAGCTCTTAGTACTGGTATGGTCATGTCACTGCAGTATGGTTTGGGTTTAGAAAAATTTGGTGGAAAACTTTATGTTCCTAAACTTGTAGCTATCACAATCCTCAGAGAAATGGGTCCCGTATTTACAGCTCTTATGATTGCAGCTCGCGTAGGTGCTGGTATTGCTAGTGAAATTGGCTCGATGACAGTCACCCAGCAAATTGATGCCATCCGTGCCCTTGGCACCTCACCAATCAAAGTGATTGTGATTCCCCGAGTTTTGGCCTGCCTGATTGCACTTCCCCTACTAGTAGCTGTGGCTAACTTAGTTGGCAATGCCGGTGGACTTTATGTGGGTGCTGCTGAATTAAAATTAGATGCTCATTTTTATTACCAAAAAGTTGTTACCACTGTTGATTTCAATGACTACTTATCTGGAATTTTCAAAACTTACTTCTTTGCTTTGTTTATTACGATCCCTGCTTGCTATTACGGCTTGTCAGTGAAATCAGGAACGAAAGAAGTGGGCCAAGCCACCACTCGAGCTGTCGTGATGTCTTCAATCCTTATTCTTGTGGGTGATTATTTTTTATCAAAACTTTTCTGGGTGCTTGAGCGATGAGCATGATTAATATTAAAAACTTCAGAAAGACCTTTGGCTCAAAATTAGTCCACAAAGATGTTTCCTTTTATGTGCGAGAAGGCGAGTGCCTAGGCCTTGTTGGCGGCTCTGGTGTTGGTAAATCCGTGATTTTAAGAAGTTTGATTGGCCTTGAAAAACCCGATTCCGGTGAGATCGAAATTGATGGAATTCAAGTTCATAATCTGACCGAAGAAGAAATGGTGCCTTTGAGGCAAAAAGTCGCTTACGTATTTCAAGGTGGGGCCTTGTTTGATTCGATGACTGTTTTTGAAAATATGGCTTATCCATTACGCGAGCATTTTAAATTATCAGATGATGAAATTCAAAAAAAAATCACTGATACTTTAGATGAACTTGGACTTGCTGGGAATGAACAAAATCTTCCCTCTCAACTTTCTGGTGGAATGCAAAAACGCTTGGGCCTTGCAAGGGCCTTGATGATGAATCCAAAAGTTATTCTGTACGATGAACCCACCGCAGGACTTGATCCTTACAACACAAAAAAAATTCAAGATCACATTTTGAAGCTCAAAAAAAAGGGCGTTACGTCCATTCTAGTCACTCATGATATGCCAACAGCTTTAGCTGTTTGTGATAAAATGGTTTATTTACTTAATGGCGTTGTGACGAGCTCAGTCCTTACTAAAGATCTTTATTCAAACCCAAATGCAGAAATCATGAAATTCATCGAAGGAGATGTGGCATGAATCAGACAAAATCAAGCACTGCCAGGTCTGGAGCCTTTCTTATCTTTGGAACCATCGTTGTTTTAATCACAATTATAATGCTCGGTGGAGATAAAAAGTTTTTTTCTAGTAGCGGCACTTTACATGTAGAATTTCCACAGGTGCAGGGCCTCAATATGGGGGCCGTGATTTCCTTAGCAGGTCTTCCCATCGGCAATGTTTCAGGGCTTAGTTACAATTCTGAAACAGGGAATGTTGATATCGAAATGAAAATCCACAAAAAAGATTTTTCAAATTTAGTTGAAGGAACGGAAGCCGAAATTCGCACTCAAGGAGCCCTGGGCGACAAGTTTATTTACCTGATCCCAGGTCCTGTCGGGAACAAACCCATTACCAGTGGCAGTAAAATCCAACCAGCTAAATCTTTAGATATTATTAACATCATCAGCGAGCGCAGCGGTGAGGCTGGTAAAATTTTTGATATTATTAACCAAATTCATGTCATCACAAGAACCTTAAGTGAAGACAACAAATTGGGACGTATTCTAAATAACTTAGACGAGGGTTCTACGACGCTTAAACGAGTCGCCAGTCAAACAGAACAGTCCTTTGTTAAATTTGACCGAGTCATTACAAAAGTTGATAAAGCTGAGGGCACCCTTGGTGCACTGATTGCTGATCCTACCATTCATGATCAAATCAAAACCATGTTGGGTGGCTCGCAACGAAAGTCCAATGTTCGATCTTTGCTTAAAAAATCAGTGGAGCTAAAGGATTAGTTTTTTACTCAGATACCATTCCCAAATTACTTTGGATAAAAGTTAAATTTGATGGTGATGTGATTGATGTTCCGGTACTTACTGTAAAAATATTCAATTGTGCTGACTGTTTAAGTGTGGTCGTTGTCATGACTCCGATAATTTTTTTACTTTTTTCGTCGGCTATTGGACCCCCTGAATCATTGGGTGCTACACTCGAAAAGGAACCTAAGGATTCACTTTCATTCTTAGTTTTGCCCTTGAAAAATAATATATCTCCCACCCTAATAAACTTATTCTTCCCTTGGCCCCGAAAATACTCCTTCTTAGTAGAATCAATCCTTCCGCAACCATAAAGTTGAATATTACCTGCAAATGCTGTGCTTGTTGCGAGCTGGAAATTATTCGCAAATTCTTTGTATTCTGTTGTTTTAATAAGCCCCACATCATGAGAGTGCCAAAACTGATTTTTAAAATCAGGGTGAGGTATTAACTTCACTTGCTTCACTTTAATTATTTTATCATTTTCCGACTGAACCTCTGAAAGTTGAGGTATCGGCACATCATCTCCAAATGGCAGGCAATGGGCTGCCGTTAAGATTGTGAATTTATCCACATAAACACCCGTGCAGACCCAACCATTTGAGAATTTTAGCCTTACGACATCAGAATAGTTATCCATGGGTAATGCATTTGTTAAAGCTTGAGAATTTAAAACCCATGAAACTACTAGAAAAATTAAAATACTTTTGAACTGCATAATTTAAATTATCTGAGCCTTTAATGATGGTCAGTAAGATAATTATCTGAAATCCGGATCTGCTTATCAATTAAATCCAAAAAAATTGACCCTATAATTTTTCTTCAAATTGCAGAAATCCAATCATCTAGGTCACTTAGTTTTATTCCTAAAGCTAACTAAATAGATGAAAAGAGATTTAACTTGAAACTATGTCCCAAATATGAGACAATAAAAAAAGGATTAAAGCCTGCTAAGTTTCATCCGCTGATGAAACCGACTCTTCGTGCATTTCCAGAGGAGATCCGACGTGTAATTGGAAAAGCCATTTTTGATCTCCAAAGAGGTGAAAAATTGTTCATGCCCCTATCTCGTCCTATGCCTACAGTCGGAAGCAATGTCCATGAATTGAGGATTAAAAATCGGGACGGTTCTTGGCGTGTTTTTTACGTAACTGTCGCAGAGGATGGAATTTATGTTTTTCATGCATTTATGAAAAAGACACAGAAGACACCAAAAAAGGAAATTGATTTAGAAATCAAAAGATTAAAGGAGATGCTAATAAAATGAAGAATAAAAATAGAATTGAAACAAAAACTGCCCATGAACTTGCTCAATTTCTAGGTTTATCGCCGAACGATGGTATTGAGATCGAAATCCGCTCTGATATAAATTCAAAAATTATTGAAGTTGTGAAGACAAAGGGATTAACTCATGCAGAACTAGCCAAGTTAGCCCATACCTCTCGAACAAGAATAACAGCATTGCTCAATCGTAATACTGTTGAAATTTCCACAGATCTTATGCTTCGAGTCTTGGGTTCACTTGGATACAAAGCTAAGGTCACTTTTTCAAAGGCCTCTTAAGTTACTCACCCATCAAGCGATGCAACTGAGTCAGCATTTGCTCACTGAGCTCTTCCATTGTCATCTTACCACCAAGCACAGGATATTTTTCCATGGCCAAAGAAACCAGTCCGTGCATGGAGGTCCAACAAATCATGGCCATAATTTCTGCACTGTAATTTTTTAATTTTCCTTGAGATTGCAGTTCATGAATACAACCAAGTAAAACTTGAAAGGCGGCCACAGCTTCAGGTGTACGAACATTCTCAATTCCAGGTGAGCTTGTGAACATCACCCGAAACAGACCTTGATTTTTCATACAAAACTCAAAATACACTTCACCAATTTTTCTTAGTTTTAAGTAGGCAGATCCCCCATCGGGATTGTGCAAAGCTTCTTGCATCTTTTCGCTCAAATCACGAAAGCCTTGAGCTTTGACTTCACTCAGCAGAGCCGCCTTATCAGGAAAATAATGATAGGGAGCTTGGTGAGTCAGATTCAGCTGTTTAGCCACTTCACGCAAGCTAAGACCCTCAATTCCACTCGAACTGAGAATTTCGATGGTTTTGTTAAGTATATGATTTTTCATGGTTATTTTATTATTCACTGGACTAGTATCAAGGCTCTACTTGACAATGTCAAGTTTATACCTGACACTGTCTAGTATGAGACAACTTATACCGGTCGCCTTTCAAATTTCTTCCCAAGTCGCCCCCTCCCTATCCGCTAAGTGGGCTCAAGAATTATTCTTAAGACCGCGAAGACTTCCTTACTCTCAAAAAGAAGAAGACATTCTGAAATCCGCACAAACCGAAACTCTGCAATCGGGGCGAAAAGCCTATTTTTGGAATCAAAATTCAGGGGCTCCTTTAGTAACTCTGGTTCATGGATGGGAATCACGGGCCAGTGCTTTTTATAAATGGATTCCCATTCTTGTGAATTCTGGTTTTCAAGTGATGGGTTGGGACGGACCCGCCCACGGATACTCACCCGGAATAAAAACCAATGCTTACGAAGTCTCGAAAGCTTTGGCCTCTGATTTACAAGAACTGAATGTGACACCTTTTGGTGTTGTAGGTCACTCGCTGGGTGGAGTGGCCATTGGACTTTTGCATCGTCATATAGCACTACCTAAAAAAATGATTATCGTGTCAGCTCCGTCTAATATTTCCGGAGTTTTTGATCGCTACTTGGACACGATAAAATTGGGTGGGCGAGCTCGCTCGATCTTTGTTAGAAGCTTTGAAAAATCAGCAGGGATCACTTTGCAAGAAGGCAGTCTTCAAAGTTTTGATATGAGCGAAAAATCTCACACCCTGGTGATTCATGATACCGAGGACCGTGAAGTTCCTTTTGAAGATTTTCATGACTTAAAAAAATCTTGGCCTAAGGCTCAGTTTTTGGCCACTGATGGATTAGGTCACAGAAGAATTTTGCGGGATGAGGCCGTTGGTTTTGAAATCGCAGAATTTTTAAAAAGTTAAAACTATCTATTCATTTTCCTGATGAAATGTTGGGCTTCATCTTTCACAGTTCCATCTTTTGGCGTTTGTTTTCTGTCCAAAGTAAATTTCACATCTTTAATGGCCAGCTGAGGGTAGGCCTTCTGTACTGCTTGCAAAATATTTTGTTTTAAAAATTGCATTTGCTGCATCACTGTCGAGTGAGGAACCCAAATTAACAAAGTGTTCCACTGCCAACCCACTGGTTCAGTGTTTTTAGCCAAAGTGGGGCCCACGATTTCTTCCCACCGGGACCACATTTTCCAACGGATAAATTGCTCGGAGAGTGGGTTTTTACCGCTTTCAAACAGGCCCTGCAGAAGCTCCGTTCCTGATTTGAATTTAGTGTTGTAATCTTCGTCCCGCATAGAATTTCAGAACCTCGCAGCTTTCATGAATTTTTTCCACTACAATACCAGTTTTGCAGAAGTTTGACACGTCGTCACGAATAGCGTACCTGTCACATCATGATTTGTGTGGTGGGAGCCGGTTTGGCCGGTAGTGAATGTGCGTGGCAGCTCGCTCAAATGGGCTTTGAAGTCGAATTGATCGAAATGCGTCCCATTGAAAATACGCCTGCTCATAAAACCGAGAAATTTGCAGAACTTGTGTGCTCCAATTCTTTTGGCAGCATGTCAGTCACCAGCGCCACAGCCCAACTCAAATGGGAAGCCGAAAAACTAGGCTCATTGATTTTACAAAGTGCTAAAAAAGCTTACGTTCCCGCAGGCCAAGCTTTGGGTGTGGACAGGGAACAGTTCTCGGAGTTTGTGACAAAAGCCATTCATGAACATCCGCGAATTAAAATATCAAAACGTGCCGTCAACAGTCTTGATGAATTACCAAGACCTTGTGTGATTGCAACAGGTCCTCTGACATCCCCTGGATTATCAGAATCTATGCAGGCTCACTTTGGTGGAGATTTTCTTTATTTCTTTGATGCCATTGCACCCATTATTGATACGGATTCCATCAATATGGATATCGCCTGGAAAGCCGATCGCTATGACAAAGGCACACCCGATTACATCAACTGCCCTTTAGAAAAAAATCATTACAACCAATTGATCGAAGAAATCACTAAGGCTCGAAAAATTGAGCCCAAGCATTTTGAAATCACTCCTTTTTTTGAAGGCTGCATGCCCATCGAAGTGATGGTCGAGAGGGGTTTTCAAACCTTGAGATTTGGCCCCATGAAGCCTGTGGGTTTAACAAATCCGCGCACAGGCCGGTATCCTTTTGCAGCCGTTCAACTTCGCCAAGATAATAAAGAAGGCACGGCCTACAATATGGTGGGTTTTCAAACCCGAATGGCCTACGGCGAACAAGAGCGAATTTTTCGAATGATCCCCGGCCTTGAAAATGCTGAATTTTTAAAACTAGGCAGCATGCACAGAAATTTATTTATTAATACTCCACTTTTATTAAACAGAAATTTATCTTCTAAAAAAGATCCAGGTCTTTTCTTCGCAGGTCAAATCACAGGTGTTGAAGGTTATTTTGAATCCACCTGCATAGGACTTTTAGTCGCCCATTTCGTAAAGCAACAAATCCGCGGCGAAGTTCATTCAGAACCTCCCAGGCAGACAGCTTTGGGATCTTTATTAGAATCCATCACTGATGAAACCAGGGCGGCTCACTTTCAGCCCACCAATATCAACTTTTCTTTGTTTCCCCATATGGAAATCATCAATAAAGACAAAGCCCAGCGAAAGCAAAACCAGGTGGATTTGGCGCAAAAATCCTTTAGTAGCTGGATGTAGACAATATTTTGCTTAATAAACAAGCAAATTAATATGAGTCATTGCATTTCCTCAGACCTCACCACACAATTTTCTAAATAATTTATTCTTCGAAAAAGATTTTGAAGAAAAATAAAAACCAAAACAGGGAGAGTTATGAAATTGTTAAGAGCGCTTTTCGTAGTATGTGCACTAGTGGCCGTCAATCAAGCCCATGCACAAGGTAAAAAGAAACCATTGATCGATTCAGCATCAGGTCAAGGATACGGTATGGCTGGTTGCGGTCTCGGTTCAGTTGTTTTCGGACAAAAAGGTGGATTCATCCAAATTTTTGCAGGAACTACGAACGGTCTTTCTGGAAACCAAACTTTTGGTATTTCTTCAGGAACATTGAATTGTGGTGAGTCTGGTAAAATGGCTCAAACTGAGCAGTTTATTCAACTTAACCAAGTTGCAATCGAAAACGATATGGCTCGTGGTCAAGGTGAAACAGTACAAGCTTTGTCACAAATCTTAGACTGCCAAAATAACAATTTTGCGCAAACTATGAAGTCCAATTACAAAAATGCTTTCCCCCAAGGAAATGCATCTGCAAAACAAATCGAAGCTGTTGCCTACAAATCTTGCCAAATTTAATTATTTAAACGGAGTAAATGAAAATGAAATTAACTATTATTGCACTATTGACTGTATTTTCTAATTTAGTTTTTGCTAAGCCTTACGGTGATGCAGGTTGTGGTCTTGGAAATCAAATCTTTGGAAAAGATGAAAACCAAGTTCTAGCAGCGACTACAAATGGTTCATCTTACACACAGCTTTTCGGAATTTTATCTGGAACATCTGGTTGCGTTGATGACGGAGCGATGGCTCAAAACAAGCAAGTTCCTGCATTTATCGAAGTGAATAAAGTGGCTTTGGCAACAGATTCTGCTCGTGGTGAAGGCGAAACATTGGCTGGTTTAGCTCAATTAATGGGCTGCTCTATGAACCAATTCGCACCTGCTATGAAAAAGAATTATAATAAGATTTTCGTTCAAACTGAAATGAACCCTGCTTCTATCGAAGCTGGCGCTCGTTCTGTTTGTTTGTAATTTTGTAAGTTAAAAATATCAAATTTTATGAAGACACTGCAGTGCAACTGTAGTGTCTTTTTTTATTTTTGCGATTAGAAGTAAGTCCCATGCGGTATCTATTCATTTTATTCTTTTTTTTAAACTTTTCTTCCTTTGTTTTGGCCGAGGCTACCAAGCCTGATCTGGTACAAGCTCTACAAATGGCCAAACAAAAAAAATTAAGTGGCCAACGTCAATGGCAAAAGCTTCTCCACTTTGAACCTCAATTACTGGGACTTAAAACCTACTCACAAATTGATTCTCAACGATTTTTTTTATCTCCCAACGGATCCACAGATTTAGACGCGGAACTAGAAGCCAACATAAAAGCGATGTGGCAAGCTCCCGACAGTCCAGAAGAACTAATCCCGCAGTGCAATTACCCAGCTCGTTACCAGTTTATTAAAAAGCACTTAGCTCCTGAAATTTCTTCGTTTCCCGACCGAAAATGTCCTCGTTTTGAAAAGTACAAAAACGCGCTTCAGGGTGATTCTGTCTCTCTTGTGTTCTCGAGTTTTTATTTAAATAATCCCTCATCGGCCTTTGGCCACACTTTAATTCGCATCAATAAAGCTCCCTCAGCTGATGGAAAAAGATACGAGCTACTTGATTATGGATTGAATTATGCAGCTGAGGCTGACACTGGAAATGCTTTGTTTTACGCACTCAAGGGCTTGTTTGGGTTTTTTCCTGGAAAATTCACCAGTGTCCCCTATTACTACAAAGTCCGAGAGTACAGCCACGCAGAAGCCCGAGATCTTTGGGAGTATGAACTCAATGTCAATTCTGAAGCTGTCGCCATGATGATTGCCCATGTATGGGAATTGGGACCTGCCTATATTGATTATTGGTATCTCACTGAAAATTGTTCCTATCATATGTTTTCATTACTCGAGGCCGCCGATCCCAATATTGATATTATCTCTCGAGTTAAAAAATGGGTGATTCCATCTGACACAGTCAAAGATGCCTGGAATACTGATGGTCTTGTTAAAAATTTTCATTACCGCCCCTCAATCAGGACTGAATTTTTTCACAGGCTTAAGGCACTGGCAGATGAGGATCAAAAGGAATTAAAGAAATTAATTGAAGATAAAAAAATTCCAGCCAGCTTCACACAAAAAAGTGAACTTCAACAGCGAGACATCCTAGATGCCAGTATTGATTTCATGGATTTCAAATATGCCAAAGAAGTTCAAATGGAAGGTTGGCAAAAAGATTTCAAAACAAGTTTGTTAGTTTCAAGAAGTCAGATTTCGTTGCCAACTGCACCTTTGAAGATTTCACCTGAACAAAAAGACATGCCTCACTTAGGTCATGGCTCTAGAAGGCTGGGGCTTGGTTACTTGGGCTCTGAAATGGGTGATGATGCTTATTTATTTGGAATCAAACATGCCCTTCATGACCGCGTTGATCTTATTACTGGATACCCTGAATACGCCGCCATTACTTTTGGTGATTTTCAATTTTCTTATTCAAGATTACGAGAACGAATGGAATTGGAAGACTTTGCACTTTTTGAGGTGATTTCCTTTTCGCCTCTTTCCACTTTTAATAAAAGCCTATCATGGAGAATCAAACTGGGAGTTGAAAAAATTGAAGATGAAAATTGCCTGAATTGTCACGGAGCTGTTCTAAGCGGAGGAGCAGGATACACATTTTCATTGTACGATGAATCACGAGTAACACTTTTTACAGGCCTTAGAGGTGCTGCCTATTATATTCACGATCAAGATAGGATCACAGGCCTTGGACCTTCTGCTGAATTTCGCTTTCGTTGGAAAGACCAACTCATTACCACTTTAGAAAGCTGGCATCGATTCAACTTTGAAGGTCAACACAGAAGCTTTATGGAAACCAATTTGAAAACCCAATATTCATTTAATAAAAGCTGGGCTCTACAAGTTTTAGGAACGGATGTCAGATATGATCAAAAAGCCATGCTACAACTTTTTTATTTTTACTAAGCTTATTTTATTGGGTCTTTTTCTGACATCTTGCTCATCGTTGATGTATTACCCACAACCACAACAATTTTTTGATCCTGCAAAGTTTAATTTAAAACCCGAAGAAATCTTTTTTAAAAATAAAGAAGGACAAACACTTCATGGTTGGTGGTTTCAGGCCAATACTTCAAAACCAAAAGGCACTTGGATCTTTTTTCACGGCAATGCCGAAAACTTGACCTCACACTTTCTATCTCTTTCGTGGTTACCAGCTGAAGGATATAACTATTTTATTTTTGATTATCCAGGTTACGGAAAATCAGAAGGAAAACCTAGTCCTTATCATAATGTGATTTCAGGAAATGCGGCGATCGAATGGGTTCATCAAAATAAAGATCCCAATCCTTTAATCGTTTACGGACAAAGCATGGGCGGTATCGTAGCTATGAGATCTGTTATCGAAGTCAAAAATCATTTTCCTATCCAAGTTGTGATAGCCGATGGAAGTTTTTCTTCATTTCAAAGAATCGCAAGAAAAAAACTTTCCCAGCATGCTTTAACTTGGCTGATACAACCTTTTGTTTATGTACTGCTCAGTGATCGTTGGGCTCCCGATGTAAATAAAATTTCACCCATTCCATTGATTGTCATGCATGGTGAAAATGACTTTGTTGTGGAATTCGAACATGGCAAAAAAGTTTTTAAAGAAGCAAAAGAGCCCAAAATTTTATTAAGCTTCCCTAAGGGCAGCCATGGGGACCTGTTTTGGGTCGAAGGCAAGGCTTACAGAAAAACTGTGCTTGATCAGATTAATCAGATGAAAAAATAAGAATATTTTTCAAAATCCCCTAAAAAAGTGACATTTAGCGGTCCTGCGTCTTGTTCCTCCCAGTTCCCAGCAGTACAGGTTACGAACTTTGAATATGTTTATGAATTTGTTAAGAGCTTCAAAAGCTCCTACGTGGCTACTTAGCTTTCTTTTATTAGGAATCATAACAGCCACGGCTCAATTTGAACCCCTCCCCTTTCAACAGGCAGAGGCATTGAAATCCGCTCAAAAACTTGAGCCGATTCAAGTTCTTGTTCTAGAAAACCCCCTGACCTTTTATAAAGATAAAACCGGCGCCACATGGGGAATTGATTACGAAAGACTGCAAGACTTCTCTAAATTCACTGGCCTAAAATTAGATATAAAAAGATTTAAAAACAAGTTCTCGTTGATGAAGTATTTTAATTCAGGCAAAGGCCACATCGTCATTTCACGCGACAGTTCTGTGCAATTGAAAAATGTCAGCGACGGCCCACTTCTAGAAGAAATAGAATTGGGTTTATTTTGTCACAGAAAATATTTAAAAAAGCCATTGCAAGATTCCGCTCGTGTCGAAGAGATTCAAAATCTTCAATTTAAAAAGTCCATCGACAAAATTCAATCTGGTCAACTGGATTGCTTTCGCTCTGAAATTCGCACAGGCCTGTGGGCCACCCAACCCTATATCAACGTTCAGCTCATCAAAATTATAAAATCAAACGATCACTACACTTGGAAAATTCGTCACGATCTGGATGATATAAAAGTATTACTTCACTCTTGGTACAGAAAGTCCATGCGCATAGGTTCCTTTGAAACAATCAATCATCGCTTTGATTTGACTCTTTATACACTGAAGGATTCTGACATCCGCCGATTTTTAGCTCGTTCAGAATATATTTTGCCGAACTATAAACCTGCCTTTAAAGATGTTGCAAAAGAAGTGAAACTTCCCTGGGCTTTGCTTGCTGCCGTGGCCTATCAGGAATCACAGTGGGATCCCACAGCTGTTAGCTACACAGGTGTTAAAGGCCTCATGCAGCTGACACTGCAAACAGCTGAACACATGGGTGTCTCTGACCGCGAAGATCCCTTCGAAAGCATCTGGGGCGGTTCCAGGTATTTAAAACACCTTTGGCAGGAATGGTCCGAAGTTAGTAATTACAATGATCGCCTGATGATGACTTTAGCTTCTTATAATATCGGAATTGCTCATATGTTTGATGTGGTCGATTTATTAAAGAAGCGTGGCCAAAATCCTTACAAATGGGTCAACATTGAAAAGGTATTGCCTGAATTAGAAAATGAAGAAGTCCATTCAGAACTTAGATATGGATTTGCCCGCGGCCGCGAAACAGTTGATTTCGTGAACCGCAGTTATTCTTTTTATCAGTTACTAAGCCTTCAGCGTTAATAACCCATCCTGATAATCATCTATTCAACAGTCACAGACTTCGCTAAGTTTCTGGGTTGATCCACGTCATATCCTAAGTGGGAAGCCAGATGATAAGACATCAATTGTAACGGGATAGTTGAAATGATGGGATTGACCATCCAATGGGCTTTTGGCAGTGGCAAATAAAAATGACTTCGAGATTTAAGTCTCTCGTCCTCTCCGGTGCCTAAAGCAATGATTTGTCCGCCACGGGCTTTAGCTTCTTCTAAATTAGAAACTGTTTTTTCATACCATTGATCCTGCGGACAAAGCATCACAATAGCCATGCGCTCGTCGATTAATGCTAGAGGTCCGTGTTTCATTTCACCAGCAGCGTAGCCTTCAGCGTGCAAGTAAGCGAGCTCTTTCATTTTCAATGCACCTTCCATGGCAATAGGAAAAGAACTTCCCCGACCCATGTACAAAAATCCTCTGTAGCTTTTTAATTTTTGTGAAGCTTCATTAAAATACTTATCATAATTCAAAACACCTTCAATCTGTGAAGGAGCTGCCAGCAAAGCTTTTACAATTTTAATTTCATCTTCTGATTTTAGTTGATCTTTTGCCTTGGCCCAATCCAATGCAAGGCAGGCCAGTAGGGTTAAAGTTGAGGTAAAAGCTTTTGTACTTGCCACTCCAATCTCAGGGCCGCTTTGCATATAAAGTTTAACAAAGGCTTCTCTGTCGATGGAAGAGCCTCTGACATTGCAAAGGCTCATTGTCTTAAGACCTTTTTCTTTTGCTAACCGAATGGCTGCCAAAGTATCAGCTGTTTCTCCGCTTTGCGAAATTGTCATGAACAAAGTATTCGTATCTAAAATCGGAGAGCGGTAGCGAAACTCACTGGCAATATCAACATCCACTGGAATTTTAACAAGACTTTCAATGTAGTACTTAGCCACTTGAGCGGCGTAATAGCTTGTTCCACAGGCCACAATCATAAAGCGGTTGGTGGTTTTTAAAAGATTTGTAAATTCACTGGCCGTCGGACCTTCAACTTTCAATTGGATTCGGTGAGTGTCAGCATTAATATGAGATTCCAAAGCTGCTGCAACGGCACGTGGTTGTTCGTAAATTTCTTTCAGCATATAATGAGCAAAGCCCTGCTTTTCAACGAGATCAGGGCTCCAATTGATTTCCACAGATTTTTTATTAATGGGCTGACCCGCTGAAGTCATGACCTCGACTTTTTGTCCGTGAATTCTAACAATTTCTCGGTCATCCAAATAAATAAATTTCTTTGTGTACTTCAGTAAGGCCTGCACGTCACTTGCAAAAAAATTTTCTTTATCACCCAAACCTACCACTAAAGGGGGACCATCTTTAAAAGCAATCATTTCATCCGGTGATTGATTCCAAATCACCACGATGGAAAATGCTCCACGCAATTTGGGTAAAATATTTTCCACAGCCTGCTGCAAGGAATTTGTTTTCTTCACTTCCCGGGCCACCAAATGAGCAACAAGTTCAGAATCTGTATCAGATAAAATTTTAGCGCCATCTTTTATTAATTCATCACGTAGATCTTGATCATTTTCTATGATTCCGTTGTGAACAAGACTGATTCCATCCACCTGGTGAGGATGAGCATTTCTTTCTGTGGGAGCACCATGGGTGGCCCAACGGGTGTGACCAATTCCCAGTCGACCATTAAAATTTTCAGATTTTAATTTATCTTCTAAAGCTTGTAGTTTTCCTGAGGCCCTGACTTGCTTGGCTACACCATTATGAAGAATGGCAACTCCTGCACTGTCGTAGCCACGGTATTCTAATTTTTTTAAGCCCTGCAAAATAACATCTTTAGGATCTAAAGGTCCAAGGTAGCCCACTATTCCACACATAAAAATTATTCCTCAATCTTTTTAACTGATTTTTTTGCTCGGTAATCAGGAATGTTTGTTTGCTTCGCACGGGAAACAGCTAAGGCAAAATCTGGAACTGATTTTGTAATGACAGATCCTGCACCTAAAATGGCATCATTTCCGATTTCAATGGGAGCAATCAGTTGAACATCACTGCCCACGAATGTGCGATCTCCCACTTTTGTTTTATGTTTTAATTTATCAGCAGAGTAATTCACAGTGATCGCTCCACAGCCGATATTACACTCTTGCCCGATTTCAGCATCACCTAAGTAAGCCAAGTGAGAAGCTTTTGATTTTTTTCCCATTTTGGTTTTTTTCAACTCGACAAAGTTACCAATGTGAACTTCATCTTCAAGCACAGTTTCAGGGCGAAGTCTGGCGTAAGGGCCCACCTGACAATTGTTTTTAACCTCTGATTTTTCGATATGAGTTCCCATTTTAATTTGTACACTTTGACCAATAATAGAATCAGAAATAAAAACCTGGGGCTCGAGCACAGAAAAAGCTCCGATGGCCGTTTTGCCACGCAAAAAAACGTTGGGGTAAATGACACTGCCAGGTCCCACCACAACAGGGTCTTCAATGTAAACAGATTTTGGATCTAGGATCAAAACTCCTTCTTCCATTAACTTTTTAGCTTTTAGGCGGTAAAGATACTGACTGGCCTGAGCCAGTTCTGACTGCTGATTCACACCGTGGGCCACACGCGGACTAGTACGCAAGGCTTGCACAGAATAATTTTCTTCCTGAGCTAGCAAAATAAGATCCGTTAAGTAAAATTCTTTTTTTGAATTTTCATTTTTAATTTTAGGAAGAAGTTCTTTTAATAGATCAGCTTTAACAACATAAAGACCGGTGTTGATCTCGCGAATTTTTAAAGTGTCAGACGAGGCATCACGGGCCTCAACGATGGCTTTAAGTTCGTTTTTCTGCCGTATGATACGCCCCAGATCACCTGGTTTTTTTACAATAGCTGTTACAACAGCTAGATCGGCTTTCAGTTCTCTGAAACTTTGGATCAAATTGCGAATATCGTCAGCAAAAATCAAAGGATGATCACCATTCATGATTAAAACTTCGCCCTCAAGATTTTCTACCTGAGCAGAGCGCACCGCATTGGCAGTTCCCAATTGTTCCTTTTGCTCGAAGCAAAGGACCCCTGTGCTTTCAACGACTTGTCGAACGAGGCCTTGCCCGTGGCCCACAACTAGGCGAATTTCACTGGCTCCCGCCTTCTGCAAACCTTGAATGGCTCTGAGGACCATGGGCACACCTGCAACAGGATGCAAAACTTTTGGAAGCGGAGATTTCATCCGCGTTCCCTTACCTGCAGCAAGCACGATGGCAGTAAAGTTTGTTTTTTGAGCTTTAGAATCTTGAGTCATCCGAGTCCTCGCTTCTCTTTCTTGAAAAAATCAGTTTGAATAAGAGGATGCAAGGAAAAACTCTAGCATCAACCAACAAGACAATCGAGTCCTTTCCTGAGTGGGTGAAAACGTCCACAGGTCGGCACCTCTCACTGTATCAAAATCTCCACAGGCATGACGTAAAACCCTTTCTTTTTATTGGTGGTGTTCATGGTGACGAACCCGAAGGCGTCCGCTTAGCTGAAGAATTTTTAATATGGCTGAACAAACACTCTGAGGAATCAGACCACCCCTGGATTTTGATTCCTTGTTTGAATCCCGACGGATATAGCCAGAATCAAAGAACAAATGCCAATGGCGTGGACCTGAATCGCAACTTCCCCGCTCTTGATTGGAAAAAGTCAGAAAACAAGGATCGCTACTTTAGTGGACTCGAACCTGCCAGTGAAATCGAAATTCAAGCCACAGTCCAGTTAGTAGAAAAATATAAACCCCGAGCTATTTTTCATTTTCACTCTTGGAAGCCCTGTGTTGTCTACACCGGAAAATCCGGTGCTAAGTTAGCTAAGCTTCTAACTATCGGTAACGGTTATGAATCTCGTGAGGACATTGGCTATCCCACCCCCGGCAGCCTTGGCCAGTGGGGATGGCTGAATTGTCAGACGCCCGTTATTTGTATCGAAGAACAGGAAAATGCAGACCTCAATTCAGTTTGGCCACACTTTTCACAGGGCTTGCAAAAGCTTATTAAAGGAGACCTAACGGATGTCATTTAAAGCCATTGCCATAGATCTTGATGACACTTTAGTCGATACGTCAGGAACCATTGTTCCTATCGCCAGTCAAAATGCTTTTGTGGCCATGCGAAAATGGGGTTTGCAAGATAACTTTCTAGCCTTCGAGCAATTCAGAAAAATTGGCGCCTTATCCATGAGTCACCAAGTGATTTTTCAAAAAATTGCTGAAACTATGGGGCCCTTAGAAAATGTGCAAGCAGCAGCTCAGGCCGGGATTCAAGCCTTTTATCACCCTCCATTACCAGATCCACTTCTTTTGATTCCTGGAGCGCTTGAGAATTTGCAAATCCTTAAAAAAAAATACTCTCTGTTTTTAGTCACTTCAGGTGCCCCTGATGCACAAAAAGAAAAAGTGAAAAAAGCAGGAATTGAAAAGTATTTTAATGAAATGTATTTTATGGACACCTTCAAAAAAGAGCGAAAAAAAATAGCTTTCATAAAAATCATGGAAAAATTAAAAATCCAACCCCAGCAACTTCTCTCTTTTGGCAATCGACTGTCCCAAGAGATTCGTGATGCTAAGGAACTTTCAGCTAAAACTTGCTACTTCAAATACGGTGAACACCTAGGAGAGCAACCTCAAGATGCACTTGAAGTCCCTGATTATGCCATCGATCATCACAATGAATTTATAAGTGCATGTCAGCTTTGAACTCTCGCTTTCTTTTCATAGGTGAATGGCCTTCAGCCCTGATTGAAAAGTGGGGCGGGCTGCATCTTGTTAACCTGAGCGGTAGCGAAGCCTCAAGACTCACATTTTTAGATGTGGTTATTTCTGATATGACCAATATCGAAAATTCAGACTTTAAAAAGCTTTATACGGATTGGAAGAAAAAAAATCCCTACATTCAGTTGATTGGTGTTTTAGATCAAAATCTTTCATTAAAGACCATCCACCAGTTTCATCAAAAATTTCATTTTAAAAAAATCCTCAATCATCGTGAAGATCCACAATTGGAATCTTTTTTATTGCAATCTTTATCGATGTCTCAGGAGCTGAATCAGATCGAGCAGCTTTCTTTTCTACAAAATGAACAGTCTGAAAAATTAGAGGCCTTACAAAATGAACTTGAAAATCGAGTGGAAAAAAGAGCCAAATTTTTAAGCGAAACCCGGCGCAAACTATTTGTGTCCCATGAAAGGATGGAAGCTTTTCAAAGGCTGCTCGTGCAGTTGCCTTCAGCCCAAAGTTTAGAAGATCTTGAAAAGCTTTTGAATGAAAACCTTTCACGAGTGTTATCCATTCAGTGGATACGAATTTTGTTTCAACCTGATGACGAAAAATTTTTAATCGATGTCAGAGAAAAATTTGATTACGAAGTCCATCGATTGTTTCTTTATGATCAAAACGAAAAAAAGGGCTCACTTTTTTTGATGGGTTCTGAGGCCAAAATTTTTACTAAAGAAGAAACTGAGTTTTTACAGCAGGTCACCGAATCAGTATCACTCAGAATTGAAGCTTTGCTGGAACTGGATCAACTGAAGCTGATTAAAAAACAATGGCAAAAAACTTTTCAAGCCCTTTCAGACCCATTACTTCTTATTGATCAGAACTATCAGGTTCTACAATCGAATCGTTCACAGGACGGAGAGCCCACAACCTGTCATCGATTACTATTCAATCAAGACTCACCATGTGTAGGGTGTCAGCTAGGTCAAGTTTTTCAGGTTCAGCAAAATAAGCACACATGGGAAGTTCGCGGACAAACCATCGAAGTTGGAAAAGTTTATGCTCACTTTTACCGAGACGTAACTAATGAAATCGAAATGCAAAAAAGAAGACTTGAGACTTCAAGGTTTGTGGAGTTAGGAACCATTAGTAGTTCTCTGGCCCACGAACTCAATAACCCACTAGCTGGATTATTAACTTTTGCACAAATGCTAAGAATGGATCTGAAAGAAGAAGATCCCATTCGCTCGGATATTCTTGAAATTGAAAAGGCTGTTTTAAAATGCCGAGATATTATTCAAAACCTACTTCTTTACGCTCGTGACCCAAGCTTGGATCCTGTTCAATCACTTGACCTCGTGGATCTCATGCAAAAATTTGTTAAGATTTTAGAAATCCCCAGCCGATCCAAAGGCCTCAAAGTAAAAGCACTTCTTAGTGATAAACCGATTTTTTTTGAAACCCGACAAACATGGCTGTTAAGCGTATGGAAAAGTTTGGGTCTACTAGCATTACAAGTTGTTGAAGACTCTCGAAAGAAAGATCCTACAGTCAGAAATGAAATTATTGTTTCATTATCCGAAAGTGCCAGTGTTTTGCAGTGGAACTTAGAAGTGGATACGGATCTCACCGTAGAATCTGAAAGTGACCCTGTTTTAAACAGTTTCGAGAAAATATTAACCGAATTAGAATGTGAGCTTTCCTTCGAGCGCGTCCATGGTCGAGGGACTCGAGCAAAAATTACCTTCCGACGAGACTCCCGTCCGGCACGAAAGCCTTAATCTGCGCGGTTTTTTTGACAGGTCCGTCAAAAGTTACGTATCATTAGAGATGTAAGAACCCACCATGGAAGGAAGGTTCATGAAGTCTAACCGTATATTAATTGTTGAGGACGAATCCAGTTTAAGAACAGCTCTGTTCAGAATTTTGGATCGTAAAGGCTACAGTGTCATCACAGCGAACCGCATTGAAGAAGCCCAAGTGGTGATTCAAGGTGATAGCCAAATTGATATGGCCTTAGTGGATTTGAATTTACCTGACGGCGACGGCATGGAATTCATGGACACTCTCAAAAAACAACATCCCAATTGTGAAATCATCATTTTGACTGGGCATGGAAGTATCGAGGCTGCGATCAAGGCCACTCAAAAAGGCGCTTTTCACTTTGTAACGAAGCCTTTTAATATTGATGAACTGATGAGCTTGGTTGAAAAAGCCATGACTCACAAAAAACTCACTCACGAAAATCAACAATTAAAATCAGCTTTAAAGTCTAAACAAAAATTTGATCAAATCATTGGAAATTCCGATGCTATCAGGCATGTCATGGATTTAGTTGAAAGAGTGGCAGACTCTGATTCTACTGTGCTTGTCACCGGAGAATCAGGAACTGGTAAAGAGCTCATCGCACGTGCCATTCATTTTAGCTCTCCAAGATCCACTGGTCCCTTCATTCCCATTAACTGCGGCGCCATTCCATCCGAGCTTTTGGAAAGTGAACTTTTTGGACACATCAAAGGAGCATTCACAGGTGCCATATCAAACCGTGTGGGTCGCTTCGAAATGGCTGACGGTGGAACATTATTTTTAGATGAAATTGGCGATTTAGAACCTAATCTGCAAGTTAAAATTCTAAGAGCGCTTCAAGAACGATGTTTTGAACCTGTTGGCAGCACAAAAACAGTCCAAGTAAATGTTCGCGTGATCACAGCCACCAATGTGGATCTGGAAAAAGCTGTTTCCAACGGAACCTTTCGTGAAGATCTTTACTACCGACTCAATGTTATCCCTATACAAATTCCTGCACTCCGAGAGCGAAAGACAGATATTCCGCTTTTATTGAGTCATTTCTTAGAATCCTATGGCCGCACAAAAGGCCGTCATTTGACAGGTTTTACAAATGAGGCTTTGGATTGCTTGATCCATTACGCGTGGCCCGGAAACATTCGAGAGCTTGAAAATTTAGTAGAAAGACTCACGATTCTTAAAGGACAAGGGACAGTCGATGTCCTCGATTTACCTCCTAAGTACCGAGCGCAAAGTGCCCACGCCATCGTTCAATCCAGCCACCATGATATCCCCGAAGAGGGACTTGATTTCAATACAGCCGTTGATAACTACGAGAACAATTTGATTATGCGGGCTCTGGAAAAAACGGGTTGGAACCGAAATCAAGCGGCTGCATTACTCAGGTTGAATCGTACCACCTTGGTGGAAAAAATTAAGAAAAAGGGTCTTAAGCCTCCTATGGGCCACGAAGAGAGTCTTTAGACTTGCCAACTCTGTATGAAAAAGTCATACAGAGTGCATGAAATTTCGAATCCTCTTTTTGTTTAGTGCACTTGTTTTAACAAGTTGCCTCGAATTTAAAAATTCCGTTTTTGATACTAACACCTCTATTCAAGGACAATGGAATTCTAAATTCAGTGTCCCTTCTTATAACTTAGCCGGTGGAGACATCGCTCGCTTCGGAATTTTTTCTGATTCTCACCAGAACTACTCTGACTTAAGCAAAACTCTTCGCCACATGGACCAAATGCAAGTCGACTTTGCCGTGTTTACCGGAGATGCCACTGACTTTGGCTCCCGTGATGAGTTTGAAATTTTTCATGCTTTTTTAAAAGATGCCCCCTATCCCACCTACATAGTTCCCGGTAACCACGACTTAACCACCACAGGTCGTGCACTTTTCAAAAAAATCTACGGGCCTGAAAACCGTGAAATCAACACATCTATTGGAAAAATGATTTTTTTTAGCAATAACCCTCTTGAGGTTTTACCCGAGCGTTTAAATTATGATTTTTTGTCCAACGCTGTCACATCAGCCAATCCTGCTGAACCACTTTTTATTTTTCAGCATCAAGATCCACAAAATCAATTAGGATTTACGACAGCTGATCGCATGCTCTATGATAGTACACTGACCTCCTTTGCTGGCTCTGTGTATGTATTCCACGGACATCTGCACAGCTTCAATAAAACTCAAATCGGAGCCAATACTGAAGTTTTTCAAGTCAGTCGGGTTGAAAAAGAACGATGGACAATGGTGGAAGTCGATAGCTCCGAAGTTCGGGTCTTCCAATGTCAGCGAAAAAATTGTTTGAAGGTTTTTCCATGAAGTTTCTGCTAGCTCTTTTGCTACTGCCCCTACCCGCTGTTGCTGATTACCAATGGGGCTTTGCAACTGGTTCTTACTTAGGACAAGCACAAATCATAGGAACCTTTGTCAGTGAAAATGAAAAACATGAATCCAGTTTTTCATTTGGTTACACTTATGATTCCCTCATTGGTGAGATCAAACAATACTCTGTTACTTACTTGTGGTCGGCCTTTGAAGCTCGCCAGCAAGAAGATAAAAATTATGCTTGGAACCCAATCTTACTTGGAGGTTTCATCACCTATACAGACAATACTTTGTTTTATGTCGATACTGAAGGCCCCTACCCTCAAGATCGGTACTATGATGTCACTAGTATTCGTTGGGGACTCAGGGTGAGTTCACAAATTCAAAACGTTAAGATTGCAGATCGATTTTATCATTTTTCAATAGATGGTTCATTGCTGGAAAGAGCGCTCATTAATTATTTTAATAATCCCGAAGAGTTTGATCTATTTAAATATTATTTTAGCCTTGGCTTTTCTGCTAAAACTCATTTTTAAGTTATTTATTTTTTGCCATAATACTTAGCATTTCAAACATCACGTCTACACCCACTAGCGATGTAATCTGTGTGGGATCGTAGGCTGGACAAATTTCAACAACATCAGCTCCGACTAAATTCTTTACCTTAAGGCCCTGTAGAATTTTTTGAGCTTCATAGGATGTCATTCCTCCTGGAACGGGTGTGCCCGTACCAGGCGCCACCGAAGGATCTAAACAATCCACATCAAAGCTGATGTAGGTGGGACCGTCATCAAAAGCGGGAAGATCTAAAATAAACTGAGTCAGTGTTCTTTCACGAATATCATCAACTGTGTAAGTTCTAATTCCGTGGTCTTTTACAAATTTTAAATCTTCTCGGCCAGCAAGGGGACCGCGTAAACCAATTTGCAGCATTTTTTTGGGGTCCACTAAACCTTCCACCACAGCATGCCTTGCAAAGGATCCATGATGATACTCACAGTCCCAAGCCGCCGGATAAGTGTCCAAGTGGGCATCAAAATGAATAAACTGAAGCGGCTTTTGATAATGTTTTTTCAAAGCTCTAAGAACAGGCAGAGTTGTCGAGTGATCCCCGCCGACAGACACAAACTTTTTTTTCTGTGTTAAAATTTCCGAAACAAAACTTTCAATTTTATTATAGGTTTGATTGATATCAATGGGAACCACAGAACAATCACCCACATCAGCCACTTTGAGTTTTTCAAAAATAGAAATATCCCGTGACCAATGATAACCACGGCCTAATGAAGACAACTCACGAACTTGACTGGGTGCAAATCGAGCCCCCGGCCTGTAAGACACACCGCCATCAAAAGGAATTCCAAACAGGGCCACGTCGTAATCTGCATTTAGATCCACCCATGGCAAACGAAAGAAAGTTTTAATTTGGGAAAACCTTGGAAATTCTCGACCACTCAAAGGCTTGTAATCCATAAAGACCTCAATTAAAAATAAAGAGTGAAAAAAGTCGATCACTCAGTTTTACAATTGTCTCTGATTTCTTGGTACAAAGACAACCACCGTGATCTACCGTGGCGTCGCACCAAAGATCCCTATGAAATTTGGATTTCTGAAGTGATGCTGCAACAAACCACTGTGACGGCCGTAAAGCCCTACTACGCTGCTTTTTTAAAAAAGTTTCCAACGGTAAAAGCCTTAGCAAAAGCTCCGCAGAGTCAGGTCCTCGAAGCATGGGCCGGTCTTGGCTACTACTCTCGTGCTAGAAACCTTCATAAAGCGGCCAAAGTCATTGTTGATCTTAAAGATTTTCCCTGTACCACTGAAGAATTGCTTGAGCTTCCCGGGTTTGGTCCTTACACCGCCCGGGCTGTGGCGGCTTTTGCCTTCAACGAAAAAGTAGGTGTTCTTGACGGAAATGTTATTCGTCTGCTCAGTCGGCTGACAGGTCAGGCAGTAGAACACTGGAAACCAGCGGGTCGCGGTGTGTTGCAACAGTTTTCTGATCAGTTAGCGCAAGTGGATGATGCTCATACATTGAATCAAGCACTCATCGAACTCGGTGCCACTCTTTGCACTCCCAAAAATCCTCCCTGTATGATTTGCCCCTGGATTAAAAACTGCGAAGCCTATAAAAAAGATCTTATTGAAAAACTCCCACTTAAAAAACCAAAACAAGAGCAACAGATTTGGATTTGGAGACCACAAGTTTTTGAAAAATCAGGCGCCATTGGCTTTATTCAAAATGACTATCTTCCATTTTTAAAAGGGCAGTGGATTTTACCTGGAACATCAGAAAAAGTTTCACTTAAACCGAAAAAGTTTAATATCGAGCATGGAATTACTAAATACTCGATTTATATCCAAATTCAAAAATCAAAATCAATAAAACCTCCTGTTGATGTTCGGTGGATTAAAATCAGCGAGATCAAAAAAGTAAACCCCACAAACCTGATCCAAAAAGTTCTTCAGGAAGGACTCAAGCCGTGAAACTTATTATCTGTCTTTTTGTTTTTGTTGTTTTAGGCTGCCAGTCTTTTTCTGAAAAAAAGAATTCTTCTGGTACATCCACTCAGGCAAGTCATAACCCTTTTTTCGAGGGTTGCTCTATGATTGATACAAGTCTATCAGAGATTTGGGTTCTACTTTGTAAAAAAGTACCCCACCTTTCCAGGCCTGAACTTTATGAGTACTCGCCGTTATTTAAAACTATCAAGCGACTGACCTTTCAAGATGGACTTATTTCCGATTATATTGTGGCTGGTGTTGACGATATTATTTACTCTTCGACCTATGATAAATCCAAAGAAAATTTTCTTGCGATTGCAAAGGGTGCCGTTGCAGGATCAGATCTTTATTTAAAAAAGCGCAGCCAAAATGACTTCATCCGAATATCAAGTGATACGGGATCCTACCAAAATTTATTTTGGTCAAAAGAAACTCAAAGCCTTTTTTTCACAAAAACCCAAGAAAAAACCAGCCAAGTTCTTCAACTACTACAATTCAAAAATCAAGTCATTCATGCCACATCAAAGACTGAGACTTTTTATAGCCCCATGACTATGGACGGAAAAAATTTATTTTGGCTTTCTTGGAATGAATCTACAAAAAAAACATCACTTTTTATGAAATCTCTTGGAAGGTCGTCGGCTAAGTCTTTATTTCAGTCGGCAACTCGGCTTTTATTGATTCGACCGTCACAAAAACCCAATGAAATTTGGGTGGCTTTTTCAACGGGCCTTGGGACTGAACTTTGGAGCTATGGACTTAATGATGCTTGCTGGAAACCTGTATTTCAAAATCAATCACCTTGGATTCGCTTTGCCAGTTTTGATGAAGATCATCTTTATATAACATCGGGCCAGCAAATCGAAAAAGTTGCAGTTAGCAAAAAAGATTCTAGCTGCTTTCCGCATCCCACAGGTCTTGGAGTCGAGACTCCACTGTGAAATCCCTGTTGCTTGTTGTATTCACTTTATCCTCTATTGGCTTATCGGCCCCTTACCCGATGACAGGCTCAAGTGTTTATCTTAACTCTAAGAAAAATTTATTCCTTCACCCCTTTGGATTTTCTTTTAATTTAGAAAAATCAAAGGCTCAGCTGTTACTCAATCAGAATGATCTCGAAAAGTGGTCCATTCGATTCTCTGATTCCGAGCAATTTTTCACGATGAGAGTACGGAACTTTTCAACCAGTCAAGACTATGAAAAATCCTTACGAAACTGGCTTCGTGAGTATCAAAAAAGTGGGCTTAAAATAATACAAGAAAATATCAAGTCTAAACGGCCATCCAAGGGATGGATTCATCTCGAAGACCCTTTGGGGCGACAAATTCTTCAGTATTTTACATTCGTTAATCTGACTTGGGTCTATTTTGGCTGCGTGGGTAATAAAAATGAAGTCCAAATACTTCATCAAAACTGCGATTATTTGAATTCCCAAGTCATTAAACTGACCGAATAACTTTTGAACATTTCAAAATTGTAATTTTTTTCTGTCAATCAGCTTCAGGCTTGATTCTGAACTAATTGCAAGAACAGCAGCCTCAAACCTAACAGGTTTTATTTCAGCTAGGTCTCAACCTTGTATTAGCCTCAACCAGGCGGAGGAAATTATGCAAGGTCTAGGTTTTAAATTAGGGGTTTTCACATTTTTGATGGGATCACTTTTATTACAGTCAACGGCAAAGGCTTCATCATTAAAATCGATGTGCTATGCCCCATCATCTAATATTGATAAAATAGAGGGTCTTAATATTTCGACCCGATTGCCGATCGCATCTGTTTCTAAACTTTTAACTTCTCATTGGATCGTAAAAAGTAAAGGTATCGACTACCGATTCCGTACTGTTGTGTATGTAACACCTGTGGATGATGGCTTTAGCGATTTACACTTTCAAGGAAGCCGTGATCCTTACTTTGGTGCCGAGAAAATCCATTATATGATTTCTGAGCTTAACAAAAGAGGCATCAAGAAAATTCGCAATATGACCTTTGATGAAAACTTCAAATTCTTTTGGTTCGCAGATGATCCAGAAAGTATGCGAAGTATTGCTGTTGGCTTTTATGTGAATTCAGAACCTACAAAAGAGAAAGTCATTTCTCAACTCAGAGCTCGGGCCAGCATGATAAGTGGCTACGAAGAAACTTTAGAAAAAGCAAAGAAGCTCAAGCTTGATATGATCGAGAAACCAGAGTTTACAGTGCAAAATATTGATTTTTTGCCCACTTCACAATTCTTTCATACACAAGCCACCCAAGTGTTTTCAGTGGCTTCTCGGGATCTTAAGACTGTCTTAAAAGAAATGAATAGAAATTCGAACAATCACGCAGCTAACCAGATTTTTGAACACTTAGGATCAACAAAATCCTACCGTCAATTTATCAAAGATTCTTTGGGTCTTTTAAATGAAGACGTCATTATGCTAAATGGTTCTGGTGACCGAGTGGATACAGCTCAAGGCGCTCGTTATAATGAGGCCTCATGTGAAGCCACTCTTCGAATCATCGTGGATTTGCATCTTGAACTTCAAAAGTCACGCTCCACGTTTGGCCAAATTGCAACGATTGTCGGGACTAACCCTGGAAGTGCGACTTCGCTTTATTCCAACAAATCAACTAACCATTCAGTCATCGCAAAAACAGGAACTGTGAATCCTTCCGTGACTTTAGGTGGCGTGGCCTCTACCCAAAAGGGATTGGTTTATTTTATGTTTATCGTAGACCCTAAGGGGAACTTCAGTAGTGCACGTAATACCATCCGTACGGAACTCGGCAATTTGATCGAAAAAAATGGTGGTCCTAAACCTGTTAATGGCCAAAGCTTCAGCTTCTTTACTGCTGATGCCCAATCTTTTGCAGAAACAGAGAAAGTGATCAGCCTCAAATGAAAAAATTAATCCTTGTCCTTTTAATTTCGCAAATCTCGTGGGCTCATCAGGAATTGTTCGACGCACTTAATTCTGAAAACATAAGCCGCGTAGAAAAGTTAATTAAAAATAAAAAGCATCTCAGTGTTAAGGACGCTAACGGCCATGACGTACTCTACCACGCCGTCAGCTTGAACGAAATTCCACTTATTAAAAAAGTAATTCTTGCAGGAGCCAAAACAGATCAAACCTACAATGAAACCAAAGAATCAATCTTATTTGAGGCCACCCGTTTGGGTTCAAAAGAAGTGGTTGAGCTTCTGTTAAGTAAAAATCCAAAGCTTCTTGATAAAAAGAATTCCAAAAATGAAAGTGTTCTAGTCGAGGCTGTAAAAGCCAAACAAGATCATTTGGCTGAGCTGTATAAAAACAAAGGTTTAACTAAATAATTTTTTAAGAAATCCTGAAACTTTATCTTTTAAAGTTTTAGGCTTCTTTACAAATGGCTTAGCTGAGTGTGCTGGTTTTTTAAAATCCTTACGAACAAAGTGAGGAGCCTTGGCTGCAGAAGGTTTCCCTGGGGACGCGTGTGCACCCTGGCCGTTCTGTGCAGTTCTTGGTTGGGCCTTATGCTGAGGCCGATCGGGTCTTTCACTTCTCTCGTTTCGATCATTTCTTTCTGGCCTATCACCATGGGGTTTTCGCGGTCCACCGGGCTTGCGATCCCGGTCTTGAGATCTTGGCGGACGGCTGGAACCATTTCCACGTTGACGATCAGGAAACGCATCCCGAGATTCACTTCTTTGAGGACGATCCGATTTGAAACTCTGAGCGGGTCTGTTAAGACGAACTTCATAGGGAAGTGGCTTGAAATCTTTTAAAAGAACAGAATCATCTAAAAAATCCACTTTGATTTTATTTTGTAAATAAGCTTCTACTCGGGACAACGAATCAATATCACGGTCACTGACAAGGCTAAAAGCTTGTCCCATTTGGCCAGCACGGCCCGTTCGACCTATACGGTGAACATAGGATTCACAGTCTTGAGGCATTTCATAATTAACGACCATATCAACGCCCTTGATATCAAGTCCACGGGCCGCCACATCAGTCGCGACCATGATATTCCACTGATTACCTTGGGCTTTGAAAAGCTCCATCACTTTATTTCTTTGGCCTTGAGATAGAAGGCTAGAAATCGCAACGGCATGCAAACCATTATCAATTAAAAATTGAGCGACTCGTTCGACATTATTTTTAAAATTTGTAAAAACAATGGCTTGTTGAGGCTTATGATGTCTTAACAGTGACAAGAGATGCTGAGGCTTTTCTTCGTTACCCACATGAAAAATAACATCGGTTACGTTTTCGGCTTTAGTAGCATCTTTAGAAATATTAATTTCAACTGGGTTGGAGCCAAACTGATAAACTGTTGTCATCACATCCAAGTTCATCGTCGCACTGAAAACCATGAGTTGTCGTTCTTGGGGAATTCGTGACAACAAAAATCTCATGTCATCTTTGAATCCCATATCAAACATTCGGTCCGCTTCATCAAAAACCAAAGCTTTAATTTGTTTGAGGTCGACGTAGTTTTCTTTGTACAAATCCAGAAGTCTTCCAGGAGTGGCAACGACAAAATCAACACCGGACCTGAATCCTTCTTTTTGTTTTTCATAACCCGTTCCACCGTAAACACTGACCCCACGAAGTCCAGCTGCTGTTCCTAGTTTTTCAACATTTTCAAAAACTTGTTCCGCTAGTTCTCGAGTGGGAACAAGAATCAAAATAAAGTTTCCAGCTTTCCATGAATCGAAAGATCTTTCTGGATATTCCGCAGAAGGTTCTTTTGTTCGAAGAATTCTTTCCATCAAGGGAATTAAAAAAGCACCCGTCTTTCCGGTACCTGTTTGTGCAAGACCTGAAACGTCCTGACCTTTCAAAACAAGTGGAATGGCTTCAGCTTGGATGGGAGTTGCTTCTTGAAAACCGAGACCTTCAAGACCAGAAATAAGGAGGGGATGTAAATTGAGTTCTTTAAAATTCATGAGTGACTCAATAGGTACTCACGTGAACTTGAATTGTCAAAAGCCGCCTACAAAATTTCTTAAAGCATTGGTGAATTCCTGTGGCTTTTCAGAATGGATCCAATGACCCGCTCCTGGAATCTCGACACCTTGAATCAATTTGTTATGCTGTAGGATCTTGTGAAAATTCTCAGAAGACAGTTCCTTCGAGTTCTCTCCTCGAATCCAAAGGGTCGGAACTTTGAGGTTTTTAACCTCTTGCCAGCGATCTTTGAGTCGTCCAGCGTGCACGGATTCTAAAATTCCTTTCTTTGAAAATCTCCAATCCCACTTTCCCTGGGCTTCGACCAAGTTCGCATAAAAAAAGGCTCCAAGAACGGAAGCCGGTTCTTTCGTCACAGCTTTCTGTACGAATTCATTGTAAAAAAAGTCTCTGGCCTGTTCGCGTGTTGAAAAAGGTGTGGGAATAATCCCAAGCAAATTTTCATAATAAGGACTGGCCTGTGGATTAGCTTCAGGACCAATATCTTCAATAATGAGTTTCTCAACTTTACCTGGAAAAAGATCAGCAAAAACCAATGCGTTTCGGCCTCCCATGGAGTGACCTACCAAAATGAACTTTTGCCAACCTAAGGCTTCTGTTAGTTCAAAAAGATCTTTCGCATAATCTTCCGGAGAGTAACCACTGTCGGGCTTAAAAGACCTTCCGTGACCGCGTTGATCATAAACCAGGCATTGGGAAGTGGGCTCAAGACTGGAAGTGATTTTTTTCCAGTTGCTAAGAAAGCCCATCAAACCATGAACAAACACCCACTTGGGGCCCTCAAGGTTGCCTTCGATTCGGTAATTGATATTTTCTAAAATTGACATTTAAAAGTTATAACTGAAAAGAAAAATGATCTCAACTTATTGAAAAGTCGTTGCTTTTGTAGGCTCCAATCAGCAAAACATTAGACATGTTATTGAAAACCGAAATGATCGATCCCTATGCCATGCGGATCATCCAATCACTGCAAAAAAAAGGACATGAGGCCTACCTAGTGGGTGGGTGTGTGCGTGACATTTTAGCTGGTTTTCAACCTAAAGACTTTGATATCGCAACCAGTGCCTTGCCTGAAGAGGCCAGAAGATGCATCCCTAACGCTTACGTGATCGGAAAGCGATTCAAGCTTGTATTAGCCAAACGCGGTGCGGACCAGTTTGAAGTCGCTACCTTTCGCAGAAGTGCACGCCAAGAAGAAATCGAAGATGAGGCCAATCTTGTCAAAGGTGATAATTACTTCGGAACTTGCGAGGAAGACGCCATCCGCAGAGATTTCACCATTAATGCTTTATTTTACGATCCTGTGTCAGACCGCATGGTGGATCACGTTCACGGACTCCATGACATCGACTCTCGCATGATCCGCATGATTGGCGATCCCGTTTTACGCTTCCAGGAAGACTCCATTCGAATCCTTCGGGCGGTCAGGCTTTCTCACAAACTCAATTTCACACTCGAACCTAGTTTACGTGAAGGCATTGTTACAACAAGTTCCGCTTTGGTGACAGCGGCATTACCCCGTAAACGTGAAGAGTATTTAAAATTTTTGAAACTTCCTTCTCCAGCTAGGGCCTTTTTAGAACTTGAGGATTTAGGTGTTCTCAAAAATGTGCTTCCTTACTTTAGCGAATTTTTAAGTGATTCTTTTCGTCGTGAAAACTTCTTCCACTACTTTTCAGATTTAAAATATCTAACGGGCCAAGACCAATCCTCTGAAGAGCTCGTCAGTGCATTTTTGTTTTGCATGCTTAGGTCGCAATTTCCTGATTCACCCTTTAACTTGGATGCCATTGAAACCAACAAGGGTTGGGATCAATTTCTGCGCTTTGAGCTGAATGCATTTAAACAAGAAATTATTGAATTTTATGTGACTCTTTCTTTGGTCAACCAACTGGAAAAAATCGAAACCTTCAAGCGCAAAGGCGAGCGTCGTAGACGTGCCATCTTGGATCACCCCGCCTTCCCCCGCGCTCTTCGCTGGGCCACCGTGGATAAACGCCTGACTTACGCAGAATTGTTGTTCTGGTGGGACGCCAAGGGTACCGGGCACGTTACTGCCCCGCGCTAGTCCGGTTTTCGGACAAAATATCTAATTAGTAGTCTATTTTTTTCTGCATTTTGTAATTAACGATCTCAAAACCAAGCTTCTGATTAAATTCGAACATATTTTTATTCGCTGCTTGAACCCAAGTAAAAAAATACTCTAGCTTTTGAGACTTAGCCCACAACTCAGCTCGATTTTTCAGCTTTTTAGCAACTCCTTGCTTGCGATTCTCAGGCCTTACCCAAAGCGTATCAATACGGCCTACACGCAGCTCATTAAAACCGACTTGTATATTTACGATATGAAATCCAATTAGATGATTTTGAGAATCCAAAGCGAGTTCAAAGAAATCATCTTCCTTAGTGCTTTCTTTGAAATGCTTGATTCGATCAGTAATCATTTTTTCATTGTAGGGAAAAGACTTGTCGTAAAGGGGTGGAATTGACATATCAATTTCAGCGATTTGACGAAGCTCAACATCTGATTTCAGGTCGACTCTTCTGTACGTTAATTCAGTAAGGCTCATTTATATAATTCTACATAATCCTGGGTCATTATCAAAAATAACCATCAGTTTCCGACATTCGGACTGTTGCGGGGCAGTAACGTGCCTGGTACACTCAAACCTTGAACTACAAAGCCTTTGTTTTTGATTTAGATGGAACACTCGTCGATTCACAAATCGACTTCGTAGGCTTGGCAAAAGCTCTCAATTTAAGCATCAATGATCCAATATTAGAAACAATAAAAGATTGGCCCAAAGAAGAGAAGAAGAAGGCCATGGACATCGTCCATCAATTTGAACTTCAAGGTGCTATGCGCTCTCAACTTTTCGATGGTGTCCGTGATTTTCTGAATCACCTTGAAGAAAAAAAAATTCCCAAAGCCTTATTCACACGAAACTCCAGAGTCATCGCAGACCTGACTTTGCGTTCTCATAAATTATTTTTTGATCTTGTTATCACTCGTGATGAGGGACCAGCAAAACCTGAACCTCATGGACTCAAAGCCATTGCCAAAACATTTCAATTACCTAACTCTGAGATGCTTTTTATAGGTGATTATCTTTTCGATTTGCAGGCTGGAATTGCAAGCCAAACTCCCACTGCACTTTATTTAAAATCAGATCCTGATTTTGATACTGAGGGATGTGCTTTTATTTTTGATTGTTACAAAAAACTGAAAACTCAGCTTTCATCTCAATAAAAACCATTGCTACTCAAACAAGATAAACTCTATATCCGAGTATTCACTTTTTTGTCCGGCTAGCCGGACTAGCGCAGGGCGATAACGTGCCTGGTACCCTTTATCAGGGCGGAGCTGTCGATGCCGTGAGACCAGTAAAGTTCACCGGCAGAGTAAGCACTTCGGCCGAAAAGGCCTTTTACGCCTAGAGTTTTCACTTTCAAAGAATGGCCTGCAGTCACAAGAGCGTGCACCAATTGCTGACCGAATCCACCAATCTCTTGATGGTCTTCTAACGTGACTAAGCGACCTTCCGTTTTTTGCAAAAGTTCCGCATAAAAAGAAACATCGATTTGATTCAAAATACTGGGGTTCACCAAAATTGTGCCGATACCTTCGGATGCCAGTTCTGCGCAGGCTTTCACACCTTCACCCAGCAAACTTCCAGCAGCTACAATCAAAGTTTTTGTTTTGCCTTCGGTTTCTGAAATCAGCTGAGCCTGTCCAAGTTTGTAATTTTTTGCCCCAAAGCTTGAAGGAAAATTTTCCCGGCCTAGAAAGAAAAGATGAGAATAAGGCGTTTTTCCTGAAGCCAATTGTTCGGCCATCAATTCAGCCGCTTGGAAAACAAGAGCGTTCGCTTCTTCACTACAGCTTAAAGCATACGCTTTTACATGAGGAATACTGCCCGTCATCGCTAGATAAGTCAGAGCCTGATGGCTAGCCCCATCCGCTGCGTCTTGAAAACCCGTATGAGAAAAAATTCCGATCATCGCTGCTTCACTTAATGAGGCCATCGTTAATGGCAAAGCCCCTTTGGTTACACCAAATTGAGCAAAGGTATCCACCACTGGAATAAATCCTAATTTCGATAAGCCAGCAGCCGTGCTGACCATATTACTTTCCGCAATTCCAACATCGATGGATTGCTTAGGAAACTTCTTTCTGAATTCCGCCACACCCGTTGAGCCTGGTAAATCTGATGTAACTGATACGATCGGAAGTCCCTTTTCAGCCGCCCGGATCATAGCTTGTGAAACACCTTTTTGAATTTTCTCGCCCGTATCAGTGGATTTTCCCTTGCTGGATTCAAGGGCAATCAGCTCTTCGATCCAAGAATCAAAAACGGTAGGGTATTTTTCACCACTGTAAATTTCAGAAATAAATTCTGGTAATTCACGAGCTGATTTCAAAGGAAATCCATGGCCGCCACTGGCACTTTCCATGGTTTTTTTAATTCCAAAACCCTTGATAGTTTTTGCGTGAATAGCCACAGGCTTCGTCGGATTCATTCGAGCCTTTGCCATCGCTTGTGAAATCACCTCTGCACAAGCAGGTAAATCATGAGCTTTTTCTAAAAATAAAACATCCCAACCTAAAGTTTTTAATGTTTCAAAAGTAGGAGCCATGGAAAAGCTATCGTCATCAATTCGCCCTGATAGTTTAGTATTGTTATCTGAAATAATTAATACGTAGGGACCCATTTGCCCCTTGTGTGCCAAACCCGGAATGGCAGCTAAAGCTTCTTTGGCTTCACCTTCCATTGCTGCTCCGTCACTGAGTACGCAAAAAGTGGTTCGCATTTTTTCTGATAACTTTTCACCAATGGCAACACCTTGAGATTGCGGTAAAGCAGAGCCCAAAGGACCATTACTTAAAAACACACCTTCAGGAAAACAATGAACTTCTCCGTGACCAGTCAAACCTGAATCAAATGAGCGAAACTGTTTTAATTTGTCTAGACTGAGACCTGCCATCTGATAATTAGCTTTCAAAGCGTACAAACCGTTTTCGGCATGACCGATGTCATTGACGATATGAAACAAATCAAACCAACTTTTGTTTTGCATTCGGGCTTCTTGAAACACCAACGCATGCAAAGCCGACATCAGTTCTGCTAAAGCTGAGGGTCCACCGAAATGGCAAGCGGCCCCACCCAAAACAGCATTCATATCCATCAGCGAAATCAAAGCTCTGGAAGCTCTGGGATCACAGGCTTGAACTTGACCGTGTCCTGTTTTTAAAGGCACAGCAAATTGTGGATCATGGGAAGGTTGAGAGGCTAATCGATTGGGGATTTGGATTGTATTCATCATGGCCCACCATCCTAGTGCTTTTCGTGAGCGTTGCAAACTGTTAGTGCTATTGTCTATGACGCTTTCAACCGCACAATTACGCTCAATTCCAAAAGTGGAACTTCATCGCCATCTCGATTGCTCTATGCGATGGAGCACAGTGACTGAGATTGCTAAAACTCTAAAAATGGATTTATCTTCCCACCCGGTCCATCACAGAAAAGACTTTCTTGTCATGGACCCCATGGTGAACTTGGAAGCCGTCCTCAAAAAATTTCTGAACACCCAAAAAATTCTAAGCAGCGAAGAAATCCTGACAAGATTAGCCTATGAAGCCTCTGAAGATGCTTACAACGAAAACACTGTCATGGTCGAATTTCGCTATGCCCCCTCATTTATATTAGATGGCCACTCGAACCTGAGTTTTGAAAAAATTCTTTCTGCCTTCCAAAAAGGCCTGGATATGGCGGAAGAAAAACTAGGAATTTCCACAGGCCTCATTGGGATTTTACAAAGAATCAAACCATTGAACGAAGCCACAAAAATCATGGATCAATTCTGTGAGCACAAAAGCAGTTTCGTCGGAGTCGACCTCGCTGACAACGAAGAAGGATTTGATCCTCTTCCTTTTGCTCCGCTATTTCAAAAAGCAAAAAAACAAGGACTTCATATAACCATTCACTCGGGCGAGTCCCCCAACGTTCAAGCGGGTCAGTGGATTTTAGATTCCATCAACCATCTCGGGGCTCAGCGCATCGGTCACGGAATTCAATCCATCCATCACCCAAAAGTGATTCAAACCTTGATCGATCAAAACATTACCTTAGAAATATGTCCTTATAGCAATTGGTTGACGCAAGCATTTCCCACTTTTGAATCTCATCCAATTAAAAACCTCTTCAATCAGAATGTTCCCATCACTTTAGGTGCTGATGATCCCGGAGTTTTCACTTCCTCATTGACGGATGATTACGAAATTGCTCACCGCGTGCATGGTTTCACTGTAGATGATTTTAAAAAAGTAAATCAAACGGCCTTCAAAGCCAGCTTCTTACCCGAAGCAAAAAAGAAAAAATGGGAGTCACTATTTTTATGAGAGAATTTTATCCAGAAATCGAACCCTATCAAAAGGCTTTTCTAAAAGTTTCTGAAATTCATAATATGTACTTTGAGCAATCCGGAAACCCCGAAGGCGAACCCGTCGTATTTTTGCACGGTGGCCCCGGTGGAGGCACGGATCCTTTTCACAGAAGATTTTTTAATCCTAAAAAATATCGTATCGTTTTACTTGATCAACGGGGTTGCGGACTTTCTACGCCTTATGCAGAGCTTAAAGAAAATACAACCTGGGATCTTGTCAGCGACATTGAAAAATTACGTGAACACTTAAAAATTCAAAAATGGCATGTATTTGGAGGCAGCTGGGGATCCACACTGGCATTGGCTTACGGGGTGACTCATCCTGATCGCACAAAAAGCCTCACGCTTCGTGGGATTTTCCTTTGCAGAGAATCAGAGCTCAAATGGTTCTATCAAGAAGGAGCTTCTTGGATTTTTCCAGATTCCTGGGAAAAGTACTTTAATTATATTCCAGCTAACGAGCGCTCTGACTTTATGAAAGCCTATTACAAACGTCTGACCAGTGACAATGCCGACACTCGCCTTGAGGCTGCTAAGATCTGGAGCCAGTGGGAGGCTTCCGCTTCTAAACTTTATGTGGATCCCAACATGATTCAAGAGTTTGGCGAGCCCGAAAAGGCCATAGCCTTTGCTCGGATCGAGTGCCACTACTTTATGAACAAAGCGTTTTTCGAGTCGGACGACTATTTACTGAAGATGGCACATAAACTTAAAAATATTCCAGGCACTATCGTTCAGGGCCGCTATGACATCGTATGCCCCGCTAAAAGTGCGTGGGATCTGCACCGAGCCTGGCCTGAGGCGAAGCTTGTGGTGGTTGCGGACGCAGGTCATGCGGCTTCAGAGCCCGGCATCCGCTCAGCCTTGATAGAAGCCACTGACAGGATGATTGGAATTTGAGAAATATTTTGATTTTTTTGAAAAAAATACTTGTCTAAACTATAAACACATCTTATTGATCCCCAAATTAATATCTGGTTGTAACTTGGCACCACTTTGGTGTTTATTGTTTTTCTGCCTAAACGAATAGGCACTGACTACACACGGGGGATCGATGAAAAAATTCACACTCAGTTCCATGATGGCACTCTCGGTTGCACTTTTAACAGCATGTGCTCCGCAAAGCCCCTCTAGCCTTGAAAACCAAGACAATAGCGCAATTGTTGGCGGAAGAATGGTTGTTCCAGGTTCACAGTTATCTAAACAAGTTTTTATGATCTACGTGAAGACTTTTGATCGAGGCTCTCTTTGTACAGCTACGATGATTACTCCGACTGTAGGATTAACAGCTGCTCACTGTGTTGATTCTTTAACAGCCGCTTATGCACTCTATACAATTGATGCAGAAAAAATTCTACGCGGCACGGGTGGCGCTCGTGAAACGTTGTTAAAAAATCCATTGGTTCGACAAATCACAGCTGTACGCGTACACCCACGTTGGAATGGTAGCATCAATGGCGAAAATAACGGTGATATAGCTGTTTTCAAAATCGGTGGTCGTTTACCCGATGGCTTTCAAGTGACGCGCCTCTTTGAAGGAAGCATCAAAAAGGGATCTCGAATCATTGCATCCGGTTATGGAATTACTTCTAGCCTCATCGGCGGTGGTTCAGGTTTACTTCGTGAAACAATCGCAACAGTTGATGATCCTG
Source organism: Bdellovibrionales bacterium Ga0074139 (assembly GCA_001464795.1). Classification (GTDB taxonomy): domain Bacteria; phylum Bdellovibrionota; class Bdellovibrionia; order Bdellovibrionales; family Bdellovibrionaceae. The sequence goes on from LNEB01000014.1 coordinate 339,210, forward strand.
ATCTTACAGAATCTGAATTCAGCATTGATCAAAAAAACTTCCAAGGTTCATGCTCTGGCGACTCCGGCGGTCCTTCATTCGTGACAAGTCCCTTTGGACGTCTTGAACAAGTGGGAATTGTCAGCTACGGCGACCGTGATTGTGAAATCCGTGGTGTTTACACTTACCCACTTGCTCACAAAAGCTGGATTTCTAACGCTATCGTTTCATTGAGATAATTATAAAATTGAATTTAAAGTTTCAGCTAAATGGATTGGCTGATCGGAGGGGACGCGATGAGCGGCCCCTTTTGTTATTAAAAGCCTTGATCCCAAATGGCTATAAAGATCTCTATACTTTTGATCTCTTTCGCCTACGATAACAAAAATATTTTCATTCTCATGAATCATCTGGCTGTAGTCAGGCTGGTGAGCCAGTGACCAATTCTCTAAACAAAGTGCTAACGCCTCTCTGTTAAAATTTTGTTCTGAACGAAGAACTGGATTTCCTCCCTGAAAAACGGATTGCGAGCTCCACTCTGACATTAAGGAATCCCACTTTTGAGTGCGAAACCTTTGTGCCCACTGACGATCACTACTTAGCCTGGCCTCTTTTTCAGTATTAGATTTCAGTCCACTGTGGCTAGAGATTAAAACGAGGCTCTTGAACAACTGAGGAGCCATTGCAAACGCACCCAGCAGCATTCGTCCACCTTGAGAGTAACCGACCGCTGTTAGCGGTCCTAAGCGGGAATAAGCATTGATAAAATTCTGTCCCCAGTCTGATATAAAGACCTCGGGGGAAAGTTCGGGCCTTTCAGTGTAGGGAATAGAAAGCCGGGAGTTTATTTTCAAATTTTTAAAACAGGGATCAAAATCTTTAGCAAGGCCCAAAAAACCATGCAGAAATAAAACTTCGCTCACGAGAGCTGGTCCCACTCTTGCCAAAACAAATCAGACTGATTTTCATCGGGGCACAGTTCAATCATATGATGCTGACTTAAATCCATTTTTTCTGGAATGTCTTTCCAGCACGAGTAACTCCAATTCCAAAGCTTTGCGAAATTTTCAAAATTCACATCGTGACGATTTAAAAAGATTTCTTTGCCAAACATTTTCTTAAAAATCATTCCACCTTTGTTATTTACAACCACAATTCTTAACGGGGCTGGTTCCAATTGTTTTGTAATCCAAGGAGCTGATAAGTCATAAAGCGCTGTTAAATCACCAATCAAACACCAGTTTTCCTGGCCCGCTTTCGTCCAACCCAAGAAAGTGGAAATTTGCCCATCGATCCCGTTAGCTCCTCTGTTGGCCACCATCCGGCTGGGTTGAGACTTCAGATCAGCAGCCAAATCCCACTCACGTACAGGTAAGCTGTTGCCTAAATAAACGCTGGTGTCTTTTAGTCTCAAAGATAATTTTTGAAATAAAGCAGGTTCACTGAGTGGATATTTTTTAAATAATTCCTGGGTTTTCAAAAAGTAGTCTTGATCCATCTTCCAATGCTCTTCGTCTAGCATGCGAGGAAATTTAACATCAATGCGACTTAAATCATCCAAATCAAGGAAGTGAGTGATTTCTCTGCTTAGACCTGAAAAGTGATTATAACCCAGTGATAAAACTGGAACATCTTTTCTTTTATCCTCAAGATCTCGCCAAAACCTTAAAGTGGGGACACCACCCACCCGAATAACGGCATTACAGGCATTTTGATCAAACAATTTGGAAAGAATTTTTTCACCCGATTTAAGAGTGAAATCGATGAGCCTTGGATCACCCCTTAAATTGGAAATGCCTTCAGCATAAATAGGAGCCTTCAGTTTAGATAAAAAATCAGAAACAGGACCTTTTACTTTTTCTGGCAAAGTCGTAAGAATAACAAGAGGCTTATGTTGCTCGATAAATGTTTGAATATGACCTTTCATATTCATAGGAAAGGCTTCGGGAAATTTTGTTCTTGGACTTTTTTCAGGAACTAGAAGCTCTGGTACGATATCATCAATCAAGGGTTCTTGAAAACAGACGTTGATATGGATGGGTTTTTTCCAACTTAAGCCTTTTAAAGAAATATGATGATTTTCTTGATCTAAATCAAAGCAAACTTCTATGTAATAGGAAAAAAGTCCCACTTGTTCGATGGACTGTGGAGCCCCTGAGCCGCGAAATTTTTTAGGTCTATCTGAGGTCACCATAATCAGCGGCAAAGAAGAATAGGTACCTTCAACTGCTGCCGGTAACATTTCTGCTGCCGCAGTTCCAGAAGTTGTCAAAACAGCTACGGGTTTACGAGTGCTCCCGATGCGGCCGAGGGCAAAAAAAGCCGCCGCTCTTTCATCAAAAAAATGATAGGCTTTCAAGTGAGGATTTTTTTCAAAAATTTGTACAAAGGGTGAATTTCTGGCACCTGCACAAATACAAAACTCATGCACACCAGAGCTTAAAAGTTCTTGCAGCACGACTTCTGCCACTTCCATATTTGTCATGACTTGATTTTCTCTCAAATTTTTAACAACCCCTTAACAGATTCAATTTTAGCTAAAATTTCTTGCCATTCCGTTTCTTCATGGCTTTCTAGAACAATACCACCGCCTGCACCTAAACGCACACAAGTCTTGTCCCACTGAACTTGACGTAAGGCTACGATGGCTAATTCTTCAGTCTCACTGAGCTTAAAAAGCATCGGAGCTCCATAAAAATTTCTTTCCTTTTGTCCAGGAAGTGTTTCGAGTTCACGCCATTTTTTAAAGGGGCTAACCCCCACAGCAGAGGTGGGATGAAGGGATTGAATGAGTTCGGCAGAGCTAACTTCCAAATGGGAACTGATGCGTATTTTTGTAAGTAGATGGTAAAGAATAGGAAGTTCCATAACCTGTGTTCTGTCCACAATGACTTTTCCCCACTTGGACCATTTTTCAATCATTTCATCGACTACAAACTGATGCTCGTTCAGAATTTTTTTGTCTTTTTGAAGCGTGGGTCTGTTGTTATGACTTTTCTTTTCCGTTCCAGCGAGGGCCATGGAAGAGATTTCATTTCTTTTTTTATGAAAAAGAACCTCGGGCGTGACACCCAAAACCCCTCCCGATTCATTCCAATAACCATAGGGTATAAGGTGGGGGTAATTCATATCAGAAATAGATTGAATCATATGCAGTATAAGCTGTGGACTTACATTGATTTCTGCCTGATCAAAAACAAAAGGAACAGCTTTCTGAAGTTCGCCGGAAACAAGCTTGTCATGAAAAATCTTGAATTGATTTTTATACTCATCTCGGTGAGGTCCTTGCCACTGAAGTGAGGGCAAAGGTTCCGTAGCCTGACCTATAAAATCCTGAAACTTTATCTTATCTACGACCTTTGTTTGCGTAGCTGATAAGCGACATAATTGAGCATCAAAAAAGTGCTGTATACCAAAATGATAAGAATGCTGTTTAACATCTGAAATTGTCTGGAAAGGGCCCTGAAACAGGTACCAAGAATTGGACCAGCCTATAAAGGCCCCAGCTTTTAAAAAATTTGAGATCTTAAAGGTTTGCATGATAATCTGATAGTGGTAAGAGATAGACAATTTTATTAAACATCTATCCTATCTTTAACCAGAATATGATTATGAAGCAAACTGAGAACGAGACTCTAACACAAAAGACAAAACCAGTTAAAGTTGGTAATCACCTGATTGGTGGCGATCACTTCACTCTTATTGCCGGCCCCTGTTCCATAGAAAATAAAGAACATTTTGAGCTGACCTCTAAGACAGTCAGGTCTTTAGGTGCTAATTTGATTCGTGGAGGAATTTGGAAGCTCCGTACTTCAGCAGATTCCTTTCAAGGTTTGGGAAAAGATTCATTTAATTTTATTCGCCAAACATTAAAAGAAAATAATCTAAGCTTAGTCAGCGAAATAACAGACCCACGGCAGATCGAAGAAATCCATGATTTTGTCGATATGTTTCAAATTGGCTCTCGTAATATGCATAATTATGCCCTTTTAAAAGAAGTGGGACTTACCCAAAAACCGGTGCTCATCAAGCGTGGCTTTGCAGCACTTATTGATGAATGGATTAAGTCCACCGAATATGTTCGTAAAGGTGGAAACGAAAATGTGATCCTTTGTGAACGTGGCATACGAACTTTTGAAACGGCGACTCGAAATACACTGGATTTAAATGCAGTCGTATACGTGAAAAATAGAACTCACTTGCCAGTTATCGTTGATCCCTCCCATGGCATTGGCATTCGTTCTTTAGTCCCTCAGATGGCCTATGCTGCTGCCGCTTCCGGCTGTGATGGTTTGATCATCGAAGTCCATCCCAACCCCGAAAAAGCCCTTTCCGACGGACAACAAACACTTAATTTTTCAGAGTTTGAAGTGCTCGTAAAACAACTGGAAAAAATATTAGATGCCATTGGCAGACCTTTGAGTAAAAATTAATCATGAGTTACCAAGGGCCCAATCCTGATACCATCCGCAATATGTTTAAAAAAGTAGCCCCAGGCTACGACCGTGCTAATAATATTTTGTCTGCTGGCATTCATCATCTTTGGCGAAAAAAAGTGGTTCAATTGGCTGAGGTACAAACAGGACAAAAAATTCTGGACTGTGCCACTGGCACAGGTGATCTGGCCATTGAATTCAAAAAGTCTGTGGGACCCACCGGAGTTGTGATCGGCACTGATTTTTGCAAAGAAATGTTGGAAACAGCACCCACTAAATCAGAACAACAAAATCTTGATATTCAGTACAGCGTGGCGGATGTCATGAATCTTCCTTTCTCTGATTCTGAATTTGACCGCTCCAGTATTTCATTTGGCATTCGAAACGTGCAAGACCCATCAAAGGCAGTTCAAGAATTAGCACGAGTCGTAAAGCCCGGTGGAAGAATTCTTATTCTGGAATTCGGCCAAATGAAAACACCCGTCATCAAAGATCTTTACAAGTTTTATTCTGACAAAATTCTGCCTTGGATGGGCGGGGTCGTTACAGGGCAAGGTGAAGCTTACGATTACTTACAAAAATCTTCTGCTCAATTTCCCTGTCGCGAAGATTTTGTTGAGTTAATGAAAAAGGCTTACTCTTTTAAAAAAGTAGAGTTCTTTCCCGTTAGTTTCGGAATTGCCTATGTTTATATAGGGTATAAGTGACTATCCCTGAATTGACTCATAAGAATCATTTTCAATTTGGCTATAACAATATTCCATTTAATTTTAGAAAAACTCCAGATGATAAATGGTTCGTCAGGTACGGTTCATGTGAACGACCACCACTGAATTTTCATGATGAGTGTTTGGCAACAGCCAAGTTAATAAGAAGCAAAACAAATCAATCTTTGCATGTCATGTTTTCAGGCGGAGTTGATTCTGAAGTTGCTTTAAGATCCTTTTATGAAAGTGAAATTCCTGTTGAAGCGGCTATTTTAAGATACAAAAGTGACCTCAATATTCATGATGTCAGTTGGGCTATTGTCATTTGCGATAAGTTCAATATTCCTTATCGCATTTATGAACTGGATTTACTTGATTTCTGGAATCATAACGCCAATCAATTCGCAGAACTCACCTACTGCCCTTCACCACAATTACTTCCCACTATGTGGCTTATTGATCAGATTCCAGGCTATCCAATCATGGGAAGTGGAGAGTGTTTTTTAGTCAAAGAGAGACCCGATGATTATGTTCCAGGCGTAAGCCCCTATCTAAAATCAGATTGGATGCTTTGGGAAAAAGAAAAAATTGCTGCCTGGTACCGACACTTTATAATAAGAAACAGAGAAGGCTGCCCAGGTTTTTTTCAGTACACACCTGAAATAATGCTTTCATTTCTTCAGGATCCGTTTGTGCAAAATCTAATTCAAGATAAGATTGTAGGAAAATTAACCACAGAGTCTTCAAAATTTAAAATTTATCAGCAGCATTTTGATTTAATTGAAAGGCCTAAATATACAGGCTTTGAAAAAGTTAAAACAGAAGATGCTAACTACCGTGAACAACTACTTAAAAAATTTGCTTACGCCAATGAAATATTTAAAACATCAACTGATGCTCTTCAAAAAATGTTAACTAATGAACACTGACCTCGAATTCCAATTTTTATCCCAAGATCATAAAGATGAAATTGTTCAATTACGTCATAATGAATATAGAAAATACTACCAAGAAAAAGTGGATGTGGCTGGGCTTAACTGGAACAATGCTGATCGCACTTCTATTCACTTAGGAATTCGGAATATTAAAACTCAAAATCTGATCGCTTACTTGAGGCTGACTGGATTTCAATCAAAAGAAAAATTAGAGCTCACCACTCTTTTTGAAACTCCGGCAAAGATTCAGCTGCCTGTGGCTCTGCTCACTCGAGCAGCTACGAATAGTGGCTATGAATCGAGAGGACTTCATAACATTCTTCGGTGCCGTGCACTCGAAATCTGCCTGGAAAGAAAAATGATGACTTTGCTAGGCACCTTAGAGACTTCATCAAAGCGTTTTGATTCCCTTATGAAAATGGGCTACGAGGCTTTAGCCAGCAAAGAAAATTGGGGAAATCAGAGCTATATTCAAAGTAATCAAGGTGTAACCTTAATAGCATTAGTGGGTGAGGCTCGATTTAGGAATGCCATTGATTACTACCAAGCTAAATACGCTCTACTACCGCTAGATAAAAAAACAATTCCTGATCTTGAATTTATTTAATAAATTTTTGCCAGAACTTTTGCTGTGACTTGGCCTGTACGTAAAACATCTCGAGCCCCGATTTATATTTTGCTTTAAAATGGATCGCAACTTCGCGTGCAACTGAGTTTTCAATGTAACTGAGATCTAATATCAGCTGGGGCTGCCAACGAGGGGGAATCAACTGCATGTCGGTCTGCCCGGCGGCCCAAATGATAACATCAGGATTTTCAATGTGAGCATAGCCCTGACGAGGCTTACCCGAACGAGCTGAATAAAAACTAGCATCTGGCAATTGGCCTTTTAGCATTTCTAAAAGACCACCGCCGCCCCAAACCACCACAGATTGATTAGCTAAATTTTTAGAAAAAGTAGCAAAGCCATCGATGTCTGTATTTTCTGATTTCCATGTTTGATTATCTCGGACCAGCGTATTTAATGCAGAATGTCCGACCCAATGCCCTGCTAAAGTTTTTAGTGGTGAAGTCACAGCTGCGAATCTTAGACCCCATTTTTCCAAAAGTGGTAGCGCTAGCTCCCACTCTTCTTCCGCTAGGTGGATCTTAAAAAAGGGAACTTCCGCATCGAGAAAAAACTTTTTATGAAAACTGGGTGAAAAGCTATGGTTAACTGGAGCACCCAAAACGGCTGCCATTCCATTTCTATTTTTATTTGGCATGGACAGCCACTGCCACAGAGTCGGCTGATCTAAATGCGAGTTGTCTCCGGTTCTTATGAAGTTGAGTGACTGATGGCTTTTCATCATCAAGCGAAACCAATCCCATTTTCCGTCTAAAGATCTAGGTAAGAAATTTCTTTTACTAGGATCCACCTGTTGCCATTGAAATCCCAATTCTAAATCAGTCCAAGACTCAACAAGGGGACAAAGCTTTAAATGATAATGACTTTTTTCAAAAGGTTTCAAAATTTGAATGGCTTGATGAATAGAGTCTTGATGAGTCGACAAGTAAAAAATTTGATTGAGTGCTGGCAAAGGCCTATTCAAATCCCAATCGATTGGATACTGATTAGCTTTTACAATCTCTGGAACATGGCCGTTTGTTCGAACCGAATAGAGGATTTTTTTATTTTTAAGATCAAATCTTTTGAACTCAGTTTCACTCAGCAAATCATCTCGCCATTCAAAGACTGCATCTAAATTCACGATCGGAACTTGGGGCTTCAAAGTGAAGTAGGCTTGAACTGAAGTCTTACCAGTTAAAATTGCTTTTTCCTCTGGATCCACTTCATTCAAACCCTCTGGCATTGTGTAAATAAAATGGCAGTGTTTAGCATACATCATTTCACGCGGTTGAAATCTTTCATGATATTCATCCAAAGCAGACAGCTGAGAATTGAGCCTAGGACGATCTGTGAATATTCGCCCCGTTGAATCTGAGTCTCTACGAAGCCAAAGGACAAAAACATGATTTGGCATTTTTGATAAATCAAAACCTGCTCCGCAGCTGATTACAGTATTTGCATTAGAATTTTTAATGAGTTCTAAAAATACTTGAATTTCGATTTCACGGAATTTTAATTCACCAAATTTTTCAAAGTAGTCTGATATTTTATGACTCGTATGTTTTTCAATTTCTGAATCAAGATCAAAAAAATGAAGCTCTGGTTGATAAATTTTCCATCTTTGAAGAAGTGACGTTTTGCCGACACCTCGGTGACCGACTATGACTTTAATCATTAACCTGCCCCACCTGAAATGAGATTCCAAAAACCAGGAAAACTTTTATTAACAACTTCTGGGTTTGTAATTCGCAAGCGATAACCCATGGATTTTGCCACAGCTGCTGCAAATGCTAAGCGATGATCATGATCAGGCTGATAAAGAAAAAATTGATGATGATGATACTTCTTACCAGTGATACGAATTCCACCTTCCAAGACTTGATGTTTAACTTGCATCAAGGAAAGTAATTCACTGATTTTGGCCAACCGATTGGATTCCTTATAAACAAGCTGAGGAGTATCAAAAATTTCACTGACCCCGTCACACTTAGAAAGGAGTACACATAACACAGGAAATAAATCTGGACAGTTATTAAGGCTAACCTTTACAGGATTCCATTGGCTCGATCTGCTTATTTTTAAGTGTCCATTGACGAGATCTGTTGGAATACCAATTTTTTTAAAAATTTCAACGAAAGCGACATCAGGCTGCAAGCTTTTCAAGTCAAAAGGATAAAGATCACAGGATCCACGAATAGCCGCTAAAGCCGCCACTGCGAAGGCCGAGCTAATATCTTGCTCAACTGTCACTTTGCTAGCTTTTAATTTTTGCAATTTTGAAACAGATATTCCTGATTCTGTTTTTTTATACTCAAATCCTACAGAACTTAATAATTGAAGGGTCATTTCTAAATATCCGTCAGAGACTCTGTTTTCAGAAAACTGAATTTGAATTGGCTTTTCCATATCCCAGCAACACAATAAAAATCCAGACGCAAATTGACTGCTTTTTGATAAATCGATTGTGATTTGATCAGGCAGCTTCCATCCACTGGAATGAAGATTTAATGAGTTTTGATCAAAAGTGGCAGACACATTGAGTTGACGAAATAAATCCAGCAAGGGATCAAGTGGCCGAGAAAAAAGTCTTTCACTTCCACGAAGTTTCCAGATTCCAGGCCTTTTTGACAACATGATGGCCAAAAACCGAAAAGTGGTTCCACCCTCACCAACAAAAAACTCTGATCCCGTCGTTTGCAGAGCTTTTTGTAAATGAAGAACATCATCGCTTGAAGATTGTCCTTCTATTTCCAGTTGTGGATACTGGGCTTGCAAAATCAGGGCTCTGTTCATCAGTGATTTGGAAGCTTCGACTGAACCCTTGAAACTAAAGCTCTTCATAGAGCTCCTGCAAAGTTCTTTGTTGCCTTCTGTATTCACGAAGAATGTCTTCCATTGGAACTTTTTTAATCAAAACTTTTCCGGGCTTTTCTACTAAAGTGAAACTGATCAATCCCTGCTTGTTTTTTTTATCTTTGATTAAGTAAGAACGAATTTTAGCCTCTGTTAGGCTATAAATCTTTAAATCTGTTTTCTTTTTAAACTCTTCATCCCAAACGTAAGACCACGGCATTTCATCCATTAAATCAAAGGCTCTTTGGGGACTAAGAAGTTTAAGTTGTACACTCCAGGCTATATCAAATAAGAGACCGTGAAAAATGGCAAGACCATGAGGGATTCCAAAATGGGCTTCCCAAACATGTCCCAAAGTATGTCCCAGATTCAGTTGATAACGGAATCCTTTTTTCTCGAAAGGGTCTTGCTTCACAATTTTATATTTTAATTCGATAAAGCTTTTTAAATCAGACCAGCGAATTTTTCCAGCTTTCCAATTCCAAGATTGAAGCTTTTTAAGCAAAGATTCTCCGCCGATAATAGCAGTTTTCATAAACTCACCACTGGCTTCAAAAAGTCGAATGGCTGGCTGAGTTTCTAGCACGGCTTGAATCACCCACACTTCTTCTGAAAAGTGATAGGTTCCAATTTGATTTTTAAAACCACCCACATTCATGGCTGTTTTTCCACCATGGGCTGAATCCAAAGCTGAAAGCCAAGTTGTAGGAATTTGTACGACGGGTATTCCCCTTTTAAATATAGAGGCCACAAATCCACCGAAATCACCCACACTTCCTCCACCTAAAATATAAATTTTCTGTGCAAAAGAAAAATTTTTAATAAGGTGTTCAAGATGGGATGGAAGTTGATCGATACTTTTTAACTTTTCTCCTGATTTAACCGCATATCGAGAAGGAAATGTTTCAATCCATTTTTTAATCAACGGGATCTTCATTAAATATTGATCATAAATTAATAGTTCCGAATGATGATTTTTCATGACTGGAAGTTTTTTTAAAATTTTAATTTTTGTTTTCAAGAAAGTCTCCAGTCGATGGGGGCTTGATGGGTTTTAACTAAATATTCATTAATTTTAGAAAATGGTCGGCTACCAAAAAAACCACGGTAAGAAGAAAGTGGGGAAGGATGGGAACTTTGTAAAATGAAATGACGATTAGAATCGATATAAGCTCCCTTTTTCTGAGCGTAGGCTCCCCAGAGAACAAAAACAAGATTTTGCCTTTCTTGATTCAAGACTGTGATGATTTTATCAGTGAATTTTTCCCAGCCCTGATTTTGATGTGAACCAGGTAAACTCTGTCTAACGGTAAGAACTGAATTTAAAAGAAGCACTCCCTGCTGGGCCCAAGGGCTTAGGTTTCCTGTTTTTGGCATGGGCAAACTTAAATCACTTTGGAGCTCTTTGAAAATATTTAAAAGTGAGGGTGGTTTTGCAACCTGATCGGGCACTGAAAAAGATAAGCCATGGGCTTGACCTGGACCATGGTAGGGGTCTTGACCTAGAATAACAACTTTCACTTTTTCAAATGGCGTTTCATTGAGGGCTTGAAATATTTTTTGTGATTCAGGATAGATGATTGATTTTTCGCTTAAAAGAAACTGATTCAGTTGGATCATATAGTCCAGGTCGAATTCAGAGCCAATCCTTTGCAGCCAAGAGTTTTCAAGTTGTTTTTTAATCATGTCTCAAAATTATCCATCTCATTTTATGACGTTGGTCCCATTAGCAGGTCCACTTTCTCGACGTTCGGGAAGTATTCAAATTTCTTTTCTCAGCCAAAAGGTATCTTGCCAAGCACTTTTGATGACTCATTGTTATACTAAACTAGTCATACAATTGGTCTTTCAAGAAGGAGGCGTTATGTCTGATCTCAATACAACAGAACTGACTCTTGAGCTTGATGAGAACCCTGAAATAAGATCCTTCGTTTATCAACAAATTCTTGAGTTTGAGCCCTATGTAACACCACAAACCATTGTGGCTGTGATTGCCAAAGATCCGATCAAGCTTTTACCTAAGTTGCAAGCGGACGGAGAGGAAATCTCAAAAAAAGATTTATCTAAGATGTTTCGTATTTCCATTACACTTAAAGAAGATGGAACACAAATTCAAGAGGAAGCTCTTCATAATGATGTTTTCGAAGCCATCAAGTTAGCTAAAGAAAAATTGATCCAAAAATTAGATGCCATTCAAAATCATGTTGTCAGTCAATCCGACCGCATTGAACAGATCAATCAGGCTCTTAATAATCAGCAGGTTCACTAAAAGGATTTAGTGATCCGTTTCTATAGAGTTCGGTGACAAAGGAATGATGGGCTTTGGTAGCTGGTGTTTTGCCAAATAACCCAGGATATCTTGAAGCTCATCAAATGTTTTATAGTTAGATGGCAGACCTGCTCTTAATTCTGTCGTCAGAGTTGGAATGTTTCTTTCGGCCCACAAAAAACGACCCATACTTCCAGTAAAATGCCCCAGTGACTTCCATGGTAAATATCCAAATTGAGGAGGTTTTACTTTGGGACCATCAAAATCAAGCACCCCCAATGGAGTGTGAATTGAGACAACAAATTCGGGTTTGTAATCGATGATGTGTTTCATCGCACACTGAACCTCAGGCTCTCCACCGGCGATAGAGCCTGGAAATCGACGGGGGTTAGAAGAAGTTCTTTCCTTCCAATACTTAGTCGCTTCACGACTCCAGTCTTCTGTAGGAAAATTACGATTCAAATCGACACGATTCGCATTCGTTCGAGTGTTGGCCTCTACTCCGTCAGGATTAAGAACAGGAACGATGCGCCAATCATTACGTGGCTCGATTTCAGAGAGTCTTTGCATCCAATATCGAACCATAGTGCCCGCTTCTTTTTCATCGCCGTGAATCAGACTAAAAACGAGTATCTTCTTTTTCTCTTTGTCATTGCCAGGTCGATCATAGTGAAAAATAGGTGTTCCATTTACACTTAAGCAGCCATCAAGAATCTGCGCCGATACACATACCTTTTCGATGGCTTTCTTATCTGCAGGTCCCTTTAACTTTTCTAACATTTGGACACATGACTTCTGTGTATCAGCCCCAGAAAAGGCAGGCATTAAGGTCATACCGATGAAAATTTTTGAGAGTAACGTCTTCATGTAAGACAGCTTGGCACGAAGTGATTAAACTCTCTATACCATTTTGAGAAAAAAAAACTTTCACCTCTCTGAAACAGACAAGAGTCCTGTAAAGTATTTAGATAACAGGAGTATAGAATGATTAAACGTGGTGGGGCTAGTTTCGCGATTTTGTTTATAGTAAACCCGATCGTCATTTTATTTTATCAAAATTGCTCTGTTATACCCGTTCATTCCAAAGCGAAGATCATGGCGAGTACGACAACGACCCCCTCACGACAAATCGCATCGGTGGAGGCGTCAGATTCTGCTAATAGCTGTCGCTACCTGTCATCTTCTCAGCCCTGTGCTGAATAATTTAATATTTTACTGGACCTTCTATTGACCTACATAGAGTTGTAAATTATATGTAAGTTATGAAGAAGTCGCTCCTCCCTAAAAAAACCATGAAAAACACAGCTAGCCCCGACGGGGCCATTACCTCGTTAACTGCTAACGAAAGAAATATTCTTAACTTCATTGAATCAGAAATCCTAACTTCAGGACTTTCACCCAGCTATCAAGAAATTTGTCAGCACTTTGGCTTTGCTTCATTTAATTCAGTGCAAAATTATGTGAAACAACTCACAAAAAAAGGTTACTTGCGTGCTCAACCTCACCAAAAACGGGGACTTGAAGTCCTTCGTAGCGCGACTGCCTTTGCCTCTCAACTTCATCATCAATTTCAAGATCGGACGACGACCGAATCCCTGCAGGATGGACTCCTCCAGGGCCCTGTGGGGATTCGGCCCATTCCCTTGCTTGGCTCAGTGGCAGCTGGCTCACCCATAGAAAGAATCACTTCAGGTGAAACACTCACTGTGCCTTCCGCACTGATGAAAAATCCTGAACAGACCTTTGCGCTTTCGGTTGCGGGAGACTCCATGGCCGAAGAAGGAATCCACGACAAAGATTGGATTATAGTTCTCAAGCAAGATCATGCAAAAAACGGTGACCTAGTTGTTGCTTCCATTCAATCAGAAGCGACAGTGAAACGAATTTATTATCACCCGAAACATCAACCGGACAAACGTTTAGAATTACGACCTTCGAATTCAGAATATCAATCCCAATGGTACAAGGAATCGGATGTACAAATTAAAGGTCTTGTCACTGGACTTCTTAGGAAATTTTAAGACGATTTCCCTTCACTGATTTCTTAAACTGTCGATACATAAGCTATGCCAATTTTTACATTTTTTATATTATCAATCCTTGTTAATTTTTCTGCTTGTCAAAATAAGCCAAAATCAACAGTTCACCATACAAAAACATTTCATTTCGAAGAATTCAGAAATTCTTGGTCCAATTATATTTTACAAGTTAAACAGCGAATCCCAGAGGATCAAAAAGTTTTATGGCAATCCCGCTTTGCTGATCTTTGCCTTCAGGATCCTCAACTTTGTGAGTATGGAAATCGTGGATCAAAAAATGGAATGCCCTATTCACGCGCGGCCGGCAAAGCTTTGATCAATCTCATCGAAAATAAAAAATTCTCAGAAATGGGTGAATATCCTGTTTCTTTTTCCCTCAAAGCTTTCGAACGATTAACAGAAACGAAATTGATGTCTTTAGCGAATGTCATGATCGAAGATAAATCATGTATCAATGTGGATACTAAACACGCACTTGCTGCCCAGTTGGAAAATTTTCTACCTGACTCAGCAGTTGTTTCTAATATTTTAGAACTTTATGAAGCGAATTCTAAATGTGAAATGTCTAAAACCGTGGCCATGTCATCTTACCGAGCCGCTATCATCCGAGTTGTCGATAATCGATGTGACGCTGCCGTTCCCCTTTTTGATAAAGTCAATGCCTCGGCTGAAGACTATCTGAAGGCAAGATCTTACTATTGGAAATGGAATTGTTTAGGACAAAGTGCAGAGGTTAAAGCAGAGGCACAGAAAGTCATGCCCTATTTTTCTTATCACAGACTTATTTTAAATCAGTACTCGGTGGAATCCATAAAAGAACTGGATTCATTGAAAGATCAAACCCCTTTTCAAACTCAATCTAAAGATGAAAACCTAACAAAAATGGTGCAAATCATCGAAGAATTGATCGCAGAAAATCAGACCGATACTGCAAGACATTTATTCGAAAGAGTCAGCATGGCTCGATTACAAAACTCTGAGCCCGAGTTCCAACTTTATTGGGCTTATCTGATGCATCTTAGCCAAAGTGGTGTAAGAAAGTTTCAAATTTTATCAAGACTCATCAATGAAAAGCCTCAGTTCAGAACTCAGACTGTTAAAAGTATGCTTTTCCCCACTTGGTATTTCGAAAGTGTTTCAAGTTACACCTCACAGGTAGACCCCTGGTTGATTCAATCTCTTATTCGCCAAGAAAGCGCTTTTGACCCTAGGGCTAGAAGCCGTGTAGGTGCCACAGGCCTAATGCAGCTCATGCCAGCAACAGCCCGAAGAGTGGCACGTATGTCAAAACCTCAGCTGAAAGATCCTGATGAAAATGTCAGATTGGGAGTAAAATTTTTTGAAAATTTATTGGAACGCTATGATGGCGAAACTCATCTGGCTTTAGCAGCTTACAATGCGGGTCCCTTAAAAGTTGATCAATGGATCAAACGATATCCCACTCAAGATCCCCTGCTTTTTGTAGATGCCATACCCTACAGAGAAACCCGTGAGTATGTTGCTTTCATTATGCGAAACTACTACTGGTATAAGTTTTTAAACCAAAATGAAAAGCCTGGACCTTTGCTTTCTAATGAAAAAACAAATCCTAATTCATTTTTTTAGGGACAAACAGTAAACTTGGACTTGATGCGATTTTTCGAATGACAGCTTGATAAATTCTATTTCTTTCAGGAGCTTGAATTTTTCGAGCTCGAACAGCGACTGTGAATGCTAGGAAAAATGAAACTGATAGATTTAAAATTGCCATCGATAAAATACCTAAAGCTGCCGTTATCAGATAATAATTAGAAGCGGCTCCCTTTAAAGACACAATTGCAGCCGTCATGGCACCCGATGATAAAGTCACATGTCTGACATCTAAATAAAGTCCCAAAAATTGAAATATGGATGGTGTAAGTCCTAGTAAAAATCCTAAGGATACACTTCCTGCTATTGCTGCTAAATTTTTTCTTAAAAATTGTGCAAAAGCCCTGGCTTTAACATCACCTAAAATAAATCTTAGTCTTCTGTTTTGACCAATAGCTAAGGATAAACGGTGGTAAGCAAACCAATTGTCCATCCAGCCTGCAATTAAACTAGAGAGCCAAAGAAGAACTCCAGTGAAAGCAGCAAAAATAGGAGTAAAACCCAAAATTGAAAAATCATCTAAAGTATCTAAAGCTTTAGATTCCGACATTAATGGAGTATCAAACACAGCAGCGTATGTGAATGCAATGATAAATACGAATGGTACAACACCAAGAATATTACCAAGAACAGCAGTCACCTGAGTTCTTAGTAAATTAAGGATTTCATCAATAATTTTATCAAATGATTCTGGAGAATCTAAATTTTGCATTTTGGATGCTAAAGCCGGTGCTGTCATTGATGATTGCTTAGTGGCCAATGTGAAGTTGAAAAAATGAATAAGCAAAAAACTAAAAGCATAATTGAGACTTGCAGCAAGGCCTGCAAAAAAAGTATTCAATCCAATAGCCGTGATAGCAATTTTAAGAATACAAGTTAATGCTGTCATGACACCGCCACCAAAGGCGTGATTGAACATCATTTTTTGCTGTAAAGTTGACCTAGCAATGTAGTGCTCTCCCGTTTCACTCGAACGTTCGACAATTTTTCGTGATAATAAAGAAAAACTTTCACCCAGCAGTGGTCTCAACCGAGTTTTATCAACTGATTCAGAAACTAAGGTTTCTAGAAAATTGGAAAGTACGATGGGTTCTATTTCTTGCTGTTCTGTAATATAAAATAGATTCTGAATTCTTCGTAGCAAACTTTCAAGTTTATCAATTTGAAATACGATTTGAACACTTACGCCAAATTCGTTGAGATGCTGTTTGATATCAGCTAGATCACGACGACAAGCTTCAATTTTTTTATTGAGCTGCGAAGCAAGCACTGCTTTTAGATCTTGATCATTTTCAGCATAATATTTTTGCAAATATTGAGCGAATAAATAAAATGAGTTTTTTGTAAAATCTGGATCTGAAAGACGAAGCCTAATGGCACTGCTTAATCCCAGTGCTTGAACTTGGACAGACAATAACAAAATAGCCTTCTTAGCATCCTTTTGAAATCCACCAATCGGTTGATTCTTGTCATCTAAGCCAAATTTGAAAAGCTCTTGAATTCTTTGAAGGGTTAAATGATCGATTTGCTGCACCCACTGTAGATCCGTATCACTTCTAAAATTTTGTTGAAACAAGTAAGCCAAATCTGTTTCATCAGGGGGTAAAGGAAGAAACTTTTTCTGTATTCGATCGATAAATTCAGCGGCAACTGAATCTTGAAGTGTAAGACCTGTTTGCTCAAAAAGATTAAGCGCACTGGTTTGATTGAAAATAGAACGAATTGTGGATGCTACCTGCAATTTCCAATTTTCATTGCGATCTAGAATATTTAATATGTGCCTTACTCGTACTGACTGTGGTGTCCCCGTTTTAAATTCAGCAACATGCTGGATTTCTCCGCGATGTCTGATCCAGTCAAGTAGATCGAAAAACCAGTTCGTTCGTTCTTTTAGAGATTTATCAGATCCTGGAGCATGAGATAAAATATGATCGAGTTCTTTTCTTACGTTTCTTGATAATTTTAAGCGTTTCCAAAAATCACTCATCTTTCTAATGTCCAGAAAAACCAAATACAGGTCAATAAAATTGGCTACTTATAAAATTAAATAACAAAAAATTATAAATGAATCGAAACAATGTGGCGCTCGACATCAAGAACAGGTGACTTCAATGGAACTATGTCGCATTTGAAGTTTTTCTCTTTTTTTAATGTGTCTTGGATTTCTTCTTGAATTTTCTCGAGTCTTGCTTTCATTAAAAAATATTTTCCACCATTTTTATAGTAGGCTGATGTCATATCAATAATAACATCGATTGGCTTAAAGGCTCTTGCTGTTATTAAATCATAACCCTTCATCGAAGTAGAAATTTCAGACTGTAGATATAAGTTGGGAATCCATTTTTTTAAAGCTTCTAAAAATTCTCTTTTTCTAGGACTTTTTTCAAATAAATGAAATTGAGTTTCTGGAAAATGAATGGCAAGGATCACAGCTGGCAGACCTCCACCTGAACCCAGATCAGCCACTTTCTTTAAGCCTAATGGAAACTTCGATAGGATCATCAAAGAATCGATAATATGATTATCAATAAGTTCTTCTATGGTCATTTTTCGACTGACTAGATTAAGTTCCTCGTTTGAAGTCCAAAGAAACTCAATATATTTTTTTAATACTGGCAAATTGCTATCTTTGAATCCCAATGAAACAAGAATAGATCTTTGCTGTTCGAAATACGACATTGCTTATAAACCTTTTTTGAGCGCTTTGTAGACTACACCAGGGTGAGTACGAGTCAATAAGTGACCCGCATTTTTGATAATGGTGAATCTCACTTTATAGCCCATCTCTTTAAGGACTAGATTGGACTGTTTCATCATGGCCAATGGGACGATTTCATCTTCTTGGCCTGCGATGATCTCGAATGGTATTTCAATTCTAGGAAGCTCTTGTCTTGGATGAAATAAATTGAAAAGTCGAGCACCACGAGTCACTGATATAGCACTGCGAATTTGCTGATCGATTTCTTTTTTTAATTCTGGATCATTCATATCAAGTCCATTGGCTTTTGCATATTCCTCAAAATAAGTGGAATAGCTGCTGTAAAGAAATTTTTCAACATTAGGATCAGTGATAGAATTTTTTAAAGTTGTAAATCCAAGAAACCTATACATTGAATCGGCAGTGGAAAAAAACTGATTGAGTAAAAAGTTGCTTTGATCGATCTGATTCGTAACATTCTCAGATACTAATTTCGGTGCAAAAAACTGAACACCCTTGGCCAATGTTTCAGACACCTGGGCACCGATTAGGGCTTGTGAGGCAATCCACTCTGATAAATCTTGAGCATAAAAAGCAATAAGCCTAATTCCACTGATTTTTATTTCTAATTTTTTATCTAAAATATTTTTCGAATAGGCACCGGTTAATAATGCGACTGCACCACCTAAAGAATGACCCACGATTTCAACATTTTTCACATTGAGATGCTCTAGAACTTTCAAAATTGAAAGGGCATGGGCCCTGATATCTACAGTTTCATCCACATTGGCATCATTTTTTAAAGATTTCCACAACGAGCGACCATGACCTAGTAAATCAACACGGATAACTTTAAAGCCGTCCTTTAAATAATTCTCGGCTTGTTGATTCAGTCGACCAGAATGATCGCCTAGGCCATGAATCAGTAGCTTAGTTCCTTTAGGCTTGGATTTTTGGGGATAATCAACACGGTAATACATTTCATGCAAAACTTTAATTCCGGCTCTTGGAATTCCTTTTACAAAACCATTTTGACTAGCAGATGCATTAGACACTTCATTCGACCAAGAGGACTGGCGAATTTCACGAAATTCACCATTTCTTTCACCTTCGATCACGTCCACACAAAAAATTTCAGCCCGTAATTGGAAACTGAAAAAAAGTACGAAGGAAATAGAATAAATTAAAATTTTCACAAGCATTCTACTATCAAATTAGAGGCCACATCATAACTCACACAAACAATTACGAGGTCTTAATGCCATTTCACGCAAAGACAGTGTCAATAAATTAAACATTTCAACCAGTTCGATCCTGAGGGCTTTGGCAAAGTAGGCCTATCTATTGCCAACCATGTATGTGTAAATGAACCATCTTTACCTCATAAACATCTACAGATTGGAATTCATGAATATTCAAGTGATCTCGTTTAATTGCCTTTTAAAAAGTAAAGCAGGGCAAGTTATCAGTTCAACTTTTAATCGTGACGTTTTAAACTCAACTGAAAATCAGACTTCCGCATTGAATGGTCTCGCTAAGGGCTTACAAAATTTAAAAAAGGGCGAGAAGCGAACAATCCCTTTATCCGCAGAAGAAGCTTATGGTCTATATGATCCCAAAAAAATTATTCTTTTTCCCCGCAGTCGCTTAGCTAAAAATATAAAAGTCGGTGAATACATTTCGGTTGTGACTAAAAGTGGCTATCAACACGATTACAAAGTGATTCAGCTTCACAAAGACATGGTCAGTTTGGATGGAAATCATCCTTTAGCTGGTCAAGATCTAATTTTTGAAATTGAAACCCTAGATGCTCGTGATGCAACCCATGACGAAATTTCTGCTTCAAGTAACGTTTTTTCTACTCAGCTATTGCACTAGTTGAATGTCAAAAACATCTTGCCCCAATATGAATCATTCGAAATCAAACCCACAAGTCGTCTATTGTCCGAATTGTGGTGAAAAATTTACTGGTCAAACTCCCCAGAAAAAGACCTGTAACCAAGAAATTCATAAATTAAGGCGTAAAGATCGTAGTCTCTATTGTCATGACTGTGGAGTTGACCTAAAACTCTCTTAAATATGACAACTCAAAAATTTTCTGACCTTAAATTAATCGAACCACTTCAACTTGCTATAACTGAAACAGGGTACACTCATCCTACCCCCATTCAGTTAGCTGCCATTCCAAAACTTCTTGAAGGTCGAGACCTTCTTGGTGTTGCTCAAACAGGAACAGGTAAAACTGCTGCTTTTGCATTACCAATTTTGCAAAGATTAGTTCTCAATCCAAAAAAAGTAGAATCCAGGCACGCAAGAGTTCTGATCTTAACACCTACCCGCGAACTTGCTGTTCAGATCCATGAAAGTTTTCAAACTTATGGTAAAAATTTAAATCTAAAATCCACTGTCGTCTTTGGTGGTGTGTCTCAATTTCATCAAGTTAAAAGCATGACTGCAGGGGTAGACGTATTGGTTGCAACTCCTGGTCGATTAATGGATCTTATCCAACAAAGAATGATTAATCTTAGAAGTCTTGAGGTCTTTGTTTTGGATGAAGCTGACCGAATGCTGGACATGGGTTTCATCAACGACATTAAAAAAATTATTAAATTGCTACCTGTAAAAAGACACAGTCTTTTCTTCTCAGCAACTATGCCACCTGATATTCAAAAATTAGCTTCAGGTTTGTTAACAGACCCCGTTCGCGTTGAAGTAACTCCAGTATCTTCTACGGCAGAAAAAATTCAGCAATCAGTGCTATTCGTAGAGAAAAAGAACAAAAAAGATTTACTCAGACACGTATTAAAAGATAACAGCCTCAAGCGTGTTATTGTGTTTACACGAACAAAACACGGTGCCAATCAAGTCAGTGAAGTTTTAGAAAAAAATGGCATCTTCAGTGCTGCGATTCACGGAAATAAATCACAGGGTGCAAGACAAAGAGCTCTCGATAGTTTTAAAAAAGGAACTATCAGGGTTCTTGTCGCTACTGACATTGCTGCTCGAGGAATTGATGTGGATGGGATAACTCATGTTATTAATTTCGAGCTTCCCAATATTGCAGAAAGCTATGTCCACAGAATTGGGCGTACAGCTCGTGCAGGCGCTGAAGGCATCGCCATTTCGTTTTGTGATCAAGAAGAAAAGGCCTACCTTAAAGATATTCAAAAACTCACTGGCCAATTAATCCCCGTCGAAACCTCTCACCCCTACCACTCAGAAAATGTTGTGAATGCTCAAACCCTATCAAAAGGGAAAGCAAAGGCATTAATAGATTCCAGATTGGGTGGCAATAAAGGTGGCCAAAGAAATAACCGAAGACGCAGATTTAACAAGCCCAAGTCAAAAACTCTAGGCTAATTTTTTCCCTTGGTTCGAATTTTCAATAGGAAGATAAACTTGAAAAATAGCTCCCGTTTCAGACGGGATATGCACTAACTTTCCACCTTGAGATTCGATAATACTTTTTGTGATACTTAGACCTAAACCGAAACCTTGACCCACTTCTTTTGTTGTAAAAAAAGGATCCATAATTCGGTTTCTGATTTTTTCAGGAATTCCTTTACCAGTATCGCGAAATGAAATTTTTAAAAATTCAGGATCCACAACAAACCCAATTATAATACTTTTCTTAGGTGATTGGCTTAGGGCTTCCATGCAATTTTCAATAATATTATTCAACGCTTTTGTAAGATCTGTCTTTCGAACTTTAATATTAACTTTTGGAATATTAGCAACATTGATGGAAATGGATTTTTCCATCAGGCTTGAATGCTGCATTTGAAGAAACTCACTCATAAAGGTTTCTAAACTTAGGATTTGAGGAGCTTCTAATTCTGCGCTGGATTTAATTAATTGCAAACTACTTACTATCCTGGCCACACGGTCCACACCGACAAGTATTCTTTCTATCTCTTCTTTATTTTCACTGAGTAAACTGTCCTGCTCTTTTTTATTAGCTTTTAACTTTAAAAGTTCTACAGTAAAGCGAATGATTGAAAGTGGATTATTCACTTCATGGGCCACGCCACCAGCCATAGTACCCAATGCGACCATCTTAGAGTCTTCAGCCGCCTTTGCACTTAAAAGTTGAATCTCTTCACGGCTTTTAAAATTAGCTCTGACAATAATACCAATAATTATAAATTGTAATGACCATAACCCAAATTCAAAAACTTCAAATTTTATGTCTTCGGTGTGATTAAGAACAAGAATCATTTTGAATGACATGGCCATGGCCACTAAAAGTAAAAATGAACCGAAAGAGTGAACAAGGGCACCGGTCATAACCGTTACCAGAAAGAACGTGTAGCGATAGATAATTTCGTCTTGATTGAAATAGGCCATGACAAAATGGTGTATGACAATAAGATAAAAAATAGCATCAAACAATAGGTTAGAAGTGCTACGTTTTTCTGGATACTTCCATATAAATATCCCTGTGATCCACATCACTACACAAATCAAAAATCTTGGTAGAAAAGGATTCCAAGTGCCGGGATAAAGTATTGGCATAATCCAATACCAGGGCAAATAAAGAAATGGACCGATCCAAGCTGATAATTTTATCTTGGTGAGGTCAGAGCTTAAATTCATATACGATAAATTATTATATACTTAGTATTGAGGCAGTATCTTTAATTTTGATTTTAATTTTAAATAGACTAAAAGCGGTAGAAGCAAAATTAAGGACAAAAACAAAAAGTACATTGGTCCAGTCGGTGGCAACTGACTACTCACCAACCCACAGCCAGCAAACATATTATCATCAAACTCGTCCTTGGGGTAAAGGTAACTAATACCGTCTATATCATCTTGAGTTAAGTTAAGATCCGTTTTGAATGAATAAGTGTAATACATCACTGCACTAGTAGACTGCGAGTGACCTAAGCCAAGTGCATGACCCATTTCGTGGGTCACTACAATGTCCAATGCTTTCTTTGATACGTTAGCAATATTAGCATCACCCGTTGAAGCATTAAGAATCATCTGACCTGAAGCCAAACGATCTGTTCCATTCGCTCTTGCAACACCGACAGTACCATCTTCATCCGCTCCACCAGTGTCACCAGAAAAATTCACAGAACACCTGACAACAATTGGGTCACCATCTGTCGTAGCGGTCGTTGTACCGCCATATTTAACTTTTAATGAACTTGTTGGAACTTGATTCCAAATTTCAGCTGCATCCTTGATTGCTTTTATTACATCGACACCTGCTGGACAGTTGGCTGTATTCACAACAAACGTAACTTCGCCATCTTTCCATCCCTTTACACTAGAGTTATTACTTAGCGTGAAGGAGTGAGCCGTCACTACAAAAATAAATGTGGATATTATTGATAGTATTTTCATCGAGTTATTCTCCCACGAGGCCTTGAACTACGACCTCCACCACCACCTGATGATCCATCACCAAACGAATAGCCATAACTTAACATTAAACTTTGAGACCTTTTTTCACTTGAAAAGAAATTTTCGAAAATCAGATCAAGTGCAAACCTTGAACTCCACACATTGTAAGCCGTACCAATGGAGGTGGAAATTTGTCTTGTGGTTGATGTACGGCTGGGTTTATAAAAAGTCGTTGGAGTTGTACCGTTCAATAATTGAACAGTTCCCCCCTTACCATCGATCACCTGCTGAAGAATGCCTGGACCAAAGTACCAGTCCCAACTAGAACCGTGACCTTCAAAATTTTTGCCGAACAAAAATGACAAGTGAGTGATAGTAATGTCAGTCGATTTTCCTGCCGACTGACGAGGAACCAGGGTGTGACTTAGTTGAGGAGCCAAAAACCAATCCTGGAAGATCGAAAAATCATATTTGAAAGTAATGGGGGTTGAGGTTTCCCCCAAAAGTCCTGTCTCACCTTTTTCATTTTGTCCTGTTTTATTTAAAACGTTCTGTGAGTAATAACCTAGACCCAGTTGATAGCTATTTGCTTTAAAGGCGAAAGTCGTCATTGGCAGGCCACTAATAAAAAGAAAGGCTAAGAATAGTTTAATAGTCATAAACAAAAGTTGAACTAACTGTAAACATTGGTCAAAACCAAAAAGGCTGGGTCGAGTTTGCTGTTTGACACTGGCCCCTTAAAAGAAGATCGCGATGATCCTTTCAAAATTCAAGATCAAATAAACAAGGCAAACTATATTTCCAAGCAATAAGCTGGGCAAAAGCCAAAAAACTGTTTTTAAAATCGATCCCTCAATAAAGTAAACAAAGATATGAAATATAAAAAGTCCTATATATAAATCAAAAATGAATTGCTTGCCCCAGTGAAATTTAAAAATATCAGCAGCTGATTTAAAAAATGATTCATTACGCAAACAATAAAAAGTAAAACCAACAAAACTCAAAAATACAGCCACAAGAACAATCAAAATGAAACTCATAATTTACATTAAGTTACTTGAGCTTAGTTGCCAATGAAAACATTGAAAATTTGAAATGATCATACGAGGAGGTCAAAATATGAAATATGGTAATTAACCAAAAGAAACGAAGTGAAAAGAAGTTTTGTAAAATAGAGTTTTGTGAAAAAAGACTAAGAAGATGAAGACTTAAAATAATACCATTAACAAGTATCAAATTCTTGAAGTAAGAATTTACTAAACCCTTATCACTGGATTTTGTATACGCATGAATATACCATCTAAAATAGTGATACAGTATGAGTAAAGCGAACTCAGTTCTTATATGCATAGGCAATAGAAATGGACCTATTAAATTTGAAAAGAGGCCAAAAACTTTTACATACAGAGACACAGTAAGATATAATAAAATTGTGAACAGTCCTAAGTTAAATAAAAGGCTATTCTTTGAATTTAGTGTCTTTGTTTCATCTAAAAACACATGGAAAACAAAAAGTTGGGCAGCGGCAGCTGCAAAGTAGTTAGAATTCAAAGGCAAAAAATAAAGGGACACCAATAACAGCAAAATACCAAAATGATACGAAATAGTAATAGAGTTATAATTGATTTTTCGTAGATGACTGTGTTCAGACAAAATAAAATGTGGATATCCCAGAATGATAAACAAACTTGTTAATGAAAAACTAGACATTACGGTAATAGAGGCCACTGAAATAGTGACAATCAAACTTAAAAAGATGCTAAGATTCATATTATATATATTATGACCGATAAAATTCTAAGCAACGTATTTTTTTTTCATCCGCTAATATCTCTATTAGTCTTATTCTTTTTTTCTCTATTTTACCTCTTTACGAAAAGAAAATCTCCAATATGGGCCTCTGGATCTGATTATGCTTATTACTGGATATTCAGGCCGGCCGTGATGTTTACATTCGGAAGTTTTTTATATGCCTTATTATATATTTCACGTGAAAAGCCATTGCTTCTGATGTTTAAACAAAACATTCTTGTTCAAATAGTTGTTCTTTATGCTCTTTTTGATCTTGTTGTTTATTTAGTTCATTTTGCATGTCACAAAAATAAGTACCTTTTTAAAATGCATCGTCCCCACCATGAAAACTATACCCTCAGTTGGGAAAATGGAAAAAAGGACGGATGGGGGTTTGAAATAGCCAGCACTGCACTGCATGTACCGCTACTTTACTATTTTGCTTTTTCAAAAGAAGCCATTTTTATTGTTTTGTTACTTTGGAAAATCGCACTTAGCCTTAGTCATCACAATATTAATTTTAAGTTTCCATTTCTTGAAGCTGTTTTTGTTTCACCAGCCAGACATGGTAGCCATCATATCATTTTGAACGAGAAGAAATTCAATTATGCAATTACTCTAGTTATCTGGGATAGAATATTTGAAAAACTATTTCCTAAAAAGTAGCCAGTTATTCGATTCTATTAATAAGTATCGATTGCATATTGCTGCACTTTACTTTTTTCTTATCTATTCTTATATTTATACTAAAAACACAGTCTATTCACCACTCTTCACATGTCTGGCATTTACACTCTGTTTAATAGGCTGCTACATTTTTAATCGGGGAATGGATTACGAAGCAGACACAATTAATAATAGCAGCGAAGCACTGAAATCAAAATATTTTTTAGCCATTAGTGGCATAGCTTTTACCCTACCAATTTTCTATTTTATATATTCTGGTCAACCTATTATCCCCTATTTATTTTTTGTTTTTTCATCAATTTTATACAGTTACAAATTTAAGTCATTTCGAATTAAGGATTTATTTTTATTTAAAAATTTGTGGGCGGCTTTAAGTTGGACATTGTCTATTTATATTATTAATCAAATCTATTTACGAAACCAACCCATGACCATGGAAAGCTTTTTAGGGTTTATCAAATATTTTTATCCACTATTCATTACCATACTTACTTTTGAAATCTTTTATGATTTAAAGGACATTGTTGGTGATAGAAAAGTGGGGACAAAGACAATTCCAACTTTTTTTGGTTTTAATAAATCCAAATACATAATATCTAGCCTCTTCGCTTTACAAGCTGCTTTTTTATTTACGAAACACCAATCCATATTCCGGATTTGGATTTATGCTCTGATCATTATCTTGCTAATTTTCATCAAACAGCATTCGTCGCAAAGACTTTACCACTTACCGGTTTACGGTTTTATTTTGCATCTATTGTTGTTTTATTAATTTCGTGTGACTTTATAGATTTTAAATTTTCCAGAAACTGCATCAAAGAGATGATAAAACAATGTTTTCGAAAGATCATCATAAGTAGGTGTCGGGCCTTCGACCAATAAGCCAGTAATTGACTGAATTATTTGTGGATTAGTAAAGGCCTCTGTCGTTGATGTTCGTTTAGCCACAACAATCCGAAAATCATTACCGGTAAAAGTTGAGCCTGTTGGAAATACAGTGAAGAAAACTTCCAACTTATCTCTTGATAGGCTGCCAGCATAAGTACGACAATTTGAAAAGTTCACATTTTGAAAAACGGAATCTGTATCGGATCTCGCAGAAAGTACTCTTGAGGAAACATCATAATACTTAAGCGAGCTTGTTTCGGGGTAAGGATTTCCAGCGAATGTCGCCCGAGAAATGACCATTTGTAGTCCATCCCAAGTGACATCAATGTCCATATCTAAAGTTCCAGGAACTCCTGCTGTAACAGCTGAATCAGAGGCAGTGACACCATTGATCTGAATTGCAGAAGGGCCTGTCACTTGTACTGTGCCCCCGAAAACTGTTTGCGAGTTTGTTGCGTAAGTGCGAGTTGAAACAAAATAAAAATTTCCACTTAAATCGATTGAAGGTACACCATCCAAATCATCGGAATCCACTGTTCCTGTCAATACTCCTACGTATTGATAAACCCCCAAACCATCTTTCACTGCATAGTGAAGGCTCATTTGATCATCACTGGAAGGTTTATCATTCCAAAAAAGAACCACCTGATCAGAGGAAACCTTTGGCTCCATCGCATTTTGTGAATATCCATTAATGACAACTTCAGTGGGGCTAGACCACTCAGAATTAGTCCCAAAATTTTGCAAGCATGTGGTCGTATTGCCTTTAGAATCACCAGAACTACTGCTGGTGCAACTGACACTGACGAACAGATACATCAACAAAAAAGTGTTCAGGATCATTTTGTTCATTTATATATATTCAACAATACTAAGTTGTCCTGTAAAGCTTAGATTGAATCTAATCGTTAAATCAGCACATACGTAGGGTCGAAGAATCAAAAAGCTCTAAACCTACACATTTTTTGGCAGTTTGATTGCAATATGAATTAGTGATGTTTATTAAATTGAATAAGCTCTTGATTATGACCTTCCTTTCTTTGTGGTGTTTACCCATTTTTGGCAATGAAGCCCACTTTCCCCTTACAAAGGTAGACAAATTAAGTGCGAAAAAAAAACAAGAACTCCAAAAGATTCTCGATGTCTCATTTTGGGCCGAGTTTGATGGTTTCTCTTGTTCAGGAACATTTATAAATAATCGAGGAATGTTCCTAACTGCTGATCATTGTATTAAGTCTTGTTTTATTGATGAAAGAGACGAACAATACACAGTTACAAAAAGCTTTCATAGGCGTGACTTGGGCCCTGCTCAGTGGCTCAATTTTCGTCGGTTATACCCGCAACTAATGCCAGACAATATAACCTGTGAAACAGTTATTAATGGTGAGATTAAAAGATCAAGACTCGTAGTCGCTAGTAAAGGAAGACTCAATCCCTATTTCCCTAAGCAGCTTGAGGCTCCAGAACTTATTACTAAATATAAAAAATTTGTTGATTCAGGTGCTGGATGGCCCACTGGAGATTTCGCAATCTTAGAGCTCACGGATAAACCTAAAACAAATTGTCTACAATTAGGAGATCGACTTCCACAAAAAGGCGAGCTCATGCAATCTATTTCATTTCCTTTAATGAACCTAGATAAACGGATTCCCTTTTATTCAGCAGGCGTTTTGCTTGAAAATGAGCCCAGCGAACCCAATTCATTTGTTACATCTGTTGAAGCAGAAACAGGATCCAGTGGTGCAAGTATAATTGGAAAAGATGGGGATATAATAGGAGTAGCAAGTATTGTGCTCGATATTGGAGATCCAGAGGCAAAAATAAAACAAATGCTCAAAGTCACAAGTACTCTTGGCATATTGGAATCTGCTCGCGAAACTTTAGGGTATGATATCGTTTGTGAAATTGAGCAATAGTCGAGCATTGCAATCTTAAAAAAACCGAGTGGGGACCTGGCACCAAAATCGGCGGAGAGAGAGAATATTGCACTTTGTGTTTGAAATTACTGATGTGAAAACACAGGTTGTAGTTAATTGTAGTAAGCTATTAGTAAGATCAAAATTTATTTAGGCTATGTTATTTTCTGATTATTGAACAAAAGGCTCATCAGATTAAATTGGACACGGTTTCAAATTGATTTCCATTTGGCACAACAAGTGCTTCGAATGAATTTATGATATCCCGATTCCACATGACTGATTTGACCTGTCAAACTTTTAAACGATTGTCAGGCCAGCTAGCCGTATTTTGTTTTATAGTTCTATTTTCACAGGTTGTGCAGGCTAATGGTGCTTTATTGTTCGTAACAACTGATGGCAAACAAAACCAAATCCATAAATCAGACTTAACCACCTACAAGTCTTTTCAGAACTCATTAACTGGCTTTTTCACTAAACAGACCCATCAAAGTCCAAAAATTATAGAGGCCAGACTTTCTAATATTAGAGATCTTCCTTCATTTATTGAAACCACAGTCAACAACGAAGACAAAATTGATTTGATTGTATTTCAGGGGCATGGAAATCACAAAGAGATGATATTCGATCTGGCAAATAGATTTAGCGGAAGCGAGCTAAGTGATATCATCTCTGATGACCGAGTTCTCAATCGAATGACCAAAGAACAAATGTCTATTTATTTTCCAGCGTGTCAGTGTGGCTTGAAACCGAATGACGAAACTCTTAGCTTTCAGGAAGCATTCTCTGAAGCTTTTGTTCGCTCTGCTGCGATGAGGGGAAAGAAGTTTGTGACATTTCAGACTATAGCCCATCCAAATTTGTTCAATGGCTTTGCTACCATGCCTGGGCTTGGCTATATGTCGTGGATTATTCAGAAAAGTGGCATTTATCCAATCTACCAAAAAATCTTGCTCGCAGGCCAAAGGGTGCCAGGAAAATGGGGAGAAGCCTTAGTGGCGTTGAACTCAGGTCAAATTCGCTCGCAGCTCGCTGTTCTTGCTACTGTTGGCTTGAGCTATTTGATGCCATCAAATTCTTTTGAAATGCGTCTACTAGCTTTTGCACCGGCGATATCAGCATTTGCCCTGACTTATCTAGAGCTCGTGCAGGTTGGCGTTGTGAAAAATTTAATTTATAAAAATGGCGAAATCATAAAAGGTGATCGACCTCTTCGACCTGTGATGCGCTCGTTGGCAAAAAGAAACTCAAGATTGTTGTGCAAAGAAGTTATCTCAAAATGAGTTGATTCCTGAGTCCAGCTTGGTGCTTAAGGACTTTCAATGGACACATTTGTCTAAGCTGGGTAAAGTTAAATGAGATGAGCGTAGTTACAGCGATATTTATATTATTCCATTCAGCCAATATTTGGGCTCATGAATGTCGGCTGGGAACAAATTCTGATCTCATTGATCTTCAAAAATTTTCTTCGTCTCTTAAAAAAGTGAGCCTCGGTAAGAAAATTGAGCTCGATTCAAACCTGATTCAGCCCTGGCGCTCTAATGCCGCTTTACCGTGCGGAGGAGAGTTTCTTGCCACTTATCAGCAAGGCGATAAGGAGCTTTACTTTTTAGCTGTGAACCACCTCTCAGAAGAAACGAAAGTGAGTTCATCCGAACTTTCATTCATCGAAAAGGTCATTCTTCAAGCGAAGCCTCGAAGCGTCTTAGTTGAGATTGCAAGCAGCAGCAATCCTCAAATGAGTGGTGATGATATCGAGAACATGGCGGCCTCATGCACAAAGGGCGATAAGTTTACTTGCTCCGAGGGAGTCTTTGCAGCAATTTCTGCAAACAGGGCCGGAGCTAAGATCGTTGCTGGTGAGCCGTCTCCGAGCGCACTTTTCCCCGCACTACTAAAGACATATACTCTCAGTGACCTTTACGCATTCTCTTCAGTGCGAGCTCTTGTGACTCTGCAGAGATCCGGAGTGCCAGCCGATAAGTGGCCCGATGCAATGATGAATGAGGTTCGAAAGGAAATCACGGAGGCAAACGGCCCGTGGTCATATGAAGATTTTCGAAGCTGGTGGAAGAACAGTGTTAGTCAAGAAATGAACTTATCAAGAATAACACCAAGTCTACTAGAACCGAGAAATGATTCTGGCTCCAATAAGGTTCAAAAAATAGCGGCTTCTGCCGACTTTGCTCGAGAGTCAATTCTGCTCAAACAAACCCAAGATCTGCTGAATTCGAACTCACCAACGATGGTTGTATATGGAACGAGCCATTTTTATAAACAGCAAAAAGCACTCGAAAGTAGTTTGGGTCCGCCGAAGATCACTTGCCTTAAACAGTAAATGTGGTGACCCTCGATCAATAGCTTGTGAAATTATTTAGCAACTCAAAACGCCCAGTAAAGTTCGCCTTCAAAAAATTATTTCGAGCTCTTTGAAATGGGTTGCCTCGTGAATTTCCAATAAGAAATATTTCTTTGCTCTGACTTCAGTGCTGTAAGTCCATTATCAAAATGATAGATACGATAATGAGTCATAGTTTAAGTAATTTCAATATGTTATGAGCGTAAACTGATAAAAATAAGCTTTTTTAAGAGACTCGTATTTTTTTAAAATTAAAATAACTTTTCAATAATATCAATATGTTATAAAGTTAAACTCGTAAAAATTGGAGTTTTATGAAGTCTGTTCATCTCAGCTACAGTAAATCGAAAATAGACAAAGCTGGTGAACTTTTAAAGGGAGGACTCAGCTCTAACGATGAAACAATTCAAGCCTTAGAGATACTGTCGAATTGGCGCGCAGTTCATGCTATGCCGCTTGATACTTTTGCTAAAGTATTGAAAACGAGAGCTGAAAAAATCAGCGCCGATGCGATTATTGCGCAAAGATTAAAAAGAACACCATCAATTTTACTTAAACTTTCAAACCACAAAACAATGCGATTATCTACAATGCAAGATATTGGTGGATTAAGAGCTATCTTAGCTACAACAGAAGAAGTTTATGAATTATTAGCCTTGTATAAAAATTCAAGATCTAAACACTCCATGTTTTCGCTGGATGATTACATTAATCAACCAAAAATGGATGGATATCGCAGTGTTCACCTTATTTATAAATTAGCGAAAACTCCGAGTTTATTTTTAGAAATACAACTGAGATCGCAGCTTCAGCATATCTGGGCTACTGGCGTTGAAGTTTTTGGAACCTTGAAAAACAGTTCTTTTAAATCAGGTCAAGGCAGCCGAAAGTGGCTAGAGTTTTTTGCACTCTTAAGTTCAGTATTCGCAATAAAAGAAAATAAACCAATTTTAGAACAACATCGATCTTTATCAAAAAGTGAGCTTATTGAAAAATTAAAAATGATAATTACAGAGTTGCAAGCAATAGATAATCTTAATGTTTATACTGCAGTATACAAAACTTTCTCGAAAACAACTGCCAAAGGCAGAAAAGGACACTACAGCTTAATTTTGCTAAACTCTCGTGAAAACACAATTTCATTAAAGACATATAGTGCCAATCAATTCGAAATCGCTGCACAAGCCTACCTAGATTTAGAGACAAAGCATTTTGATGATAAACAAATAAACATTGTTCTAGTTAATACGGGAGATATTAAAAAACTTGAAGAAAGTTATCCGAACTACTTCATGGATACGAAAACTCTTGTAAGAAATTTATCTTTAATAATGCTTGGGAAGTTTTTATGAATTTGGCGGAGAGAGTGGGATTCGAACCCACGTTAGGTTTGACCCTAAACACGCTTTCCAAGCGTGCGCCTTCAGCCACTCGGCCATCTCTCCGTATTTTAGAATAGGCAGTGATAACATTGCGAGCCCCAGAGCTCAATGATGACTCAGGGCAAAATTTGATATTTTAGAAAGTCATCGAGGATAAGCCACGGTCCAAAATCATGATCAGTACAAAACCGATCAAAATTCCAAAAGTGGCTTGTTTTTCTCGGTCGACCCCATGGGATTCAGGTATGACTTCGTGACTGATCACAAACAGCATGGCACCTGCACACAAAGCAAACGCAATGGGTAGGATATCTTGAACCAAATGCACTCCCCAAAATCCGATGGGAACACCGACGGCTTCCACCACACCGGTCAGGGCGGTGATCAGTAAAATCTTTTTGAAATTCACTCCGATGGTTTTAAGTCCCAGCGCCACAATCAGGCCCTCGGGGAAGTCTTGAAGCGCAATCGCTATGGAAAGGGACAATCCCAGTTGAGCCTGCCCGCTTCCTAGTCCCACACCTACCGCTAAGCCTTCAGGAAGATTGTGAAGTGCCACTGCCATGATAACAAGGGCTTGGCGGTTCCAGTTTTTCCGGTCGGTGAGATTTTCTACTTTATCAAAATGTTCGTGAGGGATCAGATGATGGAACCAGTAAAGTAAAAAAGCCCCCAGCAAAGTATAGAGTCCGACTTTTAGCGAAGCAAAGAACGGCGACATCCCTTGGCCCTCGAGCAAATCCAATGCAGGCATCAGCAATGAAAAAAAGGTGGCACCTAACATCACACCACCACTGAGCCCTAAAAAAAGACTTTTTGTTTCATCTTTAAGCGAATTCATTAATAAAGCAGGCAAAGCCCCAGCTGTTGTTGCAAAAAAAACAAGCAAGGTTCCAAACAGCAGAGCTTCAGTGACCGACCAATTAAGCATACTAAAAGTGTGACAGAACAAGAGCTTTTATGCCATTTATATTCCATGAACATTGATCAAGTTTTTAATCAAAGCCAAAGCTGGATTTATTTTTTTGCTTTTTTGTTTGTTAGCTTCATTTTGTTTTTTATATTACAAAAATTTGTTTTTCAGACTCAAAAACACTTTCAGAACCGCCAATCACACTTTTTTCTTCAATCTTTTTTAAAGCTTCGATTGGATCGCCCAGTTGCAGGAATTCTTCTGACTTTTCTTTGGCTTTCATTTTATAAACTCTTAGGCCTTCCCGAACAGTTTGGAAAGCCTTTTGCAACCACTCTACAGATTGTTCAATCTTTACTACTGATTCAAATTGGTTATTTGGTCTGTGAAGCCATTGGTTTGTGGCTTCAACAGGCAGCAAGCCAAACTAACAATTTAGCCCAACAACAACTAGTTCCATTGATCAGCAAAACTCTAAAAGTTTTGGTGGTTTTAATTGGAATTCTGCTTTTGATACAAAGCCTTGGCTTTAATGTTATCTCTTTACTGGCTGGTCTTGGTCTGGGCGGCCTAGCTTTAGCTTTAGCGGCTCAAGACACAGCTGCTAATTTTTTTGGATCATTAATGATTTTAGTCGACCAACCATTTAAAATTGGTGACCTGATTAAAATTGGCGATACAGAAGGTACTGTGGAAAATATCGGCTTTAGATCCACTCGAATTCGCACTTATGATCGATCTTTGGTCACTCTTCCCAATTCTTTTGTAGCGAAAGAAAAAATCGACAACTTAACACTTAGGGATTCATTTAGAATTCGCCACGTTTTAGGCTTTATTTACTCAACGCCAACAACTTTGTTACAATCCTACTGCGAAGAACTGCGTAAAGATTTTTCCTTGAATCCAATCATTGTTAAAGAAGACATTCGTGTTTACTTACAAGAATTAGGAGACTTCAACTTACAAGTTTTAGTTCAAGTCTATGTCACACCAATGACACCCATCGAATTTGCAGCCTTTCGTCAAGACGTACTGATTCAAGTTATGAATTTGGCTGAAAAGCGTGGCCTTGAATTCGCCTTTCCTACACAAACTCATCATATTTCAGAACACACTAAAGTCTAGAGGCCGAATTTTACTGACTCGGCTAATATCTAGAATAGTGACGCAAAAAAAAGAGATCAATAATATTTGCCCAATTCCCGATTAGACTGTTAGAACGCCTTTAAAGAAAGTGGTTCATGGGATTCAAGCTTATTTTATTATTGTTTTCTGTTATTTTTATTGGATGCCAATCATCCATTCCCCGACAGCCCAGCAGCCTCAACTCTACATTTGATCCTAATAAGGTTCAGCTACTTAA
The DNA here is from genome assembly GCA_001464795.1 of Bdellovibrionales bacterium Ga0074139. Classification (GTDB taxonomy): domain Bacteria; phylum Bdellovibrionota; class Bdellovibrionia; order Bdellovibrionales; family Bdellovibrionaceae. Next base: position 374,019 of record LNEB01000014.1, read on the forward strand.
GTGGGCGGCTCAGAACAAAATTCTTTTTCAAATTGATGATGCTAGTTTTCAGCATATTTCTTTTTCTAAAGTCGATGAATCGTGTGAAAAAATTAATACTCCTGCGTGGTCAGAAACTATTCTTACGACTTTACAAAGTTTATATAAAATCTCTAAAAGTAATGTAAAAGTTCACATTCTAGACGTCAAAATGGGACCCGAACCTTTAGTTTCTATTTCTCAAGATTTAGATGGTCTGACTTACCTTAATTTACAATATGCAGAAAATAATGAATCTTTAAAAATCTCAAACTACCAAGAAATTCCTTGTGATAAAAAAGATACTGCTTACATTGGAAAATTTAAAACTGAACGAACCTATCAAACCCCAAGCCTTCAACAAATTCGCACAGCTTTGGCTGCCAATCAAAATTTTAAAACTCCCGAGAGATGGAAATTCAAAACTGATTTTTTAACATTACTTGCTGAAAATATGACTCTGTTTCGATTAACCTCTGATGTCAGTTTTGAAAAATCATTTGATGGCCAATCTTTATTAACACATTTTTTAAATAAGCAAGCGGCTCAGGCATCTCAAAATAAAACTGAGGCTTTGAATTATTGGCTTAATGAAATCAATCAAAGAAGTCACAGCGGTTCCTATTTGAACTTGTTCACTTTAAAATCTGATAAAAATTTAACTACGGGTATCGCCACTCATCAGGACAGTTACGGAGTTGCCTATCCTTTTATGAGCTATAAAATTGAGGATGGACAATTTCTATTATCGGATCTTTCGAAGTTAGAAAGTTGTTTAAACGAATTAAAGATGCGTTACCGAAGATCCCTCGCCAGCATCGGATCTGATCTATCCACTCAGTCTGACAAGTTTTTGTATCCTGGTTACTCTTGCCAAGAATCTAACTGATTTTATTTTTTCTTTGCAAATGCCACAGCATAACCAGCCCTGGTATAGCAATCAGTGCACAGACCCAAAAAAACGGAGCCCATCCAATAGCTTTTACAGCCACTCCTGCAAATCCTGAAAAAATATTTCTACCACTTGTCGCTATTGCTGATAGTAAGGCAAATTGAGTCCCGGTGAATCTTCTATCCGTTATTGTAGATAAGTAGGCAATAAATGCTGCACTTCCCATTCCGCTGGAAATATCCTCAAAAATAACCGTCAGTGCCAATGCCCAAATTTCGGGTCCGGTAAAAGTGATAAGTGAAAATCCTGCAGTAGATAAGCCCTGTAGAATTCCAAAAATCCACAATGATCTTAATACACCTAATTTATATAGCAAAATTCCACCAATAAATAATCCCACAAAAGAAAAAGCCATTCCCACTGATTTGGCCACCAAGGCAATGTCAGCATTTGAATATCCCATTTCCACATAAAAGGGATTTAGAAGACTGGCTGAAAGTGCATCACCTAATTTAAATAGAAACACAAAAACAAGAATGACGACGGCATTATCTCGACTTAAAAATTCTTTGAAAGGATCAAAAACAGCAGATCTTAATGTTTTGGGAGTCATCTGCTCGTCGTTCTTTGGTTCATCAGCAAAATAAGTGACGACAGTTGTGGCAAGCATTAAAGCAGCCATTACCATGTAAAGATCATTCCAACTAAATGAAATAAAATCTGTTCCGACAAATCCCATGCCGATAGCACCTGAAACATACATTGCTATTCGGTAGCCATACTGGGTTAGACTGGAACCTATTCCCATTTCTTCATCAAGTAGAATTTCCCTGCGGTAAGCATCGATGGCAATATCTTGAGTTGCACTAAAAAAACCAATCAGAACGGCTAAAGCTGCCATAAGCTGTAAAGATTCACCTGGCTGCAATCGACTAATAAGGTACAGAAGAATGGCGATGCAAGCCTGTGTGGTAAAAATCCAGGATCTCCTGCGGCCAAAAAAGAACAAACGATAGCGATCCACAAAGGGAGCCCAAATAAATTTTAAAGAGTAAGCAAGCCCTACCCAACTGAAGTAGCCAATGGTGCTAATATCAATTTGTTCCCTGGCCAGCCAGGTTTTCAAAGTTCCACCGGTTAATAACAAAGGCAGTCCACTGGAAAAGCCCATGAGGAAAACAATCCAAAGCCTACGACTTGAAAATGACTGTGCTAATCGACCCCAAAAAGTCATAAAATTTTCTTTCTCATTTTCCAAAGATGATGACTGATATAAGGGCGTCTGGTCTCGCCTGTTGCCACCATTATTAATTTTGTAATTTTTAGATCTTCAGGATCTGTAAGGAGTAGTATCAGAAGCTCTTGAATAAAATTGGTGTTGAGGGTCACAAAGTTATCAGTGCCCACACCCAGGTTCACGCCCTTTTTTTCCCACCAGGAAAAAGGATGATCTTTGTAGTCCTCAAACTGACCTGTCAGCTTGTTATTTGATGATGGCAATGAAATCAGAGTGACACCTTTTTGAATTAATCGGTTTAAAACATCATGCTGATAGTGTTCAACCTCTCGGGCCGTATGAAACTTAGCTTTGATGAGCAAAATATGTTCATCATCATTTAACTTTGCACCCACTAAAAGTTTATCAAGCACAGGGCGATAATTTCCCCAATCAAGTTCGATTAACTCTCGGTAAATAGAATCTTGAGTTGTGATTTTTTGTCCCGCTTGATTTTTTTTATAGGCCTCTTGGTAAAGCCTGTGAAAATAAAAATTCGGATTAATGCCTAAACTGACTCCGTGTTCAAGAGTATCAATGTGCCAAATATTCATGGCATTATCGACAGCTTGAATTCCCTTTTTTAGAGTATGAAAAGTTTCACCGTGGTGGGATCTGACTTTAAATCCGCGGTACTGTAATTTTCTAAAGCCCGACTGCAATTCATTAAAATGTTCTTTACGGTACAGTTCCTTTTCATCTCCGACCGTATCCACATCGTTTAAATGTTTTTCAAGCTGTGGATTTTGATCAATCAAGTGAAGAATTTCATCCACTTGTGCTAAAAAATGAGCCCTTCTGTTAGCATATTTTTTTGAATCAAACCGGTGAGCTTCTTTACGAAATGAAGGTGATAAAATAAAATCAAAATCAGGATGCTTTTGTTGAAATTTTTTAAACCCGTCGTAAAGACCCAAGACAACATCTTGAGCTGTGACTTCTTCGATACCAGGAATTTGTTCTGACGAAGAGGAAGTGGATCTGGAGAGTGAAAATTTAAGTCTTAAGAACCCAACATTGTATTTGTAGTACATTTCGTGGGCGATATGTTCGGCAGCTGCTTCGTGAACCTCACGGTTAATAAACACCAGCTGCGGCAAATACAAGATATTAAGGTAAGTGGCAAAACCTTCGCCCTCTTTTAAGGTCATCAATCGCTCGACATCTTCGACAGAGCGAATGGGTAAAGCCTCTTCACCGTAGACATCTTTTATCTTTTTTTCGTAAATTTCTTTTTGTGGTCCAGAAAGCATTTTCATGAGCCTTGGATAAACAAATTCTGCTGTTACAGCCCCCGTTAAATGGGTGTGCTCTTCTTTGTATTTAAGAGGAAATTTCTGCAGAAAAGAAAACAGGGCATGTGCGAAAGGATGCTCAAGTAAGTGATTGATATTGATTTTATTCAACCTGAAGAGATCCACTTTTTGACGAAAGTCCAGGACCTGCTGGTAGGACTCTGGTGATTCATTTTCTAAATTAGAGGCCAATAAAAGATCAATTGTATCAAGCAGTCCGATACCATTTGTTTCTGAAATTGTTCGAGTTATTGATTTAAGAAGTGTATTTTGCGTTGTCATATATTCTAAAATTTTAGCGACAAAAAAACTCGAAGTATATGACTTTATAGATTGTTAGATTAGTACGCTTGGCTGGATCTTAAGTATTGCCTCCAAGACAGAGGAACTTCCTGACCGCCCACTTCAAAATCCGTCAATGGTAACCAGTTCGGCATTCGAGGCTCTTTCAGCAAGGGCATTCGAGCTTCAGTCGGAGTTTTGTTAGCTTTCTTTTGATTGCACGAGCGACAAGCCGATACGACATTTCCCCAATCCTTCTTGCCTTCACGAGAGACAGGAACCACATGATCCAATGTTAAAGTTTTTGTTGTGAATCGATCTCCACAGTACTGACAAGTGTAGTTATCACGGATGTAAACATTTTCCCGGCAGAACCGAATATGGGTTTTGTTTCGAGTACGCACGTAGGACTTTAGTCTAAGAACGCTGGGAAGTTTAAAGCTCGAGGAAACTGATCTTGCAAACACACTGTGATACTCGAGGATTTCTACTTTTCCTTGGAACCACAGCACAAGAGCTTTTTGCCAGCTGACGACACGCATGGGTTCGTAGCTCGAATTCAAGAGCAATGCTCTGACGCTAAAAATAGTAGGGGACAAAGATCCTCCTGACGTACCTTGTATTATTATAGAAAGTCCTTTCTTAGGTTTTCAATTCAAAAAGAATAAGTTATGTTGATTTTCATAATGAAAACACTGTTTGCACTATTAGTTTCTTTTATGGCTGTAGCCCAAACCAAGCAAAGCCTTGTGATTATTGGAGATTCTTTAACCGAGGGCTACGGTGTTGAAGCGTCTCAAAGTTATCCAGCTCTTTTACAAAACAAGCTCAAAGCCCAAGGTCTTGATTGGAAAGTGATTAGTCATGGTATTAGTGGGTCCACTTCGGCTTCGGCCCCCTCTAGGGTCAAGTGGGTTTTAAAAAATCCACCGCAAATTGTTATTCTTGCTTTGGGCGCAAACGATGGCCTTCGAGGTTTAAAACCTGAATCGACTAAAAAAAATCTTGAGACAGCTATTCTACTTTTGAAAGAAAAAAATATTAAGGTCTTTTTATCAGCCATGAAAGTTCCTCCTAATTACAAAGGTGGACAGTACATTCAACAATTTGAATCTGTTTATCCTGATCTGGCAAAAAAGCATTCCGTACTACTGCTTCCTTTTATTTTGCAAAATGTGGCAGGAAAATCAGAGCTTAATCTTACAGACGGAATTCACCCGAACTCAAAGGGTCATGAAATTATAGCGACTGATTTGTTGTCTCAACTAAAGGATCATTTGTGATTGAAATCAAAAATTTAAAGAAAACTTTCTCGACAAGACAGGGTCCCTTAGAAATCTTAAAAGGTATCAATTTTGAAATTAAAAAAGGTGAAATCATTGCCATCACAGGATTTTCAGGAAGTGGCAAAAGCACCTTACTGGGCCTTTTAGCCGGACTTGATCGCCCCCAATCAGGCGAGATCTTATACGATGGAAAAAATTTAAATCAACTTTCTGAACCTGAAGCGCAAAAATTTAGAGCCCAAAATTTATCTCTCATATTTCAAAATCATTATTTAATTCCTCATTTAACTGCGCTTGAAAATGTGGTTCTGCCACTGCAAATTTTAGGCCTTCCTTTCGAGTCTCAACAGGCAGAAAATTTACTCACACAAGTCGGTCTTGGTGATCGCTTGAATCATTACCCCAGTGAACTTAGTGGTGGTGAATCCCAAAGGGTGGCCATTGCCAGAGGACTTATTATTAAACCTCTAGTTTTACTGGCCGATGAGCCCACGGGAAGTCTAGATACCGAAACTGGCAACAAGGTGATGAAACTCTATTTTGATCTCGTCAGGCAAAACAAACTGACTTCGGTTATCGTGACTCACAATCAAGAACTCGCAAGTCTTTGTGACCGTGAACTTAAATTATCTCAAGGCATGATAGCCGAATGATTTGGTCATTACTTTATAGTTTAAAAAGACTCTGGCGTGTGAAATCAAGACTGTTGATCATGGGCTTTTTTTTAGCTCTAGGATTTAGCGGATGGTTGACCGGTGAAAGCGCCCAAACCAGCATCAAAGCTTATTTGGCACAAAATGCGAAACAAATCTTATCAGCTGATATCACAGTTTCCGTTCGCCGCGAACTTAAGCCCGATGAACTTAAAACACTTGAAACCCTAACACAAAATCAGGGTCAATTGGCCAAAGGCTACGAATTTTTTGCTATGATAACTGCCGGCGAAGACACACGCTTAGCCTTAGTCCGTGTCATCGATGACTCTTATCCTTACTACGGAGAACTCAAACTTGATTCACCATTTGTAGCAAAAGATCTTCGCAACGGAAATCTATGGGCCTATGAAGAATTCAAAAGTTTAATAGATTTAAAATTAAACCAAAAAATTAAACTGGGTGACTCAGAGTTTTCAGTCAGTGCTTTTGTGTCAGAGGATAAAACTCAGACTTTTCGCCTTGCAAGCTTAGCTCCGCGTATTTTTATTCACCTCAGTGACCTTGAAAAAACCAATCTTATTAAATTTGGTAGCACTTTTACGACCACTTATTTTTTGAAAGCGAATCCAGAAACTGACGTAGAAGACCTAGCTGCTAACTTGAAGAAAGCACTGCCTGATCCAGGTGTTGATATTTCTAATTATATTAGTCTTCCTGACGAAGAATCCAGTCCCACTCAAAGACTGGCCGATTTTTTGGGACTTACAAGCTTAGTCACCTTGCTTTTTAGTGCTCTCAGTTTGTTTTATCTGATTCAGGTTTGGTCACTTGAACAACAAAAAGAAAGAGCCTTACTTTCAACATTTGGAGTGACTCGGTTTCAATTGTTTTTCGTCGAGCTTGTTCAGTCCTTATTTGTAGCCTTGACGTCTACTCTGATATCCGTTGGTGTTGTACTTCTGCTAAAGCCAATTATCGAAACAGGCCTAAAAAATTGGATGAATCAAAGCTTTGACTTGGCAGTTGGCTGGCAAGAAATACTATTAATTTTAGGCAGTCAGTTTATTTTATTAATTGCTCTATCAAATCCGTTTTCCAAATCCAGCCAAAATTCCACATCCCAGCTTTTAAAAAATAACTTTGTTACTCAGCAATCAGGGGTATTACGTTTTGCACCACTTTTTTTACTTCTTTGGCCCTACGCAATTTTAGCCAGCCAATCTTTGCGCAACGGAACTTACTTTTTCGGTGGACTTCTTTTTATTTCATTATCATTGGTGTTCTTTGGTCGCATCAGCATCAATTTTTTATCAAAGCTTAAATGGAGCTCTTGGAAATCAAGTTTGGCTGTGAAATCTTTGCGAAGACAATCCACTGCCAGCTGGGCTTTTTTGTTTACTGTGGGACTTTCCTCTTCACTCCTCAATCTTATTCCTCAAATCCAAAGCAGCGTTGAAAGCTTACTTAAGTTTGATGAGGTCCAATCCAGACCCTCACTTTTCATGTTTGATATACAAAGTGAACAGTGGCCTGATCTGCAGGCCTATCTGAATGAAAAAAATATTCAACCAACTGCCACCTCACCCTTAGTTCGAGCAAGAATTTTAAAAGTAAACGGTGAAAACTTTGAACGAAAAGAAACAGCTGGACAGTTTCAATCCCGCGAAGAAGAAGAATCATCAAGATCAAGAAACCGTGGTGTGAATATTACCTATCGGTCCTATTTGCAAAACGGGGAAAAAATTGTTTCTGGTGATGAATTCCCTTTGACCTACAATAGTCAGCAAAAATATGCCTTTGTATCCATTGAAAAAAGATACGCAGGTCGAATTGGTGTCGATATCGGGGATATTATCACCTACGACATTCAAGGAATTGAAATTGAAGCCGAAGTTAAAAATTTACGAGAGGTCAAATGGAGCCGCTTCGAGCCTAACTTTTTTGTGCTGATGCAGGATGGTTTGCTTAACGATGCTCCGCAAACGATTCTGTCCTCCCTTCCCTATCTTGATTCAAATGTAAAAAATGAAGCTATCAAAACCCTAGCCAATCGATTTCCAAATATTTCTGTTATCGATGTTGAACGTTTAATGGAATCCATTGTTCAAAACTTAGAAAAAATTGGTGGAGCTTTAAGACTCATGACTTATTTAACACTGCTGACTGGAATGATGACCATTATTTTTCTTCTTTCGGCAGAATCTCAAAGACGGGCTTTTGAAATCCATTTAATTAAAATTTTAGGCGCTGATTCCAGCTCTATTTTAACCAATCGTCTGACTGAGGTCTTAATTCTTGGATCTATTTCTGTTTTGGTCGGAGTCAGTACTAGTTTTGCAATTGCCTACTTAGTTGTGGATCAAGTGTTTCAAGTCAGCTTTACTCCCAACTTTTTACCTGCCATTGGCATTATTTTAACCGTTCTTGCTGTTTGTTGGGCCATCACTAGTTTTTCCAGTCGACTTCAATTAAAAAAGCAGTCCTATGCTTTTCTGAAAAAAGAAGAATAGATTATGTTTGTCACTTCAGCCGAAGCCATTCGATTATTAAATCAAGATCAGGTCGTGGCAATTCCTACTGAAACTGTTTATGGCCTAGCAGCTAAAATTAGCTCTCAATCAGCTTTAGAAAAAATATTTTCTGTAAAAAAAAGACCTTTTTTTGATCCCTTAATCGTGCATGTTAGCTCAATTGATCAGGCAAAAAAACTGACCACCGACTGGAGCGACATAGTACAATGCCTGGCCGAAAAATTTTGGCCTGGTCCTTTAACTTTGGTCCTTCCAAAAAATTCTTTGCTTGTCTCAGATCTTATTACTTCTGGTCTTAATAGCGTGGGTCTTCGCTGGCCTCAGCATTTGATAGCCCAACAGATTATTTCAGCTATCGGCGAGCCCTTAGCAGCCCCCAGTGCCAATTTATTTGGACACACAAGTCCCAGTGAAGCTATTCATGTAGAAAGTGAATTTCAGTCTTCAGTTCCCGTTGTCGACGGAGGCTCTTCACAAATTGGCATTGAATCCACAGTCTTGTTAATTCAACAACAAACTCTGTCGATTCTTCGCCCAGGACACATCACAAAAAAAGATATTGAACTGTGCTTGAATCAATCTCAAATGGCTTTCACTTGGGATACAAAAGTTGAAAAAAAACTCTCTCCAGGCCATATGAAGCATCACTATATGCCTTCAAAGCCTTTGTTCGGAATCACCTCTTCTTTTAAGGGTGATGTTATTCAAAAAACCAATGAGTTACTTCTTCAACTTCCAGACATGGTCGAGGGCGTAGCCATCAAAAAACCTCAAAAGATTCAAAAAGTGATACCACTTGTTTTACCAAAAGTTGCCCAGCATGCGGCCCGATTATTGTATTCTGAATTGCGAAGACTAGAGAATAGCTCAGCTGATGCTATTGTTTTTCAAATCGAAGATCTTCACAGCCATGTGGACTGGGAGGCCGTTCTCGAGAGAATTATGAAAGCCTGCGTGGCTGTTGTGGATTCTTAAACAGAATCTCAATAAAACTTAAATACTGTCCTGACAGAATCCCCACATTCCTATGCCACAATTTTAAGAGCTAAGGAGGGGATATGTTACAAGCCTTTCAAGAGTATTATTACTTACGCTTACATAAAATGCATAGCTTTCAGCCGAAGATCTCGATTGATCAAAAAGTGGGTTCCTTTCGTCTCAAGACCGCAACAAATGTAAAAGAATTAAAAAGTGCCTTTCAATTGCGTTACGAAGTTTTTTTTAATGAGCTAAAAGGAGTAAAAAATCAAAAGGGTTGGGATATCGATCAGTACGATTTTTTATGTGATCATTTAGTCATTATCGATGAAAAAACAAATACTGTGGCTGCCACCTTTAGACTTAATAGTTCGAAGTTTTCGAATGAATTTTACTCGGCTCGAGAATTTCATATTGACCGAATTTTGTCGCAAGAAGGAAATAAGACAGAATTGGGACGAGCTTGTATTAAAAAAGAGTACCGTAAAGGAGTTATTATTTCCCTTTTGTGGAAGGGAATAGCCGAGTACATGAGCAAAACACAATCTCAGCTACTTTTCGGTTGTGCCAGTTTTCAAGTTAAAACGGCAAGGCAAGCGGCACTTTTACATCGATACTTTTTTGAAAATCAAAAATATACGGCCGAGTACTTCTGCCCTCCAACACTTGCCTATAAAATGCCTGACTTTGATGCATGGGCCGCCCATTACAAACGAAACCTAAATCCCAATGAGATCTCAGAATCAGAGCTGCTAACACCTTCACTATGCAAATCCTATCTTAAAATGGGAGCCTTTTTGGGAGGTGAACCTGCATGGGACGAAGATTTTTCATGTCTTGATTTTTTCACAGTCCTTCAAGCGGAAGATTTAAATCGATCACTGTGGAAAAGGCTGCCATCCGTCTCTTGACGTGATCACGGCCTAGATTTAATGTCATGAAGTGAAAAAAATCATCTCTCCATTATTTGTTGCTTCACGAATTTTTTTATTTGCCTGCTTTGCTCTCGTTTATGTCATCCAGGGATACTTCACACACTTAACTCAAAAAGATCCTTATTTAAGAAAAAAGAAATACTCTGAACTGGTGAACTGGATTTGTAAATTGTGCTGCCGATTTTTTGGTGTTCGCATTCAAGTTCTTAATTCTCCAGCTGCCGATGCCCCGGGCTTAGTCATCGGAAATCACATGGGCTTTATCGACATTCTTGCTTCAGGATCCACAAGGCCCATGCTTTATGTGACTTCAAAGGAAATGCATGAAACCCCAGTGCTTGGTTTACTGACCGAAATGGGCGGATGTATTTACGTTGAAAGAAGAAGTCGCTTAGGAATTCAAAATGAGCTCAAACACATCATTCAAGCTTTACAAGAGGGTTTGAATGTTTGTCTTTACCCTGAAGCCACATCAACCAATGGTGAGCAAGTTTTACCTTTTAAAAGAACTTTAATAACAGCTGCTGCCCATGCCAAGGTTCCCATTCATCCCTATGTGCTGAATTTTAAAACTGTAAATGGCCAACCCTTTTCACTTAAAAATCGCGATTCTGTTTGCTGGTATGGTGATATTTCTTTTGTGACCTCAATGGTGGCAGCCTTTTCACTTAATTATGTAGAGATCGAAATTGAATTCTTGCCGCCAGTTTATCCAACCCTTGAAGACGACAGAGCCGAGCTAGCCGATCGTTTACATTCAATGATTGCAAAAAAATTTAGACCTGCAACCGCTTAACGAAATAAAAGAGGTATCGTCATAGCCGAGCTCTTGGTTGCTTTTGGAAAAATCGTTTTCTTGAATTGAAGGCTTAACCAATTTTTTAAATATTTTTCGGCTTTTTGATCTGAACTTAAACTGAGTACTGTATTCGTCAGCCATGTCACTTTTTTGACCACACCTGATTTTTCAATATCCAGTCTTAATGATAGAGTTCCATGAAACTCGCCTTGGGACTGCATCACGCTTGATAAATTGTAAATGACATTTTCAATTCCTAGCTGTGCTTGCTCTGTTGTCAGTCCACCCACAACGTAGGGCCTTGGTTCAACAAACCATCCGTGAATAACCAGGCGAGCTTGCAAAGGATCATGAGTTCCCACAACTGGTGTGACACCGTGAGGATATCGAGGATCAAAAACTATAAGCCTATTAAAATCGGGAGCAATGAAATCCATATAAGCTTCTTGTTCACGATTTTTTTCATTTGAAAAATGAGACCAATAATTAAGAACCTCTGGTTTGAAAATAAAAGTTTCCCCACCAGTAAAAATTCTTTTTGGCACAGTTAAAGAGTACACCCATGCCCACGGACCGTGGGGTACATCTGAATGAGGTTTTTGTTGCATTCCATCGATGTAATAGGAAAGCCAAGGTGGTGAAACATCATGACAACCTAAGTGTTCACGGCCCCAATTCACAAGCTGAGTATGAAACTGATTATAAACTTTAGCTTTAAAAAAATGATAAGCAGGAGTTCTTAAAAATTGATACTGATCTTGAACATACCAATAATCCCAAACGAATCGTTTATGGCTTGTATCTTTTTTAACTGAAAATCGACTTTCGAAATCTTGTCTTAGCAATGAAGCTTGAGGGTTAAACCGATCTTTTATAATGATATGATTCATGAGGCAGAAATGACCTTTTGAAAAATTCGCCCAAATAAACTTTTACCCTCTGAATTTTTCATCTCTATTTCAATCGTATCGCCAACTTTCATAAAAGCTGTTTGCATAGAGCCCGATTTGATTTGTTCAATCATTCTTTTTTCAGCGAGGCAACTCGAGCCCTTTGCTTCATCTTCATTACTAACTGTACCACTGCCTATGATGGATCCTGGCTGCAAATCTCGAGTCCTGGCTGCATGAGAAATAAGTTCTCCGAAATGAAAATGCATAGCCCCCGCTTCTGCTTTTCCAAAAAATTGACCATTATAATTTACACTCAGAGGCAAATGAACTCGGCCCGCCTTCCAGTGCTGACCCAATTCATCTGGAGTTATGGCAACGGGACTTAATGCACTGGCTGGTTTACTTTGAAAAAATCCAAAGCCCTGCGCGAGTTCTTCAGGAATAAGTCCCCTAAGCGAAACATCATTAATCAAAACAAATAATCGAATTTTTTTTAATGCTTCTTCTGATGTAGTGCCCATGGGTACGAAATCAGTAATGACCCCAACTTCAGCTTCAAAATCAGTCCCGTGAGCAAAATCGCGCTGCGGAATATCTTCTAAGGGATTTAAAAATCTTGCGCATTCACCTTGATACATCAGAGGAACAGTCGTCAGAGTTTCAGGCAAAGGAGCTTTCCTTGCCATTCTTACAAGTTTCACGTGATGAATGAAGGCCGAGCCATCAGCAAATAAAAATGTTCTTGGCAAGCAAGACAGCATATTTTGGGGTTCATACTTTTCACCCTTAATAAGGCCTGATTCAAGATCTGAAAATCGTTTCATTAAAAGTTTCTCAACCTCTAACCAGTTTTCCAATGCCTGAATCAAGTTCGGTGCTATGTCAGTTGCGTCTACAAATTGTGAAAGTTCACGGTTGATGACAACTAATGATCCATCTCGATTTTTAGATTTAAGAGATCCTAATTTCATAACTGATCAATCAAAAGTGATCATAAGGTTAGCACCAACAGCTTTAAAATCTTTAATTCCTGTGGCCACTTCACCGCTTCCAGATTCAAAAAATAAATTGGCACCCATTTGTGGTGCAAACTTAAAAGCAGCTCCCACAACAATTGGAGTTGTTAAGGATTCCACATCTTGGCAAGTATTACCTGTACAATCATCACCCAGGTTAAAATCAACATTGATACCGCCGTAAACACCCAAGTTATCCATCAAGTTAAACATTAAAGTGGCTGGAATTTGGAAGTAGGTAAATTTAATTTCTGTAGTAGGGGTAGTGTCTAATTCAATGGCTTTTTCCACATAAAATAAACCAGATCTAAAACTGATGACATCAGAAATTGGTAAAGTTCCTGAAACTCCTACTTGGTATCCAATTTTTGCTTTTTCATCTGCGCCGCCTGTGACCGTTCCATTTTGTTGGCGAAAACCAATTTCAAAAGCTGCGTTCGAATAATTTTGTGCCTGAGCACCAAAAGCTACAAGTAACAATAAAACTAAGATTTTCATAATTCCTCACTTTTTTATTATCCTAACTGAGGAATCTAGACTTGTCTTGGATCTGACGCTTTGAGTTGCTTGCATCCTGATTTGAGTCTCAATACTCTGGAGCCCATGGACTCACTTGTTTTATACAATTATTACCGTAGCTCAACCTCCTACCGTGTTCGAATCGCACTTCACCTTAAAAATTTACCTTTCGAGTACAAAGCGGTGCACCTACTGAATAACGGTGGTGAACAGTTTTCTGAAAGCTATCTAAAAATCAATCCCCAGGCAGAAGTCCCCACCCTTATCCACAATCAAAAAATGATAGGCCAAAGTATGGCCATTATTGAGTACCTCGATGAGGTCTTCCCTCAATCACCCTTATTTCCCAATGATTCTTACAAAAAAGCGCAGGTTCGTCAGTTCTGTGAAAACATCAACTCTTTCATTCATCCTGTATGTAACTTAAAAGTATTAAAAAAATTAGAACTGGATTGTGGCTACACCCAAGTTCAAAAAGAAGCTTGGATTCAACATTGGTCTGGGATTGGTTTTAATACATTGGAAACCATAGCTAAACAAACAAGTGGAAAGTACTGCTTTGCTGATCAAATTACAGCAGCTGACCTTTTTTTGGTGCCAATGATGTTCTCAGCAAAACGCTTTCATGTGAACTTAGATAAGTTTGTCACACTTAATGAAATCGCTTCTCGTTTACAAAGCCTAGAAGCCTTCCAGAAAGCCCACCCGTCCGTACAACCCGACACGCCCATTGAGTCTCGACCTCAGTCATAATCTTAAATAAAATTAATGAATTATAGATCCCAAAGCAGTTAATAAAATGTAAAATTATGGGATGGCTATATTAGTTGTAGAAGATGAATCAGAGCTCAGGGAAACCCTCGTAGAAGTAATGCATAGTGTTTGCACTAATGTTGTATCTGCTGAAAATGGCGAAGACGGCTTAGAGAAGTTCAAAAAAAATAAAATTGCATTAGTTCTAACTGACATCAACATGCCCAAAATGAACGGCATCGATCTTTTAAAAGAAATTCGAAAACTAGGCAGTGAAGTTCCTGTTATTTTTATCACTGGCTACGCTGATAAAAAAAATATGGTGGATGCTTTTCGCTTAGGAGCCACCGATTTTGTCGAAAAGCCATTTGATATTAAAGATCTTGTTACCTTAAGTATGAAAACCTATGAACTTGGTCTTGCTATCTTAGAAGCCCAAGAAGAAGTAGAAAAAAGCCTGTTATCTAATCCCGAGACTTTTCATAAGATTCAGAAAAAAAAGTCTATACAAATGCAAATTCGTCTTATGAAAGTTGAAAATCAAATCTACAATACAAAAGAAGGCTCGAAAAAATGAGTGATGAGATCAATCGACTTCTAGCTTTGCACCGCTATAATATTTTAGATACACCTGCTGAAAAAGATTTCGATGACATTGTTTTTGTTGCTTCTCAGATATGTAAAGTTCCCATTTCATTGATTTCTTTAATTGATTCTAACCGTCAATGGTTCAAATCTAAAATTGGAATCGATGTCGATCAGACCCCCAGGGAAGTGGCTTTCTGTGATCATGCCGTTCGAGGGAATCAAACCTTCATTGTCGAAGATACTCATAAAGATGAGCGATTTAAAAATAATCCTTTAGTCACGGCAAACCCAATGATCCGGTTTTATGCTGGAGCATTACTTACAACCAAAGATGGCCATAATATTGGTACCCTTTGTGTTATAGATAAAGCTCCACTTAAGCTTACGCCCGAACAAGTGAGCTCTCTTGAAGCACTGGCAAGACAAGTCGTCAGCCTCTTTGAATTAAAAAGAAAACTAAAAATTGAAAATGAATTGAATCAAAAAATCGTCGAAAATAAAATTACGATGGATAGTTTTTTTGAAACATGCCCGTTGATGATGGGAATCGTGCAAGTTAATGGCACTGAAATCATCCACGTCTCTGACAACAAAGCGACGACGGATTTTTTAAAAACCACGAATCAATTTTCCTACCCATTGAGCGCCACAAAATTGGGAGCTCCTCAAGAGCACATCAGCTTATGGCTTGAACACTATAAAAAAGCACTCACAAGTAAAGGTCCTGTTTATTTTAGTTATATCCATGGCGGGCGCTACCTTAAAGCCGTAGTTAATTTAATTTCCAATGAAGATTCACAGCCTCCTAAATTTTCCTACGTTGTGATTGATGAAACAGAACAAATTCAAGCTCAAAAAGAATCCGAAAATCAAAGAGCTAAAATAGTTCATGGATCAAGACTCACAGCTTTAGGTGAAATGGCAGGTAGCATTGCCCATGAGATTAATAATCCATTGGCAGTCATTAAGGCTTCGTCTCAGTTGATCGAAATTGAGCTCAAGCGGGAACAAGCAAATTTAAATCCAAAATTATTTGAGGTTTTAAAACGTGTTGATACCACTGTTGATCGAATTTCGAAAATTGTAAAAGGCCTAAGATCTTTTGCTCGTGATGGTGAGTCTGACCCTATGTTGACTTTGAGCCTTAACCAACTTGTTATTGAAGCTTTAGATCTCAGTCAGACTCGCTTTAAAAGCCACGGCATTAAAATCGATTTTTTCTCTAAGTCGAATGAGTGCTTAGTGACCGGCCGAGCCGTCGAGCTTGTTCAGGTCATCATTAATTTACTGAACAATGCCCATGATGCTGTCGTAGATTCCGCTGAAAAAGTAGTGAGTATAAAAATTGAAGTTGATCCTGTTTCAGCCTTTCTAACAGTGGAAGATACAGGACCAGGCATTCCCGTCGAAATTGCTGAAAAAATTATGGATCCCTTTTTTACCACCAAGCCAATTGGTCAAGGTACTGGTTTGGGGTTAAGCATTTCTAAAGGTATCGTAGAATCTCATCATGGTGAAATCAGTCACAAAAGGGTCAATAACAAAACTCAATTCAGAGTTCGTTTACCCCTTGCTGAGGCTGCTCAAAAGGCCATTTAAAACCAAAGATTCCACTTATCTAAAGCAGGAACAAAAACGAAAACCAGCACACTGATGTTGATGGCCATAAAGTATCTTAGCCAACCGGATTCACCTTTATTTTTATAAAAGTTTTTTGTTTCATAAAAAAGATAAATACAAAAAGGAATCACTGCAAACATGTAAAACCAGCTGGTTTGCAAAAACCATGGTGATAATAAAGCCAGTCCCACATACAAATAAGTATAGAAAACCATTTGCTGCAAAGTTTTTGTGACCCCAAGTGCGGCTGGCAACGTAGGAACCTGACCTGATCTATAATCATCTTTAAACTTAAGTGCCAGGGCCCAAAAGTGCGGCATCTGCCATAGGAATAAAATAAAAAATAAGTAAAGGGATTCAGAATTCAACAAATCTGAATTTGTTGCTGCGTAACCAATACTAACGGGAAGGGCTCCAGGCAAAGCACCTGGAATAGCAGCATAAATCATTTTTGGTTTCCACCAGTAGGTGTAAAATCCATTATACAAAATAATTGTTAACAAGCCTAAGGCTGCCGACAAATAGGAAACTTGAACTAAAAGCTGAGTACCACCCAAAATCATGGCCAAAGACAAAATGAATCCAGCTAAGGGCTTCAACCTTCCCGATGCAATCGGACGATTGGCTGTTCTGGGCATCTTTTGATCAAGCTTGTACTCTTGAACTTGGTTGAGGGCTAGCGAGCCCGAACTTATAAGATAAAGACCAGCAATAAATTTGAAAAAATGAGCCCAATTCAGCGAGGCCTCAATCACATAGCCGGTCATGTAACCGGCGATGCCTGTCAGAACGACAAATATAACGATTCCGAATTTAGTAAGATCATTAAGGAGTTTGAACACTCAGATCTTATAGCGTGCTAAAAGATTTTATACGAGTCCAAATATCAACATACGAGAAAGCAAACAGTAAAATCAGAAAGAAAAACCCTGAGCCAAAAATCACTCTGTTTGTCATATTGTCATATTTCAAATGCATAAAATAAAGAAGAACCAAGGAAGCTTTAACAGCTGCAATTAAAAAGGCCACCGGCCCAGCAAGTGCGCCCATTTTCATTTCATGGAAAACGACTGTTAATATTGTTAAAAGTACCAGTCCGCCTGCCACTTTGAAGTAAGTCTTAAGTGGCATTACATGATGTTCGCTCATCGATAACTCCTAACCAACTAAGTAAAGTAAAGGGAATAAGAAAATCCAAATTAAATCCACGATATGCCAAAAAATTCCAACACCTTCGACAGGCGTGTAATAGTTTGCATTAAAATCTCCACGTTTTGTTCTGTAAGCCAGCCATGAAATAAGAATCATTCCTATAACCACATGCAAACCATGAAGACCCGTCATGCAAAAATAAAGACCGAAATACATTCCAAGGTTTTGACTAGTGGCACCTACAGTTTCAGGATTTAAAAACTTACCAGGCAAAAAACCAGTTTCAAATTTGCTAGCGTATTCAAAGTATTTAACAACCAAGAAGATGCCCGCAAGAACCAAAGTGGCAATCAAGTTCCAGAACGCTTTGTTAGATTTATTGATCTGATTATAGTAAATTCCAAGGGCCATCGTTAATGATGATGCGATTAAAACCAAAGTGTTAAAGAATCCCATTTTCCAGCTAAGTTGTTTGGCACCCTCAGCAAACATTTCAGGGTAGATTTGATGAAAAATGGCGTAAGCTACAAACAAACCACCGAACATCAAAATCTCGGTCACCATGAACAGCCAGATTCCCTCTTTGTCACTTTCATATTCATGTTGAGCACTATCAAAGTGGTGTGAATGATGATGAGCAGTTGCAGAATGATTAGTAGTCATAAGGTCCACCTGTCACAGTTGGTTTTTTATCAAAGTTGAAATGCGGAGGAGGAGACGAAGTTTGCCACTCGAGTGTTTTTGCACCCCATGGATTAGCAGGAGCTTTAGGACCTGATATGATTCCACGAATAATTACATACAAGGCTAAGAAGAAACCAGCTGCGATCATCCAAGAACCAATGGTGGAAATTTTATTCAAAGATTCATAAGCAGGGATATAATCAAAATATCTTCGAGGCATTCCCATCGCGCCCAAAATAAATTGTGGGAAAAATGTAACGTTAAATCCAATAAATATAAGAACAAAAGTTAAACGAGCTAATCCTTCATTGTACATTTTCCCGAACATCTTCGGGAACCAGTAGTAGAAGCCACCCATGATGGCCATCAAGGTTCCACCCACCATCACATAGTGAAAGTGTGCCACAACAAAGTAAGTATCATGGAAGTGAACATCCACACCCAAAGTTGCAAGCATAATTCCTGTCACTCCACCGATGGCGAACAGAAATAAAAATCCCAGTGCATATAGCATGGGAGATTCGAAGGAAACAGAACCCTTATAAAGTGTCGCAAGCCAGTTAAACATTTTAATGGCTGTGGGTACGCCCACAAGCATTGTGATAAAAGAAAAAATCACACCGGCAATTTCAGACTGGCCGGAAACAAACATGTGATGTCCCCAAACGATAAAGGATACCGCTGCAATTCCTAGTGATGAGAAAGCGATAGCCTTGTAACCGAAAATTGTTTTTCTTGAAAATGCAGAAATGAGTTCTGAGATAATTCCCATGGCAGGTAAAATCATAATGTACACGGCAGGGTGGGAATAGAACCAAAAGAAGTGCTGGAATAATACTGGATCTCCACCCAACTTTGGATCGAAAATTCCGATTCCTAGAACTCTTTCAGCGACTAATAATAATAAAGTAATTCCAAGAACGGGTGTTGCGATAACTTGGATGATGGCTGTTGAGTAAAGTGACCAAACAAACAATGGCATATCAAACATGCTCATGCCAGGGGCTCTGAGTTTATGAGTCGTTACGATAAAATTTAATCCCGTAAGAATGGAGCTCATACCCATGATGAAAGCAGCAAGTACGATCGTGATCACCGCAGTGCCCGTTTTGATCGAGTAAGGTGTATAGAAAGTCCAACCCGTATCAATCTTAGTTGTGAACAAAGTAGTAAAAGCTAAAATTGCACCGAACATGAAAACATACCAGCTTGCCAAGTTAAGCCGTGGGAAGGCCACGTCGGCTGCACCGATTTGCAGAGGCAGAAAGAAGTTTCCTAGGATGGCTGGAATTCCAGGAACGATCACCATGAAAACCATGATGGCCCCGTGATAAGTCAGCACCTGATTGTAGGTGTCAGCCGAAAATAAAGTTGGCCCCGGAGAGAAAAGTTCCAGTCTGATAAGCATCGCCATGATACCACCGACAAGGAAGAAAAATAAAATCGCGATCATGTACATCAAGCCGATTCGCTTATGATCAAGACTGAATAGCCATGATTTAATACCGCTAAATTCGGTCAGGTAATTAACATTGGGGTTGGTTGAAGCTGTTCCCATTTTTAGTATCCCTCTTTTTTATTTAAGACCTTTTATATATTCAATCAATGCAGTGAGTTCGACTTCGCTTAATTGTCCCTGGAAGGAAGGCATAATGTTAGGATTATAACCTTTAACAACTCGGGCATTAGGGTTCAAAATTGATTCACGTGTGTATTCTTCGTTCAAAGCA
Source organism: Bdellovibrionales bacterium Ga0074139 (assembly GCA_001464795.1). GTDB lineage: Bacteria > Bdellovibrionota > Bdellovibrionia > Bdellovibrionales > Bdellovibrionaceae. The sequence goes on from LNEB01000014.1 coordinate 393,922, forward strand.
ATGTCGCCGCTGGAAGTATTTCTTTGCTGGCCCCACTGATTCCAAAGTGCTGGTCCCACTTTTACATTTGCATCAGCCACCGAGTGGCAAGAAGCACAGGCTTTGACTTGGAAAATTTTAGCTCCGCGCTCTGCCAATGGAAGTGTGCTAACTTTTGACTCTTCTTCCAACCATGCATCAAATTCTTGCTGCGTCACAACCTTCAAAGTTCCGATCATGCCAGAGTGCTGAGTTCCACAGTATTCTGTACAGAAAATGTGGAATTCACCCAATTTGTTAGAGTTAAACCATAAAGTCGAATAACGACCAGGAACAGTATCTTGTTTGATTCGAAAGCTGGGTACGTAGAAACTGTGCAGAACATCTTTTGATGTCATAATCAATTTCACATCTGTGTCGATAGGAACCATGACCAAGTTAGAAGTCGCAGCTCCTGATTTGTACTGCGCTTCCCAAGCCCATTGCTTACCAAAGATATGAATCTCAAGAGCATTTTCGGGCATTTTTCTCATGTCATGGTAAACACTCCAGCCCCAAGCGAACATGATCAAAAATAAAACAAGTGGAATAAAGGACCACAAAAATTCCAAAAAGTTATTGTGAGTAATTCTGGGAGTTTTATCGTTTTCAGATTTACGTTTGTACTTCACGACGAAGTAAATCATTCCACCGATTAGTATTATGCACGCAATTAAGCTTGAGATTAATAAAAACGAATAGAGATTATCCACTCGTTGCGCGATATCTGTCGCTGGCGTCGGCATAAAAGATTGGGCCTGAACTAAATTGAGCCAAAACATTTCGAATCTCCTTAAAAATTACACCCTTTTATCAGCTTTAAAAGATCTTATCCATACAGGTACTAACCAAAAAGCTAAAATCAAAATCGTTAATAATGCAGCCACTTTCATTAACTGGAACGCGGCTAGCGTGTACTCACTTTTGTGTGGGTTATACTGAAAGCAATAAAGAATAAGGCTATCAATCAAATTTCCAACCTTACCTTCAGAAGCTTCGTTCAAAGCGAGTTTAATATCCTTAGGTTCGAAAACGATTCCAGGCAGATAGCGAGATATTTTTCCATCAGGAGAAACAATGATAGCCGCCGAAGCATGGGACCATTCTTTGGTTTCTTCGCTCCATTTAAAATCAAAACCAATACTATTCGTGAATTTTTTAACTGTATCTTCAGAGGCTGTTAAAAAATGCCACCCAGCTTCACTGCCAGGACGATTATACATCTTCATATAATTTTCTTTTTTATTCTTCGCTAAGTCCGGCGTTTCTTTTGAATCGAAAGAAACGGCGACCACATCGTATTTTTCGCCCGTGGTCCAATCAAGACCCTTCAAACCATCAGTTAAACCATTCAAGTGGAAATTACATAAACCGGGGCAGCTGTAATAAACAGGACTAATAATGATTGGCTTTTTTCCGCCTAAATAATTGGCCAGCGTCACAGAACGGCCATTTTCATCAGCAAATGGCAAAGTAAGATCTAACTGATCACCTAATTTTTCTTTAATCCCCACGCCGATCAACTGCTCAGGAACTTCAGCCGCCACTTTTGGTTCCGGTTCTTGAGAATAGGGCTTGGGGGCGTTGTTCGCCGACCAAGAAACACTCGTCATCAAGATCAAGAGCCATTGCATAATCATTTAATAGTCTTCTTTACTTTGCTGTCTTAGCAAACTCAGCGATTGCAACTGGATCATTATCGCCTTTGTTTTGAGTTATTGAATTCACGTAATGAACAAGAGCCCAACGATCAGCCGCTTTAAAGTGTGCGTAGGAAGCCATTGAGCCCCCTGCGATGCCTTCTTGAAGAACTTTAAACTGTGCAATCAGACCCGCACCCTTTTTCCACTGACCTTCAATAAGGTTGCGAGGCTTTGGATTAAGACCTTGCCCTGCTGCTCCGTCACCTGCACCAGTGGCGCCGTGGCACATAGCACAGTTTGCCGAGTATAACTTTTGACCGTGAGCTATTAAATCTTCAGAGCCCACCCAGGGTTCAGAAACGCTGGCGATATCAAAAGGAGCTTTACCATCCACCAATTCAACTGGCGCACGAGGATCGACAACTTTTTCACCTAAATCGACACCTTTGTGAACCACAACTGTGTAAATGAAAAATACAAAAACAAAAGCCATTGAAAACATAAAGGCCACAAGGCCACCATGATTATGACTGTCCTTATTTTCAGACATTGCAAACTCCTGATAAGTAATACTTGATATGTAGCGTAAGAGAGCTCTCCATTCAACAAATAGTGGTGGTAATTGTCAATTATCGCGATGTTCCCAGTTCTCGTTTTAAGACTTTTCCAGCCCCCGACTTAGGTAACTCTTGAATCCATAAAAAGCTTTTCGGGATCTTAAACTTGGCAAGATTTTTTGAGCAATGCTCACGAAGTTGTTCCGTATTGAAATCCTTCTTTTCCGAACTGACATATGCCACACCGGACTCTCCCCACTTTTCATCAGGAACACCAATGACGGCCACTTCTTTCACCCAAGTTAGTTGTGAAATAACTTGCTCGACCTCGGCGGGGTAGACGTTCTCTCCGCCCGATTTGAACATGTCTTTTTGTCGACCCACGATGTAAAAAAACCCTTCCGAGTCTTGGCGAACAAGATCACCAGTTTTGAGCCAGTCCCCTTGGAAGGTTTGCTGTGTGGCTTCGGGGTGATTCCAGTAACCCAACATACAGGCTGGGCCACGCAACCAAAGTTCACCAATTTGATTGGCCTGCACATTTTGACCCTTTTCATCAACAACCTTCGTTTCAATATAGGCATTGGCAAAACCGACGGAGCCCATCTTTCGAACAGAGTCCGTTTCATTTAAAGAAAAAACATTGGGTCCAAATTCTGTTAACCCGTAGCCCTGCCTAACGGGAATGTTTTTTTGATTCCATACTTGGATTAAATCGAGGGAAAGGGGTTCACCACCCACGATGGCATAACGGATTGTGGATAACTCAGAACTTTGAAACTTAGATGACTGAGCCATTAGGGCCATGGTCGTAGGAACTCCAAAAAGTAAAGTGGCTTGATACTTTTCACTTAAACTTAAAATCTGATCGGCTACGAATTTTTGAGTTAAAATAATGCAAGCTCCACGACTGAAAAACGGAGTTGTGAGCACATTCCAACCACCTGTGTGAAAAAGTGGTAAAAAAGTAACAGCGACATCATTCTGAGTAATATTAAGTCTCATGCTGGTGCTGATGGAATTCCAAAATAAACCCCCATGAGAAATCATCGCCCCTTTGGGTCGCCCGGTCGTACCCGAAGTATAAATAATCATGGCCGGATCATTTTCTTCGGCTAAAAATTCAGAAAAACCTTCAGTATTTTCAGAATTTTTTTGTAGTTCTGAAATATTTAATGTGGGTTTGAAGAAACCCACTTCAGTAAAAGTTTCTTTCACCAATGCTTCGAATTCGGAATCATGGACAACCAGTTGTGGATCCGCATCTTTAAAAATGTAGCTCAATTCTTTTGCTGTAAGCCTGTAATTAACAGGGACTAATATGGCACCCAATCGAGAGACAGAAAAAAATAAGTTAATGACGGATAAATTATTTTGTCCCACATAAATAATCCGATCACCTTTTTTAATGCGAAAATTCTTAACTAAAAATCCAGCCGCTGCTTTTGCCTTCTTAAAAAACACGGAATAGGACCAAGCTTCATGGCTATCACCATCAATAAGCGCAATTCGCTGTGGAGAATGGGTACTCCAAATTTGAAGCCAGTCGTGTATAACTTTCATGAAGCTCATTTACTTCACTTATGAATAGAGCATCAACTCTATATAATGCATCGCAATATCTTTTTTCTAGAGCAAATATTTGACACCCCCCCGGGGTCCAACAGATACCACCCTAGGGACCATCAAGGGGGCTTATGAGAATCTTCGCATTATCGATTCTATTATTATGTTCAGTTTATTCCGCTGGATCTTTTGCAAATCCACAAACACAAGCGGGCCTGATCGAAATCAACGGACGAAAACTTTACGTTGAGTACAATCGTGCACAAAAAAACAAACCCACAATCATTTTTTTAAACGGACTGACCTACAGCACTCGAAATTGGCTCGCTGTCGCAAGCCCACTAGCAGCTCAAGGTTACGGAATTGTTTTATTTGATTTTTATGGAATGGGAACAACACTTCTTTCCAACCCCTTACCTAAAGGACCGATTCCTTACACTCAACAAGCTTTAGATCTAAGAACTCTGGTAAAAAAATTAAACCTTAGACCGCCTTATAACTTTGTGGGCCTTTCCTATGGTGGTGGAATTCTAGCTGCCTATACGGCTGCCTTCCCAAGAGAAGTTAAAAATTTAATCATGATTGCCCCTTACACAGAGTTTTTGCAGTCTCAAAAAGAGCTGATCCAAAAACAAATTAAATACACTCGGCAAACATTTCCTTTCAATCCAGCCACTGACGAGGAACTCACTGATTTTTTTATTCGACAAATGGTTTACTCCACCTATCCCTTGGCAGAAATTTCTAGTGTAGAAAACCCTTACAAGCTCGAGGGAATCACTCGCATTGTTCAAGGAATTAGAACTTACCAACCCATTGAACAAACCCAAGCCTTACCACCTAAATCTTTGCATTTAATTCTAGCGGAAAAAGATCAATACATTCCGAAAGAAATTTTTCAAAATTATTGGAATCAAGTTCCTCAGTCAGCGAAAGCCAGCCGAGTCATCGTACAATTTTCTGAGCATAAACTACCTGATGTATTTCCAAGATTTACCTCTCAGCTCATTAAATCAATTGTGGATGGACAACCAGCGCTTTTCAAAGGCGACACTTATGTTGCAAATCCATTGAATTTTGATTTTAAAAAAGCACGTTAATTTTCACTAAAGGGGTTAGCCTTGGCCATCTGGAATTCGACTTATTACAGCGTTGGGTACCATGTCCTTAACCAAGCGGCCCCCTTTGACCTTGTTATATTAAACGGAAATCTGGCCACAAGTCGTTGGTGGCACCCAAGCCTCGAAGTGGCAAAAAAACATTGGCCGCAAAAAAATTCAATGAATGGCAGAATCATTTTTCTTGAGCTGCCAGGATGTGGGGAAAGCCCTGCCATTCGCTCGAAAGTTAACATCCCCAATCTAGTTTCCACTTACAGTGAACTTCTTCTTAGCCTCAAGCTACAAAGCGAAGCTCGTATTATGGGTCATTCAACAGGTGGCCTACTATCCTGTTACCTGATGGCCCAACCCCAGTTTCAATTTGCTAAAGCTTTATTGCTAGATCCTGTTGGCCCTAACGGCATTCAATTTGATGATTCCGTTATTGAAAAATATGAGGCGATGAAAACAAACAAAGATTTAACGGCAGCCATTATTGCTTTTACTATTTTAAATTGTGATACATCCACGCCATTTTTTAAAAATGTAATCCTTGAGGACACCTTTAAATCTGTTCAAGGAACTGGATCCCTGATGGTTCAGGCGTTGCGCGGGCTGGATTCAAAATCTATCTTAGGTAAAATTAAAACGCCCATTACTGTGCTTTTTGGTGACCAAGATATTTTACTTCCCCGTGAAGACGCAGAAGAAATTTCTAAGTTAGTTCCTGGTTCAAATTTTGTTTTGATCGAAGGCGCTGGTCACTGCTTGAACGCAGAAAACCCAGAAAAAATGGGTCAGCTGATCATCGAACACCTGACCTAGATTTTTTTTTATAAAGTTAAACCACCATCAACACTGATGACTGTTCCATTGATGTAAGCCGCCTGGTCAGATGATAAAAACAAAACAGCGTTAGCGATATCGGAAGTTTCACCCAAGCGAGCCACAGGAACTTTAGCCGCCATTTGTTGCAAAACTTCAGCAGGCATTGCTGACGTCATGGACGTACGAATAAACCCAGGTGCAATAGCATTCACGCAGAATCCTTTTTTCCCAAGTTCTTTAGCCCATGTTTTTGTCATTCCAATCACACCCGCTTTTGCAGCTGCATAATTGGTCTGTCCAAAATTTCCATACAACCCCACAACAGAGGAAATATTAATGATTCTTTTTCCCTGAGCTTCAGTCATTTTATCGAGTAAGCCTTTAGTGACATTAAATAATCCAGTCAGATTCACTTGAATGACAGCGTCCCAGTCTTCAAAGGACATTTTAGCAAAACTTTTATCTTTCGTAATCCCTGCGTTGTTCACAACCACATCAACACGGTCTAACTTGGCAGCTGCAGCAGCCACTTGATCACGATTTCCCACATTGACGGAATCCGTTGTCAATTGGGACTTCCACTGAACTAGCTCAGAGGCTGCTTTAGCCAATGAATCTGGAGTGAGATCCCAAATGGTGACATGGGCTCCTGCTTGTAAAAAATGACGGGTAATCTCAAAGCCGATGCCTGAAGCTCCACCCGTAACGACGACTTTTTTGCCTGATAAATCAAATTGTATTTTTGTCATAGAAATCTTCTGACAAATAAATGCCATAGGGTCAATTTCAAAGTCTAGAGCAAGAACTCTGTTTTTAATAGATGACAATCCCATACAGCTTTGAGAGGAGATTCTTAGATTCTGAAGGAGATTTTATGTCTTATGCTTACATTGCAGGAACTGGTCACTATGCGCCTGAGAAAATTGTACCCAATCAATTTTTTAACGATTTATACAAAAAAGACATCGACACATTTTTAAAAGAACAACGAAATATCTATCAACGACATTGGATGAGTTCCGAACAAAGCACATCTGATCTCATTATTCCCGCAGCCGAACAGGCCATGAAGGCAGCAGGCATCAAAGCTGAAGATCTACACCTGATTATCGTTGCAACTGATACTCCCGATTATTTATCCCCCTCGACAGCTTCAGTTGTACAAAATAAGTTAAAAGCAGTGAATGCTGGAACCTTTGATATGAATGCCGCTTGCGCAGGGTTTGTAACTGCTCTCGATACAGCTAGCCGCTACATCCAAACTGATTCGACCATGAAAAATATTTTGGTTGTTGGTGCCTATGCCATGAGTAAGTGGCTGAATTTGGAAGATTATAAAATTGCTACTTTGTTTGCCGATGGCGCTGGTGCTGTTGTTTTAAAATCGACCCAAGAAAAAACAGGAATCTTAGCAGCCAGCTATAAATCGTTGGGTGAATTTCATGATTACATGGGAATTTATGCCGGTGGATCTTATAAGCCTTTTAATCAGGATGTTTTGGATAAAAAAGAGCACCTCCTTAGCTTCCCCAAAAGAATTCCTCCTGAAACCAATGGTAACAACTGGCCTGGCTTAATCAAACAAACCTGCGAAAAAGCGGGCTGGAATTACCGCGATATCAATCACTTTTTTATTACTCAATTCAATGTGCAAAGCATTTATGAAACCATGGATAAGCTAGAACTCCCACGGGAAAAAGCTCATCTCATTATGCAATCCTATGGCTATACAGGTTCAGCTTCCATAGGAATGTGCTTGTCGGATGCTGTCCAAGAGAAAAAACTAAAAAAGGGCGACAAGCTTATGTTTGTCGGCTCTGGCGGTGGTCTCTCAATGGTTTCTGTTGCAGCCGAATGGTAGTAGAAAAGTGTTTCAAATCGAAACACTTCATTTTCAAATTAGCCAATTAACGGAACATTCTATAATCTAGTAGCATGGGGAAATTTTCGCTTTTAATTGCCGTTATAAGCATCACCACTTTATTAGGCTGTCAGACAAACATGGTTCAAGCTTTTAGCAGTTTGAAGCCTGGTATGGATAAGGATCAGGTTTTAGAAGCCATAGGTGGTCCACGTGCCGTAACACGCTTTCATGGAAAAGATCGTTGGTTTATCGTCTATTATCACGATCAAAATCGCTTTGAAAAAGAAATTCACTTTCAAGACGGAAAAGCTGTCTACATCGGTGACCCCTACGAAGCCCCTCCAGAAAAGCAAGCGGCCTACATTGATAAGCTCAATGAATCGCAAGATATTAGAACATTTCAAGAGCTCGTCCGCTCACGCAGCAGTTCCGACCAAGAAGAGGCCACGTTAGAACTTAAAGTCCGAAAGAATGATAAAATTCGAACTGTTCCTCAGTTTGAACCTGTTAAATAATTTATTTTGATAAAACTGATGGATCTAAAAGGGAATCTTTTTTATTCAGATTCTTATCGTCTGCTTTTTTCTGTGCCGAATTTTCTTCAACCCCGTAAACTCGTTTCACATTTTTTCGTGACTCAAAAAGATGTTTCTCAACTCCTACGGCTTGTTCCATTTGATCAAGACTTTTCGAGCTAAAACGTTTGTACTTACGATCAAAACTAGAACCTCTTTCAGGAAAGCGATATTTTAAAACACTTAGTTGTGCATCATATTCTTTCGCCAGTTGTTTCATTTCACTATGTTCAGTTTGCAAAATTTTAATAATCTCTGCGATTTTGACTGGATCAGTTTCAGTTTGCTTCTGTTTCAATAGCGAAATGATAGAAGCTTCCTTACCGTTAATTTTAGCAAATGTGCCCGCAGCTTGCTTCTCTAAATCCATGAGCTCTTTGACAGCTCTTGCATTTCGCGGAGGTTCTTCTGTAGTTGATTCAGATTCTTCAGCAAAGCTTAAATTAAAAACAAAGATGAGACTTAGTAATAAAGAAATCCTATTCATAGACTTTCTGCTCCCAATGCATTTTTAAATCCAAGCTGCGCAACCTTTGCACTAGAATCGCAGCCTTTGCCGGTGGAATGCTTTCAATCAGTAGTTGGCCGTTCTTGATCTTTTTTCTGAGTTCTTGAAAATTCATTTGCAGTTTAGTGTCTGAAAAGACTTCCTTTAACTCATTGATATTTTGTAAAATATCAAGACCTTCGATGGTCACTTGAAATGTCAAAGGTGAAGAAGACACATCTGAGTTAGCATACTGAATAACATTTTGAAGATTTTCTTCTGCTGTCATGGGCTGCACGGGGGTATCAAATTCAGGTGACTGTAAAGGAGGCTCTACCATGACATTTTCAGAAGTGTTGGCATTCTCGGTAACACCCTCGGGAACACCATCAAAACTAATAAAGTAAACAGCCTGACACTGAGGACAGGTAAATAGTCCTCCGAAAAATTGCGATGAGATTTCAATATTTGAAAAGCACTTCGGGCAACTTGCCAAATTTATTTCCTTTTATTTTTATCTAATCTTCTTCTGTCCGCACGATTCATTTTAGAGTCATCTTGATCGATGGGTGCCCGGCTCATGGTCATTTTACGAGTTGGGGGGCTATCTGAACCTTGACCTAAACTTTGCTCGAGGCCAGGAGACGAGCGATGTTGAAAATTCAAATCTTCAACATCTGTGGCTTCAGGCCTGAAGCTTTCAATGGCCTGTTCCGCTTGTTGAGCAACAATCTGAACCTTAAGAAGCTTTTCAATAACGTCACCCTTGATGACATCATTTAATTTTTCAAAGGCTAAGTAGGCCTCTTTTTTATATTCAATAATTGGATCTTTACCCGAGTACCCACGAAGGCCAATTCCTTCTTTCAACTTATCAATAATAGAAAGATGCTCTTTCCATCTTTGATCGATGGCTTGTAGCAAAATCATTTTGATAATTTGCTCGAAGAACTGTCCCATTGTTGATTTTTGCTTATCATAGGAAATCTTAATGTTTTCGCTGACTTTTTTAGTAATGGCTTCTGTGGAATCTGAATCTTGAAACTCAAGACGCAATCCGAACTGCTGCTGAAGTGCATTGGTAAGCCCTTCTAGATTTTGAGCCTCTCGTTTGCCATTATCAGGTACAAAGTTATCTAAGATGACTGAAGTCACATCACCCAGCATATCGAGCACTGTTCTTTCAACATTATTCCCATCTAGAATTTGCCGGCGCATTTTGTAGATGGCTTGTCTTTGCATATTCATCACGTTGTCATAATCAAGTAGATTTTTTCGCACTTCAAAGTGATGCCCTTCTACTTTTCTTTGGGCCCCTTCAATGGATCTGGTCACCATTTTAGCTGTGATGGGTTCATCGTCAGGGATATTCAACATCCCCATAATTTTCTGAATTCTTTCGCCGTTAAAAATTCTCATGAGATCATCATCAAGAGCTAAATAAAAACAAGATTCACCAGGATCACCTTGGCGACCAGCGCGGCCACGCAACTGATTGTCAATACGTCTTGATTCATGTCTTTCAGTACCTACGATGTAAAGACCACCAGCAGACACCACATGATTTCTCTCTTCTTCACATTGCTTTTTAAATTTTTCTAAAACGGCTGGATATTCCGGACTGTCTTCCGGCGCTACTTTTTTAGCCATGATGTCAGCGTTTCCACCCAGCATAATATCAGTTCCACGACCTGCCATATTGGTGGCGATCGTGATGGCCCCTTTACGCCCCGCTTGGGCTACAATTTCTGCTTCTCGCTCGTGAGCCTTTGCATTCAAAACGTCATGACGAATTCCTTCTTTTTTTAAGAAAGAACTTAAGGTCTCTGACTTTTCAATGCTGACAGTTCCAATTAAAATAGGCTGACCTTTTTCGACTCGGCTTTTTACATCCCGAACTATGGCTCGGTATTTTGCATTTTGGTCTTTGTAAACAACGTCATCATTGTCCATTCGAGCAATGGGCTTATTCGTTGGAATTACTGATACATCTAAATTATAAATCTTTTTAAATTCAACAGCTTCTGTGTCAGCGGTACCTGTCATCCCAGATAGTTTTGAATACATTTTAAAATAATTTTGAAAAGTAATAGAAGCTAAAGTTTGATTTTCATTTTTTACTTCAACGCCTTCTTTGGCTTCTATGGCTTGATGAAGACCATCACTCCACCGACGGCCCGGCATTAGGCGACCCGTAAATTCGTCAACGATGACCACTTCGTTGTTCATGACCATGTACTCGACATCTTTTCGGTACAACTGATGAGCTTTGAGTGCTTGGTAAACATGATGAAGGGTTTCAATGTGCTCGGGATCATAAAGGTTTCCAACTTTTAAAAGTTGTTCGAGCTTCGTGATTCCTTCTTCTGTTAAAGCTGCAGTCTTCGATTTTTCTTCGATTGTAAAATGCTTTTCACGCTCGAGCATCGGTATCACTTTATTAATTGTATAATACTTATCAGTTGAAGCCTCTGCTGGTCCGGAAATAATCAAAGGTGTTCTAGCTTCATCAATAAGAATCGAGTCACATTCGTCAACGATGGCAAAGTGATACTCGCGCTGAACATAGTCTTCCAAGTCAAACTTCATATTATCACGAAGATAGTCAAAACCGAGCTCGTTATTTGTGGCATAAGTGATGTCACAATTGTAAGCTGCTTTTCTTTCTTCATCGTTTAAGCCGTGAAAAATAATTCCAGTTGAAAGACCTAGCCAGTTGTACAATCGACCCATCCAGGCCGCATCTCGCTTGATCAGATAGTCATTCACTGAAACGACGTGAGCTCCACGCCCAGTCAATGCGTTCAAGTAAACAGGCAAAGTGGCCACCAAGGTTTTTCCTTCACCCGTTCTCATCTCTGCGATTGTTCCTCGGTGAAGAATAATTCCACCGATTAACTGTACGTCGTAATGGCGCATTCCCAAAACGCGACTTGAAGCCTCTCGGCAGACAGCAAAAGCTTCTGGCAGAATCGAATCTGTGCTTTCACCTTTTGCAATTCGACTTTTAAACTCTGTCGTTTTTGCTTTTAATTGATCATCGCTAAGACTTTTCATTCCAGCTTCAAGTGCGTTGATTTGATCAACTATAGGCTGGAGTTTTTTCATTTCGCGACCGTGTTTAGTACCGAATATTTTTGCAAGTAGGCTTGTAGACATAATGAGACTAAGGATATCCCTGCCCTATGACAGGGGCAAGGTCTACAGGCGTCATTTGCTAGGAATTAGACTCTGAATCGACAGTTAAAAATGGTTTCCAGATCAAAAGCGTAAGACCCAGACTCAAGGCAAGTAAAATAATGAAAAGCCTGGTGTGCTTATCTAAAATTTGTCCGCGGTCTTTAGAAATTTTAAGGCGAACTTCATATTTCTCTGGATTAGAATTTAGAAAAGTCATTTCGAGAGTTTTTTCTGTCGCGGAAGTCTCGGAATTGTTGAGCTCCAAAAAGGGTCTTACAAGATTCCACTCGACTCCTTCAGTTGGACTTTCGACTAAGACTTCGGAACCAGAAAACAACTTCCATTTTGCATTAAAAACAGGCTCCCATTTTGACTCATCTGATTCAAAACGAAATTCATACATCGATGTGGACAGGGGTGGCACCGTGATTTTAAAACTCTGATCCATTTCCCAAACTACAGGCTGAACAAAAATCACTGAATTTCTAAGTTCATAGAAACTTGAAATTATGGGAATCACTGGTAAAAAAGCGAACGATAGGAATAATAAAACAGAAACTGATTTTTTTTGCATAGTTCAAACTCCTATTTGTCGAACACCTTCGTAAGCCACAACCGCAACCGCTGTTGCCAAATTCAATCCTCTTGCAGGTCCCAACAATGGAATCAGTAATGATTGATCTGGGTACTTCTGCAAAATAGCAGGATCTAGTCCCTTTGTCTCTTTTCCAAAGACTAACCAGTCACCTTTTTGATATTTCACATCTGTGTAGTTATTTTTAGCAAAAGCTGAGGTAAAATAAACTCGCTTTGGATCTTCGACCTGCATCCACCAATCCTGATAGGTTTTGTGGTGAAACCATTTTAGGTGCGGCCAATAATCAAGACCCGCTCTTTTGAGATTAGCATCCGATATCACAAAACCTAATTGTCCCACTAAGTGAAGCTCGCAGTTAGCAGCTACGCAAGTACGACCAATATTACCTGTATTTTGTGGTATTTCAGGCTCGACGAGTACAATTTTAAAGTTTGGTTTCTCCAAGGTAACGGTACACCTCTTGTCCAAACTTAGATAAAGCAAGTCGGCGGCCTTTGTCTACAATCAACTCAAGACTCATCAGTTCACGGTACAAAGGCAAGTCCACTGGCACGACTTCTCGGCCTGAAATTTGCCCCAGTTTACGAATATAAAGCTTTTGTCGATCTGTTAGTTGATCCATGAATTTAGGAGAATGAAGAGCTTGACCCCACTGATCTGCTGAGATGGTTTTAGATTTAGCCGGTAGTTTTTTTGGATTGAGATAATACACCCAAGCCGTAACTGAGCTTGCTAAAGAATCCTGAGTTCGTACCGTGGCTTGCAATCGAAAGTGCAGACTTTTCTGAGGTTCAAATTCAGAAAAACCAAAAAATTGATCGAGTAGCGGAATTAAAAAATCAGGAGATTTTACTTCAACTAAATGACCAGGAACCCAATCATTACCACCCGCTGTAATCACTGGATATCCACTGGGAAGTTGATACGCCGCAGCCAATACTGATGCGTTTTGAATGGATTCGATGTGGGACTTAATTTTGTCGAAGTGGACCATGCCTTCCGACATGGAACCACATACAAAAACTCGATTCATCACCAATTCCCCCTCTGAAATTGACAAGGCACTCTGTTTTCGGAAAATAAGTGTGTACCAGAAACATCACTCTGGAGTAAAGGCTCTGGGCTAAGTGCGTTATTGTGAGATTGATTTCTGAAATGGCATAAAGTTCATTAAGATACTGTAAATCAATTGAAATCATTTGAAGGGATTTTTTATGGCTGAACGTCGAAATTATATGGGATCCATGTGGATGCAGGACGAAGACGGTGTCATCACAATCGGAATCAATGAAGAGGCCCTAGAAGATTTTGACGAAATTTCCTCCATTGAAATCAGCCAAGAAGGTGAAAAAGTAGAAGCCGAAGCTGTCGTGGGAACCATTGAAACCAGTGATGGCCCATTGGATATTTACTCACCCGTTGATGGTGTAGTTTTGGAAGTGAACTCTCAAGTCATGGAAGATCCGTCTATTATTATGGAAGATCCTTACGAAGAGGGTTGGCTTATCCGAATCGACTCTGAAGGCGATGTGGATGAAGACGAAGAAGATGAAGACGACCTTGATGATGAGGACGAAGAAGAAGAAGAGGACGAGGAAGACTAACTTTCTGCCAAAATTTTGAGGTTGGTTTTGAACTCAGAATTTGAATCTTCAGTCACACAGCGAACTGACATATGTATTTCAGTCGGTTCGCATCGAAAATTCTCTAGCATTAAAAAGTTAGGATAGCCGTAATAGTGAATCTGTCCCTTTTCAATCGATCGCTTTCCAAATGCTCTAGAAGATAAACTAAAAATCGCACTCGAAGAAATTTCATAGGTTGGATAGCCTAAGATATTCTTATTTACTGTTTGAATTTGTGAATAATGAACATCTCCTGAGATAAAAAGAACTGGGTTCTTTAATTCTTTAAGAAGTTTCAAAAGACTTTTGAACTCTTGTTCGGCATCTATTTCAAAACATTCTGCCAATTTTCCATAATTCCAAAATTGCAAAGCAGACACAAGAATTTGTGGTTTATCACTTTCTTGGATATTATTTATTAACCAATTCAATTGCTCAGATCCTAAAATAAACTTTTTCTTTTTATCAAAAAAATATCTGACATCTAAAAACAGAAACTGCGCACCAAAAGCATCAAAGCAAAAAGAAACTCCAGGACCTGGGGAAATCCCCACCACACGATTATCAACAGGGTAAAAAGTGCGAAACATTTTAAGCATGATTTCTAGGTTAGGATGAGTGGAGTCAGCATTATTAAATGCCATATCGTGGTCATCCCAGCTTGAAAAAACAGGAATTAAATCCTCAAAGGAATAAAAATCAAGCTCAAGAAATGTTTTACAGTAAACTGCATAGGCTTCTTCGGGTGTGGCTGGCCTGCCAAGAACCGTATCTAAAGCACTGTTGGCGTAGACCAAATCCCCAGGAAATAAAATAATATCAGGCCGATTATTTTTTAAGTTATCAAACATAAGCCTTTGGGGATCGGCATTCCGGTGGTTCGAACACGTCACCACGGCTATTCGATTGTCTTTTCGATGGATATCAAGTGACTTGAAATTTCTTTTAGTCAGTCGATTATGCGTTTTATCAAAAATATCAAGTCTATACCGAGCACTGACTTCAAGGTCATAGGCATGAACTTGATAGATAACGTATTCACCCAGCTTCAAATCTATTTTTTCAATTTTTACTTGTGCGGGGTGATGACTACTGAAGGATTGAACAGAAATTTCTAATTCAGAGATACGGTGGGCAAGCACAGTTATCAATGTGGAAGTTTCAAGTGTCGCAGACTGAAGAACCCGAATAGAGTCTTGAGCAAATTCTTGATTTAATTTTGATTGAGATTTTCCTATCACTGGGACTAAGGAAAGAAAACTAAGAGACTTAATAAAGTTTCTTCTAGTAATCATTTAAACCTAAATCTTTTAAAGTATGTTTAAAATCTTCACACAATTCTGATTGAATTAAAATATTACGATTGTCGAAAGGATGTTGAAATTGCAGCTCTGTCGCACACAAATACATTCGTCTTTTTAAAAATCGATTCTCAAAATATTTATTTTGTAATCCATCCCCATGGGACACATCTCCAATGATGGGATGATTCAAATGCCTTAGATGCCTTCTTATTTGATGCTTTCTACCAGTTTTTGGTATGGCTTCGACTAAACTGAATCGACTGGTTGGGTAACGATCGATTTTGTCAGGAATTTCAAATTTATTTAAGCATCGAAAAGAAGTAATGGCTTCTTGCGGTTCTCGTGATTGATCAGAGTCAGCATCAGCGATGTCATCCAGTTCTTCTTTTAATGGATAATTAAGAATCTGATCTGAAGAAAAATATCCACGAACCAGGGCTTGATATTTTTTTTCTATTTTTCGTGTCTTAAATAAATTAGATAATTTGTTAGCCGCTTCTGAGTGCAAAGCTAAAATTATAACACCCGAAGTGGGGCGATCCAGTCGATGAACAGGATAAACCATTTGTCCAATATGATCTCGAAGAATTTGTACCAATGCTGTGGTTTCTTTTGAATCAAGGGCTGTTCGATGAACCAGTAAGCCTGCTGGTTTATGGACAGCAACGTAATGATCATCTTGATATAAAATAGTACTAATTTTCACGCCAACCTGATGTGAAACATCCCCCCGACTTACATCCGACCTGAATAGTTCTTAAATCGATAAACTGCACTGTCCAACCTTGATTATAACAATCAGAATTTCGACACATCACTGTGAAAAGCTGGCCACTTTCTCGGGAATAAACAGTCCAACCATATTTAAAACAATTTTGTTCTGGGCCCTGTATCCCACACACTACATCTCTTTGAAGATTTTGTGTGTCTAAACTAAGTTGATACCAACCTTCAGCAAAACAACCTGCAGCCTTACATTGAGTATAACTGCGCTGAGTCTGACTTAATATCCATCCAGAGGAGTTACAACCCTCTCGGTAGCAGGCATAATCGATGGAACCTGAGCCACTAATCCAGGTCCATCCATTTTTTAAACAATCATCATTCCAGCAAGTGACATCAGCCGACTGTGCAAATGAATTCAGACAAAAGAATTTTACCACAAGCAAAAATAAATACTTATTCATAGAAAGTTTTCCTTTCTGATTACAAAATCAGAATAATTTTCAGTCGATTTTTTTAAGATTTTTAAGTGTTTTTCAAAATCAATTTCAGCATCTAAAAAACCAATCACTTTTCTAACTTTGGGCTTATCTGATCCATGAAGACATCCACTATTATTAAAACAAAAAACATTAGAATCTGGTGGCAATTTTAAATAATGCTTTTGAGTATCAATAACAGGCCTTAAATACTCGACTCCCTTTTGATAAGGAAGAAGGTTTTTTTGTTTTAATGGATGAACAAAAAAGGAGGGTTCGTAATGATCCATCAAGATAATTCGGTAACTCCAAGGAAAATGGTAAGCCAAATCAGCCACACCACCATCTTGATGAGCGGGAGTGTCACCCACCTGTTCCCAAAAGTGAAAGGTATGAATTTCTTTAAAAGGAAAAATGTCTTTCATTTGCTCTGATAAATTAGGAAACAAATCAAAAAATTCTTTGTTGATTTTGTAATAAGGGCTGTTGATGTGGGGCCCTGAAATAGGCTGAATTCCCCGCCAAAGTTTTGAGCCATTGAAAGTATAAATTTCTTTTTTATTTTGCTCGAAGTAATCAAAGAATAATTTAAGATCAATTTCAATATTATCACCAGTAGCAGCTAGCACGACATCAGAATATTGATTTAATTCTTTGATGTTTTCATGATCTTTCAAAGTAAGAGACCTTGTGCCCCTGACGAATTGATAGTGTCTGTGCTCGTTCATGGCTCTATGACATCTTAGAATCTAGGTCCCAGGCAATGAAAAAACATCTAAATACATTGTTAGATTATCAGATACCGAACCGTCTTCAAAAATAAAAGCCTTTGGAAACACTCCAGCTCTTTTAAATCCTAATTTTTCGTACATTTTTACCGCTGCTAGATTTTGAGTCATGACATCAAGCTCTATAATTTGAATCCCTGAAAATTGCCTCATTTGAGTTAATAATACTTCCATAAGCTTTTTTCCAAGCCCCAGGCCACGCACACTGGGGTGAAGCGATACACCCAAGCCTGCCCGGTGCTGGCGCTTAATATCAGCATAACTTCGTCCATTACAAAAACCCACAATTCGACCACTGGAATCATAAGCTGCAATAATAATAGCCACATCGCTTTTTTCAGCGTCTTCAAGCCACTTAATTTGGGAATCAATGGATTTGGCTTTAAATGATTCTGGTGTCGACAAAATGTAAGGACTGCTAGCGGCTATTACGGCCATGGAATCTAAAATAACCATAGCCTCACTGGAACTGGGTGTTTTGAATACGTATTCGCTACCATTTTTATCTTTTACTGAGATGGGTGGAAGAATCATTTTATTGTTTCAATGCTTGAGCATTCAAGAGTAATACCAATCAATTGTATATTGGAGCCAACAATAGAAACCTTTTGAGAAAATTCAATCATCGATAAATTTTCAAACAGATCAAGAGGAGTCACATTTTGAGGTTCTTCTAGAACTTGAAAGTCAATTGGGGTGCTGTTTGATGACTCAGATGAGTTAAAAGAAATATTGGAAAGCAGGATAGTTTCTTTTGTAGGATTTTGACCCTCTTGAAAATAAACAAGGTTCGTGCCGTCGGCAGCTATTACAGTTAGTGTTTTTAAAAAGGCATTACTATCTGTACTGGCCTTGATAGTGAAATTCATAAAAAATCGATTTCCTGATTCATTTTCTTTTTGTAGGTAAGAACATTCGGTTTGGGCGTTCCAAGCAAAGCTTAAGGAACTCAATAAAAAAGTGCCAAATAAAACCCCTAAATTAATTAAATAATTCATTTGCGAATCCTCCAACTTGATTAATCATTTTCCAACCATTGATTGTTTTGACATAGGTTTTTCCTGTGCGTCCCAACCAGTGGGATTCCTCGCCACTTTTAGATCGCCATAATGTATCAATATCAACGATAGCAAAAGCTCCATCGTTTTCTTTGGTCATCGTAATTTTTTTAACAATTCTTTCATTTTTTATTAATTCAAATTTTGCAAACCAATCAGAATAAATTTTCAAATACTTATTGTACTCAAACTTTCCCTGAGGAGTGATCCAAGTTATAGGATCATAATTTTTATTATCTAAAGGCCAAACCCAAACCATATTGGGATGAAAAATTGATAACAGTAAATCTGTGGACTTCTGGGTCCACGCTGTTGTTTCACGGTCTATAATTTCTTGGACTTCGATTTCAAATTGCATATTATTAATCTTTTATGGGAAGCATTTGTAAAATACTTTTAGATAAGATTTTCTGCTTCGTGGCTGATAATTTTGATACTAGATCAACTTCTTGCCAATCATCTCCGTCATAAACATGAGCAAAGATTCGTTCAACTTTGATATGAAAATGCAGCACACTTTTACTTTTATAATAGAAACATCCAAAGGATTTTTCCTTTAGTAAATGGCATTTTCTAACTTCTTCGATCAGTGGAGTAAATTCTTTTAAATGTTCTGGTTTAGCATGAGCCACTTTTACACCTCAAACCTCAAGATGGCAGGACCTTGGCCGTGAATTTGACCTAATCAAAAGTCCAGTGTTATCCATAAGGCACTCAAGCCATAGCTCGTAAAATCTGAATAGTAAATATGAAAAAAACGGGGCTGACTACCGAATGACAGAACAACTGAATCATTAAGCTGTAGGCTGCAGGTGGCCCAAAGATTGCCACACTCACTTTCATGACTGATTCAACACCTCGCAAGCCGCATTCGTTCAGGTTTGAGCTGCTATTCCTGTCCATATTTTTGACAGCCTTACTGCCATTGTCAGCCTTTGCACAGTTGGATCCTTTTTCTAATAATGAACGGTCAAAATTTTACTTAGAATTGATACCGTCACATCTACAAACGAAGAGTGCCATTGATCCCTCAGACTTCGGTGTCTTCCAACAGTCCTGCCTTCAGACTGGCTATGGCAACTGGACAAAACCTCTGAATTCATCAGAAGAAATCGCTCAGCGTGATGCCTACTTAATCCAAAAATTGAACCGTCCATTTTATTTTCAGTTTGTTCCTAGTAATGACTCAAAACTTCATATCATGGGAAATATAGATGATTTTCGCGATATGATTTGTATTGGCCTAGTTTTAAATAATGGAAAAGTCGGAGATGATAGCATTTCAAGTGTCACAAGTGATTTCATGAAAGCTGTTTTGCAACTGCCAAATATTAACAATCAAGTTTTAGACTTCACTCAAAGACTTTGGGAAAATAGTGTCCGTGATGCGAAAACAGCCGAACTCATTATCACTCATCCGTTATTTAATCAGTTTAATTTGAGGGATCTCATAGGATCTCTTTTCAAAAAGCCAATGCCAGCTACCGAACGCCTATTCATTCTTCAAACTGTTTTAAAGTCAGAGCATTATACAAACTTTTCATCTGAGTTCTTCCAATTAATTTTAAATGAGTCTTCAAATTTCATATCTGCCAAAGAGAGACTGATGATATCCCGGATCTTAGCTGACGAAAAAAAGTATGATTACAAAGCTATTTTAAATTTTTCAACTACTGCTGTTGATTCTACAGATGACTATACAAGCTTGTATCAGCAACTTTCAAAGAATCGAACCACAATTGAACAGTTCTATATTTTTTCTAACCTACTTGATTCAAGAGCCCATATTAAAAACACTGAAGGTGTTTTTTTAGAACTATGGCGACAAGCCACATCAACTGAATTGAAAGAAAACATGATGATTTTTGCACAAAGTGATTTGTCTCGATCAAAGTGGTTCTCACGGGAAGCGATTCATCAAGTAACGATTGAAGGGCTTTCAAAACCTGTCTCTATCAAGACTATCAAGATGACCTTATCCAACTACAGACGCGGTAATGAGTCTTCCCCAGACATAAAGTTCAATGTCTTACGACTATTAAGCCAGCAATTGACATCCTTTGATGCAAGCACTGCAGAGATTTTTATCGACACTGCAACAGAGTTAAATGCCACAAATCCATTAATTGAAAGTAAATTGACCGAATCCATTTCGTCATTAATGATTCACTTTAAAGACAATGACAATGTTTTGATTTCTTATGTGCGCTATCTTAAGTATTTAAAAAATAAAAACTCAGGCATGGATTTAGTTCAGAAATTGCTTCCAGACGCTCGAATCCAAGAGAAAGACCTGTTGCTGATTGCAAGCAACGCTTATGATTCCAGCAATGAGGAATCTTATTCTTTCTTGGAGCTCTTGATGAGTCAGCCACAGGTAACAGCATCTGGCCTTTCTACGATCCTCGATATCATTCGGCCAACAAGGTTTGTTGGGTTTAACCCTGATTTCAATGCTGGATCACTAAAAATTTTGAATCTGATTCTTGCACATAATAAGGCATCAAATGAAATCAGGGCAGAAGTGAGACGATATTTAAATCCGACAATGAAGTATGTCGAGGACCCGGTCCAACGCAACTGAGCTCGAGTCACTTGATCGAATACCCGTTGTTTGACAACAACACCTAACTTTAATTCTAATAAATTAAAGGGGGTGGCTGTCCAGGCAAGGCCTCGCCTAAATCCTTGAAGCCAATTTTTCGGTAAAGAGATTGAGCAGGCGTATTACTCTCAGTCACAACGAGATATAAAACCTTTTCGCCCGATTGTGAAAGAGCTTTCATAGCCTCTAGAATAAGATTCCTTGAGAGTCCTTGCCTTTGGTAACTAGGGTCCGTCATTGAAAACGCAATGAGAGGCTTATCCTTCCACATTGTAATAAGACAAGCGGCAACTGCTTTCCCATCTCTTACTATTAATTTTGATGCCTGAGTAACAAACGAACCATATTTTCCACTAATTGTGTCCTGCATTTCCTGCACACACTGATCAATAGATTCACCCTCATGGTCAATCGTTCCCTGGTAAGAAACATCCATCAAATAAGCCAAGATTTCTACGTCTTGGAATCTGATATCACGCGAATCTGTAATCAGAATCTCGTGTTCCGTATTAGTTTTTACTGCCATCCAATTTCTTAGGCGCTTCATATATTCCATTTGTAAAATCGTAGAATCTAAAACCTGAATTTAAATCAAAATAATATTAAAAAAAAATTAAATGAAATCTATTTGATTTGCTTCGAGAATTTATTCAAGCCAAAATCATAATCGCTATCAGAATTTACTTGGCTTCAATAGGCATTGAATAATTAAAATATTCTGCTATAATATAGTTTGTGAGACCGCAAAACTTCCTTTTTATTTCGTGTTTTTTTTCACTAATCCAGTATGCTGGGTTGGTTCTTAAATTCATTACTTTTGGCGGTTGAGGAATTTTACTTCTCTCAACTTCAACCGCCCACACCCACTTTCCATCTCTTCTCAAATAACAAAAAATTTTTTTAGGACATTTTTGATTTTATCAATCTGTCCTATCGGAGCAATTATATGTATAGCCAAGATAGTTTGATTTTAACCCTAGATGATTTCCAAAAAATTTCATCCCTAGTGAGCTCAACACAAAGCGAAATCGCTGAACTTTTAGAAGAGGAGCTGAGTAGAGCTTCAATCGTTTCTAACGATAAGCTTCCACAAGATGTCGTTTCTATGAACTCAACGATCAGCTTTCAAGATTTGGATACGAAAAAAGATTCCATCGTAACCCTAGTTTATCCTCACGAAGCCAACATCAATGAGAATAAAATCTCAATTCTAGCTCCTATAGGCTCAGCCCTTATCGGTTTGAAAGTAGGTCAAACCATTAATTGGCCCGTTCCAAACGGAAAAGAAAAACGGCTGAAGGTCATTTCAGTTCTTTATCAACCTGATGTGAACAGTATCTGATTCGGATTTTGATTGTGAAATCTGGTAGGGGCGAAGCTAATGTATTCGAACCAACCCAATTCTCTATAAAGAGGATATATAGGGTTCAGTGGAGAAAACAAGGTCTTAACCTGGACGAGCTGGCAAAACTTTACTGGGAAAATGGCCTAACTATGATGCAAATAGCCAATATTATGGGTGTTGGCCGAACTACCGTTAGGGATAACCTGCAAAAACTAAAACAGCAGGGTTTCCCTAAAAAAGAGCAAAGGAGTACAAAATGTTTAACCTCATCGCAGTCTTTTTAGGGCTGAGCCTAACTATAGGGATTGGTGGGACCATTTACGACAGAATAAAGAGAACCGCGGTCTCAGCAAAACATGCCTATCAGTTTGATCAAATCAGCTACTCGAAATTTACAAAAGCTATGACGGAGGCGAAACCACGCCGCCCGTCTAATAAAGATTAGTTCAGTTTTAAATAATTATTAAATTTATGTCTTTCTAAAGGGTCGGCTTTGTCCGGCCCTTTTCTATTTTAAGGAGCTATTTATGGGAGCAAAAAAGTTAGCCTGTTATGCACGAGTAAGTACATTGGATCAATCCACAGGTATGGAGTCACAGGTCAGAGTTTTAAAGCAATATTGTGAACAAAATAACATTACCGAGGTCGAATTTTTCACTGATGAAGGAGTTAGTGGAACAAAGTCCTCTCGCCCTGCCCTGGATCGAATGATGGCAGCGGTTGAAAATGATGAAATCTCGTCCGTTGTGGTTTATTCATTTTCACGGTTTGCGAGAAGTACCACCCATCTTTTAAACGCTTTGCAAGCCTTCAAAAAGAAAAATATCCAGTTCGTAAGTTTAACCGAAAAAATTGATACGAATAGCGCTGTCGGAATCGCAATTTTTTCGATCCTTGCTTCGATTTCCCAACTGGAACGAGATTTAATTGCAGACCGTGTGAAAATTGGTCTCGCAAATGCTCGAGCAAAAGGGAAATTAATTGGCAGAAAGAAACTGAGAGATTCAGATTTAATCCGAAAACTTTTAAAATCAGGCTTAACTTACAGACAAATTTCTATCATAGCTAAAACCAGTCACGGGAGTGTTCATCAAGAAAAACTTGCCATGAAAAGAGATGAAGAAGCTGCAAGAATTAAAGCTTTGGAGGAAGAGAAAAAAATCAATGAAGCGACTGTCGTTTTCCCTGAGTTTGTAAAACCAACAGTATAATAGATCTTAGAAGTGAGCCCTTAACCGGGGCTCACTTTTTTTGTCTTTTTTGTATCGAAAACCACGCTTTAAATCAGACTGCACAAGAAAGCATGGATTTCGATACAATCTGCAAGTCCCTAAAAGCAAAGAGGTCAGAAAGTTTGTCTCCTGACCTCAGCTTATTTTGAAGTCTTTACTGAACGGTCAATTCTGCTTAACGGGTTATCGAAAAGTCAAAATCATTCCAGATAGGCTTTCGCTCACTTGGCAAATATGGATATAAGCGAGTTTCTGGTAACAGCAGCTCATTTGAAAATGCATTCGGCAATACATCTCTTGGAGAACAAACTAAATTTCCCCATGACGACAGCCGAAAATCTGATTGCTCGCTTAGATCCGATAAGTTGTACGTAATTGGCTTTAGACCTAGTGCTTTAATTAAACTCACCACGGATGGATGGTTTTCTAACGGCGAGATATGGGCTTTTCCTACAAAAAATATGGCACTGTCACAGGTTGAATCTGTAAGTAGTTGCTGTGCAATCTTCGCCATCGCTTCATTTCTTTCTACTTCTGTTTTGCTCCCATCAATGTGTCCTGGGTGATCGATTTCAAAAACCGTTAATCCATTTTTTTCTGCTGATTGAACGAGTGATGGATAGTACTTCGACCAGTATTCAATTTTTTTGAGTTCCTCAGGAGATAAATTGGGGCGTTTACGATATTTCTCAAAAAGCTCTTCAAAATTTTTGAGCCCATCTTTCGGTAACTCTAAGAAGACACATTTTCTTTTGCCTGAGATTTGAGACGCAAGTTCAGACACAATTCTGCTGAGCAGAGCTGTGTCGGTATAAAAGTGAGTTTCGCCGATAACATGCAGATTTGATCTTTTACCTACGGATGAAAATAAATCTTCTGAGGATTGGTATATTCCTTTATCTGCTGCGAGACGCTTAATGTTGTCGCTGTCACAAATATTGGCAGCATGAACAACAAAAGGTGCGGTTAATAAGATTATAAGGCTTCTGAAGGCGTATGTATGGAACATGAGCTTTAGCTATTCAAAGTTTATACCGCGACCACCCTTTGCGAGCTGCTTCAAAACCAAATCAAATCGATTTATGATTTGCTCGCAGTAGTGTTGAGATCAAGATCGAGCGGTAAAACGCTTATGGTCAAGAAAGCGCCTATTTAGTTCAG